>NZ_KI783301.1:2607873-2914597 GCF_000510645.1 Thermicanus aegyptius DSM 12793 | reverse complement strand
ATCGGGAGTACTCGTTTTGTTTCAGCGGAATATTCCTTGGTCCGATATACATTCTGTCGTTGAATGACCGTTGGAGCTGTCTGATTCGATAGGTACTTGCGGACGGTATTTCGTGAAATCCCAAGTTGTTTCGCAATTTGTCTTTGCGATAATCCTTCAACCTCCTTTAAAAATTTGATATGATGGTATTGAGCCATGGTGATCATCCTTTTCTTCTTCCCCTCTTATGTAGTTTGACTTCCGCTTTCTATCATAAGAGAGAGGATTTGATTTGGAAATGCCGTGGCTCATTTTTATTGTGATCGAACCTCGCTTTAGTGGCTCAATTTTAGATTATCAAATACAATTATTTGCTCTGAATGTGGCAGTACCTTTAAAAGACGGATTCATTCATCTGGAAGAAAATACATCGCTTGGTGTTGCAGTAAGCATATAAGCAATATAACGGAATGTTCTATGCAGTTCATACGAGATGATGATATAAAGACTGCATTTGTTACGATGATGAATAAACTCATATTCGGTCAGAAGTTCATATTAAGACCACTTTTGGAGGGGTTACGTAACCAGAACAATGCAGCGAGTTTTCATAGAATTGAAGAGTTGGAAATTAAGATTGAAAACAACATGGAGCAGAGCCAGGTGCTTACGGGTTTAATGGCCAAAGGATATCTGGAACCTGCTCTTTACAATAAGGAAAAGAACTCACTGGTACAAGAAAGAGAAAGGCTTCTTGCTGAAAAGGATCAACTTACTCGTTTCGTCAATGGAAATCTTGCTAAGGTAGAGGAAGTTAATCATCTACTTAGGTTTGCCACTAAGTCCAAAATGCTCACAGCCTATGAGGATGAGCTGTTTGAAAATTACGTAGAAAAGATTATTGTTTTTTCACGAGAGGAAGTCGGATTTGAATTAAAATGTGGAATCACATTGAAGGAAAGGTTGGTGAATTAATGGGTCACACACCCTATGGATATAGAATTGAAGATGGAAAGGCTGTTGTAGATGATATAGCAGCGGAAAAAGTAAGGGAATTATTTTCAGGGTACTTGGCAGGACTTTCTTTGAAGGGGGCTGCTAAAAAAGCCGGGATAGACTGCTACCACGCCACAGCAAGTAAGATGTTGCAAAACAAGCACTACCTTGGCGATGAATTCTACCCTCCAATTATTGATGAGGAGACCTTTGAAAAAGCAAGAGTAGAAAAACGAAAACGAGCAAAAAAGCTAGGAAGGATATGGGAACCTAAAGACGAACCGGAAACGGATTATCCTATAAAGTTCAAAGCAAAACCTCTAGTGCAAAAATATGACGACCCATACAAGCAGGCGGAATATGCCTACAGTTTGATAGAAAGCGAGGTGTAACAAGTGGCAGTGAGTAGGAATGTAACAGTCATTCCAGCAATTAAACGAATCGGAAATAATAAAAATAGTGAAAGCAAACCCAAAATACGAGTGGCCGCTTATTGCCGTGTTTCAACGGATAGTGAGGAGCAAGCTTCAAGTTATGACATACAGATTGAACATTATACAAATTATATTAAGAAAAACAAGGAATGGGAATTGGCAGGGATTTTTGCGGATGATGGCATCACAGGTACAAATACCAAAAAGCGAGATGAATTCAACCGCATGATTGAAGAGTGCATGGCAGGAAATATTGATATGATCATCACAAAATCCATCAGCCGATTTGCCAGAAACACGTTGGACTGCCTTAAATATATCCGGCAGTTAAAGGATAAAAACATCGCCGTATTCTTCGAGAAAGAGAATATCAACACACTAGATTCCAAGGGCGAAATCATGCTGACCATTATGGCATCCCTTGCCCAACAGGAAAGCCAGTCCTTAAGCCAGAACGTAAAGCTGGGTATTCAGTATCGATATCAGCAAGGCGAAGTCCAGGTGAATCACAAGCGTTTCCTTGGATACACCAAGGATGAAAACAAGCAATTAGTGATTGACCCAGAGGGTGCTGAGGTTGTTAAACGGATTTACAGGGAGTACCTAGAGGGAGCCAGCCTTTTACAAATAGCAAGAGGACTAGAAGCAGACGGTATTCTAACAGCGGCAGGCAAAGCCAAATGGAGACCAGAAACACTGAAAAAGATACTGCAGAATGAAAAATACATCGGTGATGCCCTTCTACAAAAAACATATACGGTTGATTTCCTTTCTAAAAAGCGAGTCAAGAATAACGGCATCGTTCCCCAGTATTATGTGGAAAACAGCCATGAGCCTATCATTCCACGCGACCTTTTTATGCAGGTTCAAGAAGAGATGGTTCGAAGAGCGAATCTTCGGGGTGGCAAGGGCGGTAAAAAGAGAGTATATAGCAGTAAGTATGCTTTATCGAGTATTGTTTACTGCGGACAGTGCGGTGATATTTACAGACGGGTACATTGGAATAACCGAGGATACAAGTCAATTGTTTGGCGATGCGTCAGCCGTCTGGAGGAGAAGGATTCTGAATGCACTGCCCCTACCATAAATGAGGAAACATTGCAGACAGCAGTGGTTAAGGCTATTAACGAACTTTTGGCTAACAAAGAACCATTCCTCTCAACCTTACAGAAAAACATAGCTACTATATTTAATGAAGAAAATGATCATACCACCGATGATATTGATGGCAAATTGGAAGAATTACAGCAACAGCTTCTTATCCAAGCAAAGTCAAAGAATGACTATGAGGATGTGGCTGATGAAATTTACCACCTTCGTGAATTGAAGCAAAATGCACTTGTAGAGAATGCAGAGCGAGAAGGGAAAAGGCAACGAATCGCTGATATGACTGATTTCTTGAATGAACAATCCTGCGAATTGGAGGAGTATGATGAACAGTTAGTAAGGCGACTTATTGAGAAAGTAACGATATATGAAGATAAGCTCACCGTTGAATTCAAGTCTGGGATTGAGATAGGCATAGAAATATAACATTAGTGGCTGACCGTCAGTCAGGAGATAAATCATTCTCTTGGTTGGTGGTTTTTCTGCAAGATCAGGGTTTGAATTACCTCATTTAACTATTGACCCTTACGTTACGTGATACTTTATAATGACAACTGAAGGAGGTGCATATAAGACATGAGTATGAAAGTAAAAGAAGTAGCTGAATTGGTTGGTGTTAGTGTTCGTACACTTCATCATTATGATCAGATTGGGTTATTAACTCCAAAAGAAACCACCTATTCTGGCTATCGGCTTTATTCTGAAGAGGATCTTGAAAAATTACAGCAAATTTTATTTTTCAGAGAGCTTGATTTCTCCTTGAAGGAGATTAAAACGATTATCAATAGCCCTTCATTTAATCAACAGGAAGCGTTAATCTTACAACGGAAAATGTTAATTGAGAAACGAAATAGAGTCGATAAAATGATTGAAACCATTGATAAAACGATTAAACACACGATGGGAGAAATTAAAATGTCGAACGAAGAAAGGTTTGAGGGTATTAACTTTAGACTCAACCAGTATGAACAAGAGGCTCGCATGCGTTGGGGGGATCAACCTGTTGATGAGATAAGCGCAAAATTAAGAGACATGGCTATAGATGAACAACAAGATTTATCTCAAAATTGGGATGTGATTTTCAATAAACTTGTACAACTTCGCAATTATTCTCCTAACTCGCAAGAAGTACAAAAAACGATTAAAGAATGGTATGACTTTTTAAATAAGAATTTTGGTAAGTATTCTCTTGATGCCTTCCAAGGATTAGGCCAACTCTATATTGAAGATGAACGCTTTACACAAAACATTGATCAGTATAGTGAAGGATTGGCCAAGTTTATGAGTGAGGCAATGAAAATTTTTTCAGTAAATCAAAAGAAGAAAGGTGGTAGCAATGCAAATAGTAATTGAAGATACAATTAAACAATATGAAAAATTATTTAGTATGGAAGAAGAGAGAGAAGACTTCTATCGATATTCAATGATGAAGCCCTTTGAAAAAATGTGGAATATCATTAACGTTCCATTAAAGGCAAATCAACCTAATGGATATGACGTAATAATGGCTACAAAAATGCTTGGTTACCTTGATATATCAAATACCGAAACTGGAAAGATTGCGTTAGAGATGCTAAAAGAAATTCAAGCTCTTCAAACTGCCTATGACACTTTGAAGATCTGTGTTAATTTTATTCAAAAAAATAATCTGAAAATAAATGCCGATGAGTTAAAATTTGGAATGTATATAGCTGATCCAAAAAAGCTCGAATTGCAAAAGGGATATTGTGGGTTCGGTGGAATCCCAGGTTTTATTCAAGTATCTATTTATCCTAATTCCTATAATATTCCGAAGATACCTGCTGTAATTGCACATGAATTTCATCATAATATCCGTTTTTCATATTTTGATTGGGATCATGGGAACGTTACTGTTGGTGATTACTTAATTATAGAGGGGTTGGCAGAGTCTTTTGCAAGAGAACTGTATGGTGATGAATTTTTAGGACCTTGGGTTACTTCTTTTGACAAAGAGGACTTGGAATATTCAACAGAGATAATAAAGGAGTCACTAGATGTTAAAGGATTTGCTGAGGTTAGTAGTTATATGTTTGGTGACACTATTGCAAAAGAACAGGGCTATCAACCTGTTGGCTTATCACCATTTGCTGGTTATGCAGTGGGTTACCAAGCGGTACAATCCTTTATGAAAGTCAATAATGTAGGAATAGAAGAAGCTACCTTACTTGATACAAAGGAAATATTATACAATTGCGAACTATTTACAAAATAAATAACTCATTTGTGACCGTTAATCAGGAGATAAATTCTTTTGGTTGGCGGTTTTTATTTTGTAATTGAAAAAAGTTAGTAGTGTGTATATAATATTATTAACAATGTTGTTGATATTATTATTGATAAGGAGAGGACAAGATGATTGATGTTAACGAGTTACTAGAACAAGCTATCAGAGAAACTGAAAAGTTGAATGAAGGTGAAGTCTTTCTAGTTAAGGATCTGTTTAAGGGTTACGTATGGAACAGGATACCAAGAAAGGACCGGCTTTTGCTTGGAACTTTATTTCTTAATCGGGTTAGTAAAATGAATGATAATTTAAAGGCTATTGAAAAGACTTCTTCAAATCAGCAAAGATACAAAAAGATTAATTTGTAATGAGTTTTTATAAATCTCATTAATGAATAGAAAAATCATATATGAAAGGCGGTGAATACATGCTAAGTATAGAGGAATACATTGCACGCAGAAAAAAAGAGGATAAGCTCAATGAATTTGACATTGATGCCCGTACACAAAATATGAGAATTTGCGTTGATTATGTATTCGAGTATTTTAGTAATTATTTGAATATTACCGAGGCCGAAGAAAAAACGGTACTCCATGATCAAAAGCTAGATAAGTATCGGAAGCAGCTTAGGGAGTATGACCCTGAAGTTCGAGAATGGGTTGTTGGTATTTACAATGAATACGGAAAGCAAATACACAAACACATTGGAAATATTATGAAGGCGAATGAGTTTTTCTTTCTGTATAGTACTGATAGTGAATTTAGAAATGCTTCCTATGATTGCTATTCGCAGCTCATTAAAAAGTTGCCGTTTCTTAAGGACCAAACAGAGATGCTTTTTATTTTTATAAAAGACTATCATAGGGTAGAAAGCGAACAAAGGTTTAATTTCGGAATACCATCAATAACAGAAGAAATAACTGATTGGATCGATAAAGCCTGGGCAAAGTATCAGGTTAATATTCTTGCCTTTGCCTATGGTTGGATAAGTAGTTTTTATGACAACGAGGATCTTTGGCCATCAACGCATAGAAAGAAGAGTCAATATACTTGGAGGAAGTACGACTACGATTATAAGCAGAAAAGTAATCTCTTTAACCTTGATTCACTATATAGAAAGATGCCGAAAAAATCCTTCACAAAAGGAAGAAAGCAAGAATTTGAAATACTGTTAATGTATTATTGGCTTTACGACATAGAAGGCGATAGTGATTATTGGCAGGAGTATTTGGAGATGGTTTTATCTGCTTTGAAAAAGCAATAGATTTATGAACATAGATGGGGTGAAAAAATGAATGATAAAGAAATAATTCTTTCAAAAATTGCAGAGATTGTTAGCAGACCAGGATTTTTTATAAAGAAAAATTCAGAATTTAAGGCCAGATTAAAATGCTTGGGGCTTAATGACCTTTACGAAAAATATATAGACTACCTAGTACCTTATTTCTACAATCAAGGCTATGCACACAAATTTGAGAATAATAACGAGGAATACGATGTGTTTCTAGGTTTAGATAGTATTTTCTCGGATTTATATAAGGAAAACAGGCATGAGGATATCATCAATCTGCTAAAAGAAATAACTAAATCTTTCAATGTAAGATATATTTCTGAAGAAAGCGATGAAGACTTTGAAGAACTAGCTAAACTATACGAGATTTTAGGGTTAAGTATAACCATTGAATTTGATAAAGTTAAAGTTTCTGCTTGCATGGAAAGTGATTTTGCCAGAGTAAGTGAGATGTTTTCTGTTGAATCATGGATAAAAAGTAACCACAAAGAAGTATATGATGCTTACAAATCGGCAATTGATGCTTATACACAAGGTCATTCAGGAGCTTGTATTGAATCATGTAGGACAAGTATCGTAAGTATATTTTCAAAATATAAAGGGACTGAAAATTTCGCAAAGTGGATGAGAGGTGTATTTAACACTAGCGGAGACAGTGCAACTGCAACGGTCGCCGACTTAGATAGGGCTCTTAAATCAGATCTAAAAAAAGAAGATTTAGCAGATTTTTTTAACGAAAATAAAGATGGAAAGCTGACAAAGACCAAAACAATTTATATGATTTACTCTATGATGTCTGATTACGGGACTCATAGGAATGAGAATACTATTGAATCGCCAACAATTGAAGATGCACTGTTTTGTTTGAGACTAACAGATAGCATTTTATTTTGGGTATATTCAAAAAACAAATAGTGATTTTTGAATGAAGGGGTGAATAATATGTCCGACGTAAAAAATGCATATGATCAGATTATTGATTTCTTGAACAATGAAACAGAAAAAACATTATTACTACGAGGTATTGCTGACAAGGAAAAGCATCAGGCTCTTCTTAAAGCTTTGAATTCTCAAGGGAACTTGAAAGGACTAATTAATTTAATTCATACAACAAAAGATGGAATGGATAATTTTTTTCGATGGGCGGAACTTTATAAAGTTAACGTACCGAAGAAATATGGGCAAGGAATGAAATTATCCAATCTTACAATCTTCTTTGATAATCTAACCACTAAAGGCAATAGTGAAAAATACGATAATTATGAATTTGACTTTATGATTATATGGCCGATTCAAAGTGTAACAAAAAATGAAAAAGAAATTCAGATGTTAAAAGAAATGGCTGAACGTCAAAAAACCAAAAAAATCATATATCTTACAATTAAGGAGCCTTGGTACAACCCTGATTCTTTAGACCCTATTGTGGATCGAGTGATAAAACTGGACTGTGAGAATGATGACCCAAAAGAATATCAGCGTATTCTAGCCGCCTACGAAGAGGATATGAAAAGGCGCTATTAAGTTAGATTATGTGAATTAACAGTATTACCTGGGAGGAATTTAGCATGGCTACTTTTCGGGATGTTATGAAATTAGATAGAAATTTGAACGGAGGGATTACATGGTAAGTAAAACTGACGCCATTGAGATAATAACATACGCTGAAGAAAATGGAATTAACATATGGATTGATGGAGGTTGGGGAGTAGATGCATTATTAGAAGAAGAAACAAGAGCACACAACGACATTGATTTATTTGTGGAGGAAAGTAATAGTAAAAAGTTTGTTGAGATATTAAAAGAAAAAGGTTTTGTTGAAGTTACAGAAGCATATACCACCACATCTCACACGGTTTGGAAGGATACTAAAGGTAGGATAATTGACCTTCATATATTTAAGTTCAACGAACAAGGATACATTGTTTTTGAAGGAGAAGCATATCCTCCAAAAGTATTTAGTGGTATTGGGAAAATAGGCGATAAAATGGTCAGATGTATTGATGCTGAAAATCAAGTGTTATTTCATCTAGGCTATGAGCATGATGAAAATGATATGCATGATGTAAAACTATTGTGCGAGAGATTTAATATTCCTGTTCCGAGTGAATACAAGTAACAAACGGATTCCAATTTTAAGCTGAAGAGCACGTTCAATTTAACTAAGCTAATGTAGTCGATATGTTCCCGTCTACCGATAGTGTCAAAAATGCAGTGGATATGTTTCCGAGAACGGACATACTCAAATGACATTCATTCTATCCTCTCGAGCCATGTGGAAGTCGTCTGTTTGCTGGTCTGGAGTGGTACAAGGGATTAGAAGCCTTGAGATATCAGGCGTTTCAGGGTAGTACAAATCTTGTAAATAGGTGTAACAGGGGCGTTTTCGGAAGGTTGCCGTAAAATTGCCGTAAAATTAAAAGGAAAGCAGAATATATAAGATAATAAGTGCAGAAAGAGCATTGGAATACATCACGGTGTTAATTCATTTCGATTCTTTTTCTTGCTTGGTGGAAATTGAGAGACTTGGTGTCAATATATCCTGCTATGAAGATAGGGGCACGATGGCTTTTAACCGTTGTCGTGCTCCCTGTTGTTTTTAATTAAGAAATAGTCCGAAAAGCCTGTATCATTTCAGTTGTTGTCTTGAAACGCATTGATTTATCTGGATGTAGCCCTTTATTTACAAACTCCCGTAACTTCAAATTAGGTATTGCGTCTGTATTGGTTTTTCCTGTCATCACAAAATACACAATCCTTGTTAAAGCATATGTTTCATGCAGAATGTTATAAGTATCAAATCCTTCAACCACAAGAGAAGGGTCATTGAAGTAACCTTTAAATTCAGTGTTAGCAGTTGTAAGTGAGCTATCTGGGACTTTGACTAAACCGAAATCCGTGATTTTCACAACATGAATATCGTGATATTCTTTCAGCAAAATATTCTTAGGACTAATATCTCTATGTAATCTATCCTTTGAATGGATATATTCAAAAGCCCGCAAAATTTGATTTACAATACTCTTTCGTAACCCTGTTGCCATAGATGAATTATTTTTTTGGATGAAGCTATCAAGAGTATAGTCCATGTGTTCCATTATATATTCGTTTTTGGCTTCATCGTACCGATAGACTTCAAGAATATAGGGTGACGAAAATTCTTTCATCTCGTCGAATTCACGTCTAAATCTTTCAAGTTCTTTTGGTGTTAAGTCCTTTTTTGCCCGTTTTAACACAAAATTTTTATCATAAAACGTATCCCAATACTTGTAAACATTGGCGTATGAACCACTCCCGATTTGTTTTAGTGAAAATGATCTTGTTGTTTGAGGTTGGTCGATTGTTACAATACTGTTCGGAGTAAAAAGCGGTATTGTATAATATAAATCGATTTTATCCATATGTGGGGGTATTGTGCTTCCACCGCTTGTACTTAAAAAATCGCGGCATTTTTTTATTAGGCCCGAATAATATTCATTTATCTCAAAAGCAAGCTTTGTGTTTTTTAGTGCATTATACAAGCCTAATGTTATTTCGATTGTTTTTATTAGACTGCGGCTTGGGTCTGCCCAGAAGTGTGCTTCATAATCTTTGGTAGGAAGTCGCTCGTTCATCATTCTAAACAAGGAAATAAAATCATGATGAAGCGTTGCCAATATTTCGCGTAACTTTGCATGTTCTACACCCGCATATAATTCTGAAAATTCGGCATTTGTTGTGCTATTAGAAAGCAGTTCTCTATATTGGGCTTCAATATAATTTTCTATGTTCATCTTATAACCCCCGATTCAAACAATAACGGTATAAGCGTTATTTTTCCATACAAAACAGGAACACTATGGCCTTATCGGTTTTTCGCTCCATGTGTTTATATGCTATCGAACTTTTTTATTCTTCTTTTCTGTATAAATGAGTAAAGCAACTGCGGGGTCAATGTTTTCTTCTGCTGCTAAAACATTCATTGATACAACAATTAAGGGCTGAGCTTTATCAAAAGGCGCGTGCATATGCTTTACAATTTGATGAACCTTTGAATAAATGTAGGTGCGCTTTGGGGGTGTTAGAGCATTATACTCATTCATAATATCTTCGTACGACATAATACTGCCTGTCAAACACTTTAACGCTTCAAGTATATTATTTCTTTTTTCAATATCCATGTGCCACCTACTTATATTCTCGCCACAGCAAGCGAACATCAAAAAAGTTAAGAGTATGGTTTGTTATAAGCTCGCCCATCTGTACCTTTTCTATTTTATCATAGAAATAATAGTTGACTTCGTTTATATTAGGATTGTCGTTTATCATTTTGAATATGTGAGTATCATTATTAGGAGATAATCCGACCACTGTAAGGTTGCCACTAATAGATTCAAACTCCTTAATAGGATAAGTTTCACTAAATTGCAACTCCGGATTATTACATTTTAGTTTAGTGGCTTCACTAAGTTTTCTCACTAATTCATTTGTGTCATTTTCCCATTCATCCACAGACTTTTTTATCGTAGGGTTATCTTGATAGGCGCAAGCCATTTTTTCTACTGCTTCATTCGCCTGCATCCCTTGCTTAATCACAAAAAGTTTGGAGTTCCCACAGTAAGTAGTTAAAGCATTTGAATAGAGGTAATAAAAATCTTCATCAAGATTGTAATTTTGCATTGGGCTATCACTTAACTTATTCCTTAACGATTCTTGATTGTAAACATCGGCTTTTATGTGAAATGCTCCATGTAAGTAATTAACATTTTTTTCTGCAAAGGTTTCAACATTTCTATCGTAATTGGTTGTGAACAGATAATCATACTTAGCAAAGAATTTTTTTAATGACGCAGGATAATGTTTATAGATTTCATTAACTTTTCCCTGATTATAAATAGAATATAGAAAAAAAGCCTTTAGAGCCTCTCTGATATAATATTTTTCAGGATTAATTATTTTTTTCTTATAGCAAAAGAGGTCGTATATTAAGTAATAGTCCTCAAAGCCTATATTGGGAATAGATAAACTCCCATATTTTCCATACCTACGAATAAAATCATTTAGGGCAAATTTCTCATCAGTTGTAAAAGCATATTTATCATATTGGTTAGAAAGTATAGCCCGCACTTCTAAAAATAGATAACCTAACAACGATAGGATTAGCTCCGGTTCATCTACAATGATATGCTTGGGGAAATCTGCTTCTTTTGTATTTCTAATTGCTCTCAAAATAATAGATTTATTTAGATTATCAACACCACCAAATTGTATGTTAATTCCGTTACCAAACAATAGTGTATCCATGCAATCACTCCATAACATATATAGAAAATTGTAGCAGATAAATAACGTTAGTGCCACAACAGATACCAGTAATTATCGGTTAAATGATGTCTACATTGTTTTTAATAGGGCCGTACTGCTTCATTTGTTTTAGTTTGCCATATGCGCCGTGTAGCCTTTCCTTTTCCTGTTGCAGTCGTTCATACTCCGGTTGCATCGTGGCCACGGCGGGAGCATGTCGCGCGGGCTTTAACACTGTGGGGCGGCTTCATGGAGGATAATGTTGCTTTCGTGCGCCGCCCGGAAACGTTCTTTGTTCTTTTGCCCTACGGTATTTTTCATAGGCAGGCTTTGTTTGACTGTACGCCGTGATGTGCTTTATCAAGAGAGCCATATCGGATAACCGCTTTTCAACGCCTTTCAATGCGTCATCGACAGTTCCCCAGAATACGCAGATCGCGTTTGATAAAAGCGAGTTGTTTGCCTATTCCACGGCGCAGTATCCTATGACCGAACCGACGTTGCTTGGCAGGGTTAGATACAAGCGCCGCTCTTTTTCGGTACGTGCATGGCTTTGGCCGGTTTCCTACGTGCGGCGCATGCAGCACGTCGATGATCGCTTCCAGTTTCTCGCGAGTTTCGTTTAACCACGTCATGTCTGTCGGATACGCGATGTCGGCCGGTTCACAGGTTGCGTCAAGCAGCAGCATCTCTTGATTCGAGTCTGTTTCTGTTTTGGTCCAGCGTGAGCCGAAGGCTTCGCATCACCGTCATCATTACCCTCTGCGGCAATCCATTCATTGACTTCTGCAATCACCTTTTCGCAGAGCTCCTTACGAAAGTGCGTCATGAGCGAAGGATGAAACGGCAGACGCTCCTAATAGCTTGAAAACCAAGAGAAATATTGGGGACTCGGGTTTTCAACAAACGTTTCCACCGTCTCTCGATCGGACTGTTGCAGTCTTTCTTGGATTATCAAGGCACCGAGTGCCATGCGCACGGACACGGCATGCTGACAGCGAAACGATTTTTTGAATAACTTGGCATACTTGTGATCGACCTTCGCCCATGGGATGAGCTGCGCGAACTTGATCCAGCGATTATCCAAATTCAGACGACCGCCAAACGGCAAGAAGATATCACTGGGCAGCAGCAGTTGGTTTTCCTGATTGGCAACGGTTCGTACATGATCGTCATCCTCCATATGTGTCGCCGCCCACATCCAATGCCGGAAGTAGATCGTGGACAGGAAGAATGGGCTAATGCTGTTCAAGGATTCCCTAAGAGGGTTGCATTATGAAACTAAGAAGAAAAAGACGCCGGGCAACTATTACCCCAACGTCTTTTTCTCGTCCCTAGTGGCATCAAGCGAAAACAGATTTTCAAACTTATCGGCGGCGGCTTGGTCGGCGGAGCGCAGGGCATGGCCGTAGATGTTCATCGTGGTGGTGATGCTGCCGTGTCCAAGCCGTTCTGCGATGACCTTGGCGTGTACGCCTTGGTTGATGAGCAGGGTAGCCGATGTATGCCGCAGATCATGGAAGCGGATATATCGGAAACCGTTTTTCTTGATGAATTGCCGAAACCACAGGTAGGGACGCTCGTGATGGAACGGGGTTCCGTCCATATGACAGAATACAAAATGCCGTTCGTTACCTTCGCTGTCATTGCAGCCTTTCCATGCGTCTCCGATTTTGTCCCGCTCCTTCACACGATATGCGTAATAATCTCGCAATTCCTCCAAGACCGAAGGTGGCAACGATATTTTCCGTTTGGAATTCTTTGTCTTCGGTTCTTTGACAATGATCTCGCCTTTCAGGGAGATTGAAACGCTTTGCTGAACGTCGATAACGCCGGATTTCCAGTCAATATGCCTCCATTCCAGCCCGAGCAGTTCACCACGGCGCATTCCGGTAGTCAATGCCAACGTGATCATCATGCGCCAATGATACGGCTCTCGCTGGAGGGCTTCCAGTTAGAGTAAAATGTTCGTGGGCAGAGGGAATGAGAAAATGAATAAAAAATAATTCCCGGATATAGAAAAAGGGCCCTTCTCCTTGGTATAGTTTTAAATGGACAAAAAAACACACACCAAGAAAGGAGAAGGGCCTCTATGCAAAAGATTACCACGAAATTTCCCACAATAAAAGATCTTGAAAGCACCTTGTTTCGCAGATTGCAGGAGCTATTTGCCGAGGGGATGCGTCGGATTTTGGAGGCGCTGGACGATTGGATTATGGAACATCGGGATTCCACTCGCTTTCGCCTCAAAGACCAACGGGAAATCAGTATCGAGACTTTGTTTGGTACCGTGCGGTTCAAGCGGCGATTGTATCTGGACCGAAAGACCGGGAAACACGTCTTTTTGCTGGATCAGATGCTGCAGTATGAGGGGCGGGACAAACTCAGTCCTTACCTGGAAGAATTGGCGATTCAGTTTGCCAGCCAGGGGCCGTCGTACCGGGATAGCGCCCAGCGTCTGAAAACCTTGTTGGGATACCCGGTACTCAGTCATGAAGCCATCCGGGACAAACTCATCGAACAGGCCGAACGCCCAGAACCTGCTCACAATGAACGGCGTCCCGTCCGGGTCTTGTTTGTGGAGGTGGACGGACTGTACACCAAACTGCAGCGTGATCGACGCCGCGGGATGGAAAACCGCATTGCCGTCGTACACGAGGGCTGGGAAAACGAAGGGGGACGAATCCGGCTGAAGGCCAAGCGGCATTATTTACATACCGGAGAGGGCGATTTTTGGGAAGGATTCGGGGACTTTTTGGTACAACATTACGATGTGGATGAACAGACATGGCTGGTGGTGAATGGAGACGGAGCAGCCTTACCTCCTACTTCCACCATTGCGTGTTTACCCTGGACCGGTTTCATGTGGCCCGGGAGCTCAAACGGTATGTTGGACATTTGCCCAAGACATGGGAAAAAGTTCGAAAAGCACTCGCCTCGTTTGATTCCGATACATTGTTGGGGACGCTTACGGCTGTTCCGGAAACGAAAATTGCGGAAGAATGGCGGGAGGAATGGAGGAAGTACCGGGCGTTTTTAGAACGTCATCGGGAACATCTGCGGGATTACCGGGAGACCTTGCGAAACGCAGGCATCGATACGAGCGGAATGAGGCCCATGGGAAGCGCGGAGGCGCAAATGCGGATCATGGCGAAGCGGACAAAAGGCGGAGGGTATAGTTGGAGCGTACGGGGCGTACAAGCGATGCTCAGAACGATCATGAAAATGAAAGAAGGGCGTCCTTTGACGAACCGCAAAGGGGACACGAGCCAAAACGTTTCGTCTGTAAAATCCACAATTCGCCAGTGGTTACGGGAAGTGAAACGAGAGTCGAAAGGGTGTATTGACGGGACAATTCGCTTGTTGCTGGGGCCTATGCAAAGCAGTCCGACGGGGAGAGCTTTAAAAGGATTGTTAAGAGGAAATTAAAGGAAAACCATGCATGGAAAATGAAAGGATGATAAACGAAAGCGCTACCAAGTGAGAGAGGGCAAAAAAAGTTTTAAATCATTTTGGGAAGGTGCCCACGATGACTTGACTCAGACGGGCTTCCAGCATAGTTCGTACTTCCGTTTCATCGTATGGAATTATTTCTTTATGGACGACTTTCGGCTTTTTGACATCCGCTGCCGGATTTGTCTTAATGACCTTCCACTCGACGGCGCGGGAGAAGATGTTTTTTAATACCCTGTGGTTCATTTCAATCGTTCCGTTTGATAGCGTTCCTGCCCTATCGTCTTTACGGCTTCCCTCTTTCCCCAGCGATTCGAGGAAATCAACGATGTGCAAGGGTTTTATTTGATCAAGTTGAAAATGTCCGAATGAAGGCAAGATATGGGTGTTCAGATTCACCATGTAGGAGTATAGCGTTTTCCGCTCAAGATGCCTGTCCGCATATTTTTCCTTCCACAGCTCTACAAATCGACTAAATGTAAGCTTAGCTGGCGCAACATATTCTCCCGCTTCGACTTCCTCTTTGAACTTAAGCCATTCTTGTTCCAAATGAGTTTCAAGACGCTTGGACGCTCGTAGAATGCGTTCGTCTTCAACTGTGATTGTTTTTGTTCGCCGGATATATTTGCCGTCTACACCTCGTCCGAGGCTTATAGTAAGCTCCCACGAGTTTTTGCCTCGCTGACGATAGTTTGCCATTGCGGTATCACCCCTGTTGAATATTGCTTTGCCGTTGTTTTGGCTGGAGCGGGTATAATTTAAATTTCCGGCCCTAATAACTTTCTTCTGAATGAGTGTTTTTCTCGAAAAGTGAAATAATGCCGTCCCGCTCCTGCCGCAAAGATTCAACGCGAGCAGCAATGATTTCCCGGTCTCTTGCGGTCATAAACCGCCCGTTTAAGGACAGTTCCTTTGCAAGTGAAACATGTTCCCTTGTGATTTGGGCAAGGCGTTCGCCATATTCGGAGCTACAGGCCAGCCAGAGAGCTTTTTTGCTGAAATTCATCTCATCTTCACCGCCGTTCTGCGACTTATCGTTGCACTCTTTTATAATTGCAGGGGTTAAGTAAAATATCAGTGATTTGTTGTACGTCGGCACTTCGATACATCTCCATTTTAATTAACTTTATAATTATAATACTTAATATGTTAATCAAAATATACAGCAAGATAAGCGAATAGTCAATCATTTTGCTTAATAATCCAATCAAAATGTTTGCTATGTTATTTAAGGTGATATAAAATAAGTGCAAAGGAAGGGGGAGCGAAATGCCTGTTAAATGTCATCTTTCTGCTCTCATGGGCAAACACAAAATGACGATTCAGGATGTTCACGAAAAAACTAAACTTAACCGCAATACGATTTCTAACTTGTATCATGAAAAGGTCACTCGTATTGACTTTGAAACAATTGAAAAATTATGCGGTTTGTTTGGATGTACAATAGCCGAACTTTTTGAATACATCCCTAATGAGCCGGATATCTAAAATTGCAGGGGACTTGGGGAACCAAAGCGAAATATTTGCGTATTTACTGAGCTTTTTGATTTCCCCACTTCTCTCAAAATGCATACTGTATGGGGAACTAATAACCAAAAAAGGGGAACCGTCGGGCTGCTTACCTTTCCTTCTCACCTTTTTGTTCAAGCGCCGTCTTTTTTAACCACAACATATTCATGGATTTATTTCCAATTTTCTTTTTAGGTGTTCTTCTTTTTCGGAGGCTTCCGTCCGTGTTCTTTTCCGTTGTCGTATAAATTAGTCCCTCGGTGTCAAGTTGCTTTATCAGGGCATCTTTTGTCAGCGGAAAATTTCTGTTTTGCTTTTGGTAAAATTGCGTAACCATGTTCATTGTGGTTTCGGGAATAAGTAAGAAATGCCTATTGTCTTCGTATCCGATTAATTCGCCGGAGCTGCTTTCTGCCGTTGAATGTTGTTTGATGAGAAATGCTTTTCCCGTCGCGATAAGCTCGTTTATTGCTGTTAGGAACATGTTCACAGGTGTTTCCTCAAACATGCCGTCATTATGCTGGCTTGCAAGGTTCAGGAAAAGCTGAAATGCATCGTTCAGCATGTTTTCCCGTTCTTCTTGGGCCAACAAGCCTTTTTCTTCCGCGTAGGCGGTGAACATTTTAAATCCGATATAGAGATGAGCCACGGTTTCGGGAATGCGCCCGTGCTGGTCAGATCGCATTGACAGGATGCGTATGGTTCGAAATTCATCCCTTAACTTCTGCGGCAACTCTTCGATCTTAGGTGCCAACCATTCCAGATAACCGCGTCCAGAGTGGGACAATTTTCCTGATTCATCTTGCGCTTCGCTCAGTTTATCCAAGTTCACGCTGCCTCGATCTACCGTGACGGTAAGAAAACGCGCGGTGGTGCTCGTTCCCGCCTTGGGCTTATCCTCTCCGGTTACAATACAACAGCCACGGGGTTTATATTGCAAACGTAAGGTGGTGCCGTCTGATGCCATCCGTGTTCGTGCTTGATGGTCTCCGTAGCCACGCAAAAGTTGCTGTGCTAGTTGCTCCATCTGCCGTGCTTCATGGATTGTTGCTTTCGGATGGTAATCATCCACAACAAGGAGACTGTCCTTTGTCGTGAATGCCTTTTTCTCCAAGGCGTTAGAGGTATCCTTGAAGCCTGCTGGCAGCTCCTTGCCATTTGCGAACGTTCCAAAATGGTTCAGAAACAACGCAACGATAGACGATTTTCTCGCGCCGCTCTCGCCAAGTAGCCACAGGATAAAGCTGGGTTCTGCTCCAGCTTTTCTGAGCGGTTCGCATAAAGGCGCAAGCCCTACCATTGCGAGAAGAGGATACGTAACAGCTTTATCAGCTACTTCAAGTGACCGGAGCGTTGCTGCAATCGCTTCTTCAAGGTTCTCCGTATATTCCGGAAGTTTATACCGCTGCAAGCCTTCTTGCTGTACATTTACTTTCACGCCCTCTGCTCCAACAGCGCCACCCGCATGTAAATACGCCCACTTTCCATCAATTTTGCGCCAACCTAAATGAGAGAATATTTGTTCTTCCGCTGCATGCGACGAAATTCCCTGAATGACATAACGCACCTGATCTTTGATTAATGTTCCAGGTCTAATGTTCGGAAGTACTCCCCACGAATCAGTTACCCATGCCATGGTACCGAATTTATTGGCAGGGACCAGAATAGCTGGGAGAGGTCGACCGTCTGCTAAGACGCCCTCGATCTCATATTGAAGATGTTTTTCCAACCCATTATCGGTAGAAATCTGGCGGGTAATACGAGCTACAAAGTTGCTCAGAGGTTTCAGCATTATTCCGCCGTTTTTATCGTATTTTTTGCAGCACAAGTGGCCAGTATCGTTTATGGCATATTCACCGAGGGCTTCCACAAGGGAAGACCACTCATCTTCTGTTGTCTTGACTTTATATTGCGCCTTCACGCATTCCAGTGCATTTCTGATCGTCATATCTCGGTAATCGTCCCGCTCCCACTTCTGGCGACTCAAGGCGCTGCTTCGAAAAAGCCGGTCAATTTGCTCCGGGTTTTTCGTGTAGAATGCCAGCAAATTGCATAACGCTTGATCTGCCTCCGATTGGCTTTTGTAATATGGGTGCCAATCGCCTTGGTAATATAGGGAAGCAAACTTCTCTCCGTTTTTTGCTCTTGCCGCAATGTTGATAATATCCTGATCGTCCATTTCGACGGTTTGGTTACTTGAAATATCCTCAACAAAAGGCGGCTTTTTGGGAATATTACCAATTCCAAATAAACGTTCGTACAATGTATTCACTTCCTGTTGCCGTTCTTCGATGGTTTCAGGCGTACCGGTAAAATGATCGCCAGTGATAGCAAAATAGCGGTTTTGATCATACATCTCATACTTGCCGGTTCGGTTCTTCTTGCCGGGCAGTTTGGCCTTTACAATCACATGAACACTGGACCGGGATTGGCTCAGCTCCGTGTAGCTGTTAAGGTCAGAAACGGTTTTACTCGCCTCGCCCGTCAGTGTACCGTCAACTATGCAGTCGTCCAAATCAATGCCGGTGAAAGGGTCATCAGCGCTGAATACATACCCGAGGCCGCAGTATGCTCCCGGCTGGTTCAAATAGATTGTTAATGCATTTTGGAAGCTTGTCCAGCTAGCCGGATTCGTTGTAGATGCCTTTTTTCCAATAGCCTGATAGGGGACTTTTGTCGGCTTGCCGCCTTCGCTCCGCTGTTCTAACTTCCACAAAACCCATTGATTACGCTGCTTTAGTTCTTGTGGTATTTTCTCGATGTTCATTTGAATCGCTCCTCGTACATTCGCTTTGATGTTGGCAGTTGACCGAGTGTCCACTTTTCAATTACGTCGCGGTTAAACAAAATACGCGACCGAACGCGAAAGTGAGGAATTCTCCCGGCAGCTACTTCGTTATAAATAGTCGTAGGAGATACGCCTAACACCTTTGCTAATTCCTTCACAGTGAAAACCATTTTTTGCATTTTTCATTACCTCCACGCGATATTTTTAGTACGGAACGTGTCGAACAGGTACTCAATGATGAGCATTTGCCTGATGAATCTTTTTCTGTATTAAATCCATCTGGCAGTAAATCGCTTGTGACAAACATCTTTCTGAACGAAAAAATGCTTTCTGAAGTTTAGTGTAAGTGGAAGAATGCATACCTTTTGGACGGGCAATAAGAACGCGTTTCGAATTTAGCAATTTTTTCTCAAATAGCTTTTTCTTAATTCTTTGTCCGTGAAGCAGCAACTGCATCAGATGATTGCGAGATGCTTGACAGCTCTTGTATGTTAAGTTATGGCAAATTCGACATCGGAATATCCCGTTCGCCAAGTACAGCTTACCTACACGTTGCCTACAGGCCGGACATTTAAACCAAGGACGTGTTCCACCATAGTTGCAAGCTGTGTGAGTCAGGTTGACTGTTGTAATCATTATTGAATTTCCTGCGATAAGGATTGAATCATTGCGAATCCACAGCGATATTGTGGCCAACGAGGAATGATTTTTCAGCCAAGTCCAACGAATCTGATTCCCTGTGGCAAGCAGACGGGACTTATAAAGGTCAAATATACTTAACGATAAGTGATTTTCGGCTAAAGCTTTCGGATAAAGTGTTCGCATCGAACTCACCTCAAACGTTCCTAAATTAATAAGGATTTGTCCAAATTTCCTAAGACCGTTTTGCCGGTAGCTTGTGACGGCCTTATGTTCCAGATAGAACCAATGGGGAGGGGCCAATCCCGTACAACGGAAATAGAACATTTTAATTCGCCTCGGATTTTATCGTTTTTTCTGTTTTTTTCGCTTTTTATATTGCCACGTACTTTGTTAAACAGTAAAGATTTATTTATTTTTACAATTCCTTCTTCCGAAGTTCATGTTTTGTTCTGATCGGTTGCTTGGAAGACATACTCCTGCACAATTCTTCAATTCGACGATGGGCAATGAAGGGGATTCTTGTAGGGAAAAGGGTGAAAAAAAAGAACTTGCTCATTTGGGGGGATAACGTTTTAAGGCGGGTGAGGGTCTGTTGAGAAGGGGCTGGCGCTTCCCGGCCCCTAACTCTACTCAACAGACAGAGGTTTCTAACAGCATTTGTGCAGCACACAACTCTATTTTTCAACCCAAACGGGAAATTCAATCTGATGAATCCGACATGCTCTACGAATCATACTTTTGAAACGGTCGTAATCCCCGGACTCATCGTAAATAATGCGTTGAAGTTTTTCGTTATTTTCTTCAAAGTATCGAAGCAAGCGCTTTAATCCGTCTAAACTCAGTTCTCCAACGTCATAATTATCAAGGCAGCTTTCGCAATAAAACCATCCGTTTTGCCAGTAGAGACTATCACTCAAATCCAAATAATCGCCACAGCCTCCGTCACATAAATGGGCGGAATAAGTCCTCAAATGAAATCCTTTGCTCTCAAAATAGGGTGAAAGCAGGCTGAATATACTGTCCCGCTCCTGTGCCGTTTTAAAAATGTAATCGAAATGCTCATGAAAGGGGTGTGAATGTTGATCTAAGGTTTGAACAACCTCATCACTTTCCGCCGCTCGAATCTCTTCAAGCAGTTTTTCGGTTATGTTCGGCTCACAGTCATAAAAATAGAGACCGTAATAAATGGCTCGTTCCGGTCTCCATTTCAAAAGCTGCTGCTGAATGTGCCGCAACTTCAATGTATAGTTGTAAATCTCTCTGGCGAATATGCCGTCATCTCCATCGGTTTGGATATAATCTCTGTATTCCCATATGATGTCGTCCAGTTCGTCAATAAAATCATCTGCATTCCATTGGGCATGGGCGTTCAGGTAACAACAGGACTCGGCCTTCTTTTGAAGGAGCGACTTCCATTCAGTCCAGTAAATAAACTCCTGTCGGATGGATGAGTAATCAAAGTAATACGGGTGATCGTCATCCATTTCCTTAAATTCATCGGCATAAAGTTCATGATAGATTTCGTGGCACTCTTCCGAACAGAAATACTGCCCTCTCTGATTAACCACGTACCGTTCATCGACTGGTTTTGCGCATTGGACACAAAGGTTTGAACTGTTGGCAGTATCTTCAATGTCATGTATCAGCTTTTGCAGGTTGTCTGCTTGTTTCCGGAGCGTCGTCAGCATTCGGTAAATCTCGGAATCAATACAGCTTCGGTTTTCGTGAGGAGGAAGAAAATCATCCCAATACACGTCATCCAAATATCTACCAATTTCAGATAATAGCTCTTTCGCACCCTCACTGGTTGATGCATTTAATATGTTTGCGGTTAGTTGTCGGCATAGCGGCAACCACTCTGAAAATCGCTCGAATAGACTGCTGTACATGTCCAAGTTACTTTCATACGGTTTGCAATAGTAAGGCGATTTTTCGGCACAGTTCCAACCGCAGTATCGATTTAAATCAATATCAATCAAGTAAACATCCTCAATAGCCGCAAAGCAAAATGAGCAGCGAGTGGGAGATAAATTCACCTGTATACATTCATTGGTTACAGTTAGCCAGCCTTCGTTAATGAAGTTTTTGAGAAAGTATTTTGTCAGGTAAGCTTTGAAACCAAGGTGCTTACTTGCTTTTTTCAACTTTGCGGCTAATGTTGCGTTTGCTTTTCTTATTTCATCCCTAATTTCATTAATGCTTGTTACACGGTTGTGTCCAAAGTGATATCTTAATAAGGCAATTAGACATTCTTTATCTTGCTTGGTCAGATGCACTTTAACCAGTCCTTTCTTTGTTGATGATTTCCGAAAAATCACCGGCTTCGGAAGTAGCAGGGGAGGAAGATATCTTGGGAACGAATTATAAAAATAAGCCGGGGTTCCAATGGTTCCCCAGCTCATCGATATAGGTAAATGCTTATTTATAAAGTGATTTTTCTATGGAATCGGCTTCTTTTAGAAAAGGGGAGTAGACCTTTTCTTCTTCTCCATTTATTTTAAGCTGTAGCCCCCAAGCTTTATTAAAATACAAATCATCCACCTGCTGGGCATGGTTCCTTACATTCCAGTACAAAGAGTTATCGTCGTTTTCATGTTCGGAACTTTCCAGTAGCGATAAGATATCTTCTAGTTCATCTAAAACTTCATTTAATTTTTTCAGTACTTCATTATCCGTTTTGTTGCTTCGAGTAATAACCGTGTAGCTTGCAACTTTGTTTGCAAGATCAAGCCATATGTTATTTAGTTCCTGCTTATCAAATTTTTTTGCCTGTGTCTGCACTTTTTGGCCGGAAGACGAAGCTGTCGATTCGTGTTCTCCATTCTCTGGGTTATTATTAATCGATTTATAAAATTTGGAGATGGCGATTTGGTCTTGCTGAGAGTATTCGCCTTTATACTTCATTCGTATACTGTCGACCATACCGCTTTTGGTAAAGATGATAATATCGTAGTTTTCTTTTTCAAAATCGTAATAGGTGTAATCAGGATTAAATTGTAGAGCTGATGGTGTTCCCAAATAATCGCTAATTATTCCCTCTGAAGCTCCAACTTTCAACCCGTTGCTTAGCCCCAAACCGTCCTTGGAAACCAGTATGAAATCCAAAATTCCTCCGCCTGTGAATTGGAGTGAGCTTCCTTCCAAATTAATTATGTAAGTATCCCACAAATTATCGTATTCAATGGATACATTCTGAGGAATTTTGTGTTGAACTTCCGAGAACCGTTCTCCTGCGATCCAGCCCTCCAAAGAAAGAACGGCATCTTCTTCCGGTGCACTTGGTTCGTTTTGTTGTGGTTGTTGACTTGTTGGATATGGAGTCTCCTTTCCAATTGCTGATTTCGAAGTCTCCACATTTGCAGCTTCATCGACTGAATTTTGATTTCTTGAGTCTAAGTTTTCATCTAATTTTTTGTGAAAGCTTTGCAGGTCAATTTTCCACTGATTTGTTTCAGTTTTGATCATGTTAAATTCCAACGTCACTTTGCTATTTACTTCACCCTCATAGAAATTTGTAAAAATCCAGACTACCTTGGCAGAACGGTCTTTTATGGAAACAACTTTTTCCGAGAATTCCAACTGATCCACTACAAACAAATCCAATGTTGAAGGAAGTATAACTTGATTCAATTTATTGCGAAATTTACGAAGCTCTTCTTCCGGTATCTGTACGGTAGTTGACAGAACAACAAGTGATCCGGCTCTCTCATAGTCTTCAGTTTTGATCGCATGCCAAAATTCTCGTTCCACTTTTTGAACAATTGATTTTTCATTAGGTGGCATGATTCTCCTTAATATCTCTTTTATGCTCCAGTTATTGACTGCTAATGTGATACTCACTGTTACAAATGCAGCAACCGCCAGTAAGCTGGTAAAACTCATCGTCTTCAATCTCTTCACAAACAATTGCCTCCTTGTCAAGCCATGACTTATCAAGATTGCAGGTTGAACGAACACCCGGAAGAGGTATTGATGAAACGTCCCTCTACCGGGTGTTACGAATTCTTCCTAACTGAATCTATCCAAAATGTATTCGATTTCCTTGTCTGATTTGCCCTCCGCTTTGAGTTCCTTCCGAAGCTCCTCTAGCACCCGGTCAATAGCATCCTGTGTTGAGTTGGAGTTTAATTTTTGCGCATCGTTCTGATCAGTCAACTTTATCAGTCCCTTCATCTGTTATTTGGTTGGTGATACACAACCTTTGTCACGGTATTGCTTTCTTTTCCGTATCTGTTAACCAGTTTGATGGTGAACTCATTTTCCCCATTTTGAAGACTAACTTGGAATGAACCGCTATAACCGTTAGTTCCACGACCGCCGCCAAGCAAGTATGTCCTTTTTTCACCATTAACGTACAATGTCGGCTGGCTATCATATTTGTCTACCCAATCGAACCAGATATTATAGCCTGTGTTGTAGGTTACGTATTTCGGGTCAGGCTCTTCTAAACTAAGTTTGGGAGGGTCAATCGTAATCGTTATGCTCTTGTTTATTACGGTGTCGAGTCCCTTATAGCTGGACTTGATTTCAAAATTGTAAGTGCCGTCCTTTGTGACAGGGATATTGACGCTAAAACTGCCATCGAGGTCTACCATGACGTTGTCTCCGTTGATGGTCACGGTTGATCTTGGTGTAGTTTCGCCTTTAATAAGAATCGTGATTGGTTCTCCCGGTAGGGAGTCATCTTTGACGACATCGGCCCAAAGGTCTGGCGCTTTGAACGATGAATTTTGGCTTTCAGCTGTCTGATCGGGTGATTGCCCAACTGGTTCTGATTGATGATCTGGAGAATCAGCCCTACCGTCGTCGCTTATCCCTTTTATCGCCCGATACAACAAGACTGCGATTTCGGCACGCGTAATCGGATTTTGCGGTTTGAAGGTACCGTCAGGATAACCGCTTATCAATTTATGATCAGCAGCCACGTTTACGTATTTTCTGAGCTTTGGAGAAATGTCGTCCTCATCCGTGAAGTGAGAGCTGTATTTTTCCGTACTCAACCCCATGATTTTCACCAAGGCTGTTGCGACATCTTCCCGCGTTGCGTTGGCGGTCGGGTCGAAGAACGGTTGGCCTTTTGGAGGGTAGTACCCAGTGACATACTCCTTTGTAGCCAGTATGTATGGATATGACCATCGGGTTGGAGGCACATCGCTATAGTAAACATCTTGTGTCACGGACAAGTCAAGAGAAAAGGTTACGGCAATCATTTTGGCAAATTCTTCGCGGCTGATCGGATTGTTCGGACGGAATGAACCATCCTCGTAGCCGCTCACGACATTTCTTCTGCTCATGCTTGAAATTGCTTCATAGGCCCAATTGTTGACCTGAACGTCTACGAATTGGACGACAATCGTGCCGGTGTTGATGATACCGTTATTGTTGATCGTTCCGTTATTGACGATGTTCGACTCCGCAAAAGCATTTGCAGGAAGAAGGGCACTCAGGACTAACATTGTGGCCAACAAGCTGGATACAATTTTCGTTTTCATGTTTCTCCTCCATTTGTTGAAGTATGGTTGTGCTTTGCATTCTGGACTAAGTGACTTGTTCCGGCTGCTGTGAAAGTGAAAGAAACACAGTTTCAGTGTGACATCCCTCCTCGTGGCAGTGCCGAAAGAGGAGCAATCCCGAAGTAGGCAGGTTTTCTCAAGTTTTTGCGCCTCCTCTGCTCATGGTCACCATACACAGGCATTTCGTAGAATTCTAGCAACGTAAAGCATGCTAAAATAATTTGTTCTCGAAGGCGGAAATGTTGAACCTGTTCTGTTCCTTTCCCGCTCCGTTGAAACATCTAATGTACAAGCCGCTCTGGTTCTCGCTTATGGCAAATTGCAGCTTTGACTGCTGATTAATATAATTGCTTTTCAGTATTTTGTTTTTCATAAACGTTGCAGGGAGTCTGACATAGCGGTTCCCTTTACCTTCCAAACCTTCGAGAATCATGATGAAATCAAGGTTGTTCTTCTTTGCTTGATCGATGGCGCTTATACTAAGTTCAAATCTGTAATTATGGGGATTTGTTTTATCCGGGCTTGCTCTTCTTGAATACATTAACTTGGCGGTATAAGAATCTCCTTGTTTTTTATGTGGAACACATTTTTTCCATACTGTTTTGTGTTCATCTCATGGACAAATGATGCAATTTTCTTTTGTTCCTTAAGGTGTTGGAGAAATGCCTGATACTTGTTTTTGATTTCAGCCAAGCCAACTTTTTCTCTGATAAAGTCATTTAATTTTTCTTTGATTTGTTCGAAAGACAGCCTCAAGGTACTTCCTTCGGAAATAAGTTGTTCCAACTCTTCAAGCTCAAGAGAATTGCAACGGTTCAAATAGGTTGCTTTAATCTCGTTGACATCAACTTCGGAAAGCTGAACTCTGGCCATCACTTCGATATTACTGTTCTCGATCAAGCCCCAGCCTTTGCCGGTAAAATTTGCTGAGCCGATATAAGCGATTTTGTTATCGATCACGTAGATTTTGGAGTGAAGGAGTTCTAATGACTTTAGCTTGAATCCGGACTTCTGAAGCTGCTTTAGTGCCTCTAATTCAACTGCTCCGGTTAAATATTCAGTTCCAAAGGGGAGCGTTACAACTATTTTTTCAAGGTGCTTTGTTGTGATAGCGCTTAGAAGATTATCCACTGCAAGCAATGTTATGTACGGTGAAATGATGATGATTGATTTCTTTGCCTTAGTAATGTCGCTTTTTAAGTTTGAAACGAATTCAGAATGATAAAGCTTGGTCATGATTGTCTCCTTTCGGTCATTATAGAATTGTTGCAGGTGGGTAGCTCCTATCTTTCAGCCCCTCATTATTAACATACACAGGCATGTGCCAAAATTCTAAATCGCTTCTAGGAAATATTGACCACAATAATCGTACTACTAATTTCTTTTTATGGTCAAATAGATATTTTTAGTTCCTTAATAGTTTGGTATGCCTCAGGTAAGCTTTCCTTGAGGTGGTTGACGTGACGGAAATAGCAAAGCTGCTGGGAGAGCGGATTCGAAGAATTAGAAAAGAAAAAGGGTTAAGTCAGGAACAACTGGGTGAATTGGCCGGTTTGAGTGAAAAATATATAGGACAAGTGGAGCGGGGAGAGAAAAACCTGACCATTGAGAGTCAGTATAAAATCGCCCATGGCTTAAATTTGTCATTGGAGGAATTGTTTCGTTCGCTGGACCCGATAGTAAGAGAAGATGCATTGGGGGAGCTCTTGGAACTGTTGAGTAATCGACCCAAGGCCGATCAGTCGATGATTTTAGAGGTAGCTAAGGTGATATTAAAGCAACAGGAGCGGGGAAAATAAGCAAAGGGAACAGTTGCTGAAATAACCTGCGCGAAGGAATCCCACAAGTTTAAGAAAGGATGTATGAGAAAGAATCTTTGAGGGCATAATGGCTTCACATGTCCCCCAAGTATCGTTACTGATCCCCCTAAATTGACGCTTGTCTTCCTGAATTATAAATATTTAGATCGAATAGATTTAGTTGCTGCAAGGATATTCAAGTAGCGTGTCCCTGTTCCCCTGATTCCCCCGAATAGCGGATATGAGCCATAGAAATTTTTTTAGGGACAGACTTTTCCACTTATTCGGGTTAGCTCCATTGACGTAATTGCCGTAAAACTGCCGCAAAAATTCGTGATAAAGTACAGTAAATCCAGAGAACAGAACATATAACGCATGCCAAATCCTTGAATTTATGCGGTTATATGCGACTATAACAGATGCCATGGCAACGGGGTCGCTTCCCGCATACGGCGCATGTGGAAGCTATAATCCTGTTGCAACGTCAGAAAACTTGATAAATAAAGGGGTTTCGGGGTTATGAGTGAAAACATTTTTTGACGTGAGAGAATACCCTCACGTCTTTTCTTTTTGGTAATATATAAATGGGATTTTCATTTCACATAAATGATGAAGGAAAATGAAAAATGTAAGGATTATACCTGCTAAACCTAAAGAAAATAAAAACCTCAAGGTTGCCGCCTATTGCCGGGTAAATACATCCGGACCGGAACAACTACGAAGCTTTGAGATTCAAATAAAAACCTACACCACGCTGATAATATCCTGATTGGATTTTTGCTGGTGTGTTCCATGACATTGAAAATGGGTTGCGCCGAAGCGGCAGAAACGAACTGGACAAAATACTTAGGAAAGAGGCGAAGGGCAAAATCGATTACATTATCACCAAATCAATCAGCAGGGTGTCAAGGGATAACTCTGGAAGTTTTAAAGATAAGATAATAAGATTTTTAAGAGAGCGAGGTATTAATATACATTTTAAAAATGAAGAACTGGATTCGATCAACGCGGATAAGGAATTAGAGATAATTCTGAGAGGTATGCTGGCACAGGACGAAAGCCGGAATACCAGCGAAAGCATTAAGTGGGGGTTTCAGTGCAAGTTCGAAAAAGGCGATATCTTCACGAAGTATAAGAATTTCATGGGATATGACTGTGTTGACGGAGAGGTTGTAATTGTGCCGGAGCAGGCAGAGGTAGTTAGGAAAATATTTTACTTATATTTACAGGGCCTGTCATTGGGACAAATCAAGGTTTATCTCGAATCTCAGGAGATTAAAACAGTAACGGGCAAGGGGCTTTGGGATGCGAAAACGATTCGGAGGATGTTGACCAACGAGAAATACAAAGGCGATACAATGCTGCAAAAGACCTTTACCGAGGATTTTATGACTGGTAAGAAAAGAAAAAATATTGGGCAGCGAAACAAATATTATGTGAAGGACAGCCATCCAGCTATTATTTCTCTCCGAAGTATTCGACAAGGTACAGGAGGAAATGGAAAAGCGTGCAAGACTCGTTAGCAAAGATGATGGCACAGTAGAATCTAGTACCAGTAAATATAACGGAAAATACTTTTTGGGCAATTTGCTTATTTGCGGTGATTGCGGGGCGTCTTACCGAAGAAGAACAGAGAGAGGCAAGGTGGTCTGGAGATTGTGCTACGAGGATCGAAAAGGGCAAAGATGCATGCCCTAACTCCCCTACTCTGGACGAAGGATGCATACAGGATACCATAGGCGAGACTGTTTACCCGAACGGAAATTATGATGAAAACATAATCAGAAATAACATTGATAGAATTCAGATTTTTGATACCTATATTCTGATTTTCCACACGGATGGGTCACAGGAGAAGTTAGAGTAAAATAATCATTGGTTGGGATGCAGGAAAAAGGTCTTAAAATGTCGAAAAGAGACCTTGTACACCCTTGTTAAGGAGGTCTCTTTTCGTGGAATTATTTAATTACATTAACAGTTTATCGCAACAAGCCGCAGAAGGCAAGATAGACTTTATACAATTTGGAGAAGGAAATCTTCAAGATGGTCAAAGTATTTGGTGCTTTGTTGATGGAAGAAATACTTGAACAAGCCGATGAGCTCATTTTTCAAAGTGAAGAACGAGATGGGAAAAGTGGAGGCATACGCCCAATGGGTATACAAACGCTCTTTGGAGAAATCCTGTATCGGCGGAGGATCTATCAAACAAAGGGGGGGGTGGAGCTACCCACTCGATGAAAAATTAGGGATTGAAAGCAAACAAACCGTAAGTCCTACGTTAAGTCAGATATCGGCATTTTTAGCCACACAGAACTCCTATCGCCAAAGCGCTCGTATCCTAGGACAACTTGAGCTTCATGTAAGTCATCAGCGTATTCACAAAGCGGTCCAAGAACAAGGAGAACGAATCAACAAACACAGAGAACAAATGCCGGAGAACGAAAAGAAGCGGGAAGCCAAGATCGTGCTCGTTGAATCGGATGGGGTCTATGTAAGCCTGCAAGGAAAAGACCGGAAGAAATATGGAACAACCCTGGAAATCAAAAACGGATGTATTTATGAAGGTTGGGAAGCGAAAAACCCGATCAAAAGAGAATACCGGCTTAAGAATCCAAAGGTGATCGCCACCACCAACTCCTCCAAAGAATATTGGCAGAAAGTAGACAACTATCTCCAAAAGACATATGAAATAGAAAAAGTGGGGCTATTCGTTTTTGGCAGTGACGGATCATCCTGGGGAAAAGAAGGGGCTGAGTTTTATGCAGGATCCCTACATCAGATCGACAAATTCCACTTTCATCGATGGGTTAAACAAGTCTTTGGATTTGGGGAGCCTGCAATGCTGGATACGCTAGAAGCCATGATTGAAGGAGATGACAAAGAAGGGTTTAAAAAATGGATGGAAACCAAGAAAAGGGAGGCGAAAGATAGTGAAAAGAGAAAAGAGAGCCAGAAGCTAGAAAAAACGATTCTGAAGAACTGGGAAAGCCTCAAAGACTACCGGAATCGAAGTGACAAAGTACCCGAGGAAGCGCGAGGGATAGGAAACATCGAAAACTTCAATGACCATCTTGTAGCAGACCGAATGAAAAAAAGAGGGATGAGCTGGAGCAAAGAAGGGGTAGAAAACCTGCTGCAAGTTAGAGCGGCTGTCCTCAATGGGGAATGGGAAGGGATTGAAAAGTGGATCTTTAATCTCGGCAAAAAAGAAGACCCTCAGCAAACCAACAAGGTAGACGAAACAGAACAAAAAGGTCCAGGGAGGCCAAAAAGGGGCGAACGTCGTCAGGAAGAGACGGGAGAGTGGTGTCAGGCGCACATGCCTGGTCTGACCGGTCCAAAAGCATGGCTTAGGGAATTTGGANGGAAGATCAATGAGACGATCTCAGCATTATAAAGAAATAAGAACATATAATCTATATATTTTGATGAGTCTAGGCAAAGAGATTTTGTGGATAGGTAAGCGGTTTGTGGCAGAAAACGAATAAGGTGAGTCGTGCCCGAAGGGTCGGAGTGAAGCTAGCGATGTGGAGAGCCTTTACATGGAGAGGCGCCCCTCATTAAGCGATTGCGAAGGCGGGCGCCCCCGAAGGGGGATTATTTCGCCCGCCAGCGTTTTTGGGGAGTATGAGGGGGCGCAGAGGCTCCATGTCAAGGCCACGACTCATAAAAATAAAAAAAAACAAGGGGAAAAGCCAATGAGATATTGACAGTAACTGTATGAACAAATATATAGATAAGGCAGTTAATTAGATGTATAATTATAATTATGGTAACAAATCTAGTCGGTCGAGGTGAAAAGTATGGACGTAAAAATAGATAGCTTAATACCTTTTGATTCATTACGAACTGATCTGAAACATGTTTTTTCTGTCGTAGAAAAGAACGGTAAAGTCGTTCTTCTTAAAGATAATAAGCCTGCTTATATTGTGCTGAAGTATGATGCTGATGGTATAGATGTTGAAAATATACCGGATAAACATGCTAACTATACACTTCAAGAAGCTATGAAGATAGTGTTATCAGAGGTTGAAAATGCATGCATCTGAGCTGGCAGATGAAATATACAAACGTAAGTTGTATTTGCAAAAAAACGGGAAGAAAGCACAGTATACACAGATTAGGGCGAGGTGTGGGCATTACCCGGAATTATTTGAGGCCCTCCACGGTAACTATATCAAATTAAAGAAAGGTGCAGAGTAATGAACGGTGAAGCACTATGGAATTATGTAATTTCGGGCTTATCATCTTCGGAAGAAGAGATACAAACAGGTCTTTGGTTTACAGCATCATCCCGTGATGGAAGGTTGTATGTTGATAGGGCTATTTACAATTCGCCTTCCAGCGATCTATCGATGAAAAGGATAATATCAAAGAAAGATTTTTTATTTGTACATTCATATTATGATCGATTGGTTAACGGAGAAACGGGTGTTAGACGTGAGGTCAGCAGAAAATCAAGAAATTCTGCTTATATCTTTGCTTTGGTAGAAAATTATTCAATTAATGAAGACGAATAAGAGCTTAAACAATATTATAAAGGGGACATCGAAATTGGATATGAGCAAAATAAAAACGCTATCGTATGATGAGTTACGTGCCTTATATAGAGAATTCCTACATAGTCAGAGTATTGCAAAGGCGACTATAAATACATCTTATGTTGATACCTTTTACCTCTGGAGGAAGGGGAGTAAAGACCTGTTTTGGAATACGGTAACTTCGCCTGCTTTTGAGAATGATGCGAAAGAGGCATTAATTAAGGCTCTTTCTGAGAACTCGACAGGTAATGTCAATTCACTTGTTAATAGTTATTTGTCTCATCTAAGAAGATTCCGTTTATTCTTAGCTTCTGATGGAATTGCTGAAACATCAACGCCTAAGCAGGATAATACTGTTAATCGTACATATAGACGTAAGAAAAAAACTGAGGTTAATGTTTCTCATCCATCAACTGAACAGGTTGAGTTATATCTTGCTAAGTGGGATACACTTGAGAACTATCGCCTGCAGGAGAATGCACTTAATAAGCTGTTCTTTGAGCTATGTCCAAATAATACGGACATTATTGATGTCCTATTGAAGGCATCAGCGCTTAACGACTTTTATAGTACAAATATTTTCTCAATCTATCCAGTGGCTAAGCACATATGTACTTTGAATATTGATACGAGGCTTAAGGCTGGAGATGTTACTCTTGTTGGAGATATCCAGTATGTGAATATCGGCGATACAGAGAAGAATTTTTACTCCTTTGCCACAAAGTATTGCAGCCACCACAATCCACTCGATTATCCGATTTATGACAGCTATGTCGATGAGGTGCTTCGATATTTTAGAAATCGTGATGGATTCTCAGATTTCCAAGATGGTGATTTGAAAGACTATATTAAATTCAAACGTATACTGATTAATTTTCGTGACTTCTATGGCTTGGATAAATATAACCTGAAGCAAATTGATCAGTATCTTTGGTTACTTGGGAAGGATTATTTCCCTAAAACCTATGGAAAGAAAATTAGGGGGGACAAATAGTTATGAAGATTCATTATTTCCAAAGATATCATGCGAAAGAGAATGTCGCCACAGCAAATACGATGCTACTATTGTCTCGGCTTTATTCATACTCTTCAGATAAGTTCTTTCGCTTTTTGAAATCAGAATTCTTTTCTGATGCCTTTGAACCGGAGATTGTTTTTAATCTTCAGGAAAAGAGTACTAAAAGTATCCCAGATGCTACTATTACACAAGAAAGCTTTAAAATTGTTGTTGAGACAAAAATGTCTGATTGGTTTTATTCAGATCAGTTGCTACGCCATTGGAAATCTTTTGGTGATGAAAAGTATAAAGTAATAATTACTTTAGCACCGGAGTTGATGGCTCCAGAAAAGAAAAAAGAATTCGATGAGCAGTTGAAGAAATATAATGCCACACAGAGATATCCTGTCATGCACGTTAATACTACTTTCGAAGGTATTATTGATGCGATACGAGATGTTATAGATGATAGAGATTATGAAATGCAAGAGGTTTTAGACGACTTCATAAATTATTGTTATAACGATAAACTCATAATTGTTTCAGATTCATGGAAACGCATGAGAGTGCAACTGGCAGGTACCACATTTAATTTTAATATTAGTGAGAACCTTTATTATGATGATATTGAGCGTGGATTTAGTGCACACGACTATCTTGGTCTATATAAAGAAAAAAGTGTAAGAGCTATCGGGAAGATCAATGCAATCATCACGGCTGTTACTACAGAAAATGGCCTTGAGTATAAAGCTGAACTTGGAGAATTGACCGAAGAAAGAAAGCAGCAAATTGACAGGGCTAGAGAAGATGGTAAAAACTATGGCTATGTATTAGATGCTACAAGATATTTTTTCGTAGAGAAATTTTATGAAACTGATTTTAGGAAGATAACTCCAAGAGCACCAATGGGCTCACGAGTTTTTGATTTAACACAAATTCTTGAGACAGAGAAGCTACCTGAAACAGCGGAGATCGCAAAGTTACTTAAGTTTAAGACATGGGGTTAGTCACTGGAGGAAACGAATATGTATGTTGTTTCATTTGTAGTTCACCGTAATTGCAATGACGATAATGACGCGAAATGTGTCTGTCGATAAAATACGAAAGGTGGTATATTTGTGGGCAAATACATAAAAAAGAAGAAGGACATGGTATTCCAAAGTGTGGAATCATTACAGCAGGTTGTTAATGTTGTCAACGAAGCAGCAGCAGCTGTTAATGATAAGTCACGAACCATAAGAGAGAGTGCTATTCCTGAAGTTTTAGCAGGAGCTATTGGTGCTGGTATTGGTGGAGTAGGTTCCTTTGCTGCATTATATGGTTTAGGAACGGTTGGTCTCAGTGGTGCTGGCATAATGAGTGGCTTAGCAGCAGCTGGAGGTTGGGTCTCTACTCTTTTAGGTGGAGCAGTATCGGCATCCGTTGCTGGTGTATTTGTTTTAGCTTTGCCTGTTGCCGGATTGGCTGCTGGTGGTGTTGGTCTTGCATCTCACTTAAAGTATAAACAGCTCAGACAGGAGAAAGAGCGTTTGTATAAAGAAGCACTTAAAAAGCATCAAGCCATTATTCAGGCGTTGAAGGATGAAACGAATGCAGATAAGGAACGTCTGGATTATTTACAGAGTCTTAATATCCTGTTGACACAAGCTATAAAAGATTTGAAGAAAGATTTAGGTGAAACCGCATGAGTAAGTTCAAATACTCTGATGGAGAACAACAAATAAATAATGTTCTGAATTATCAGGCTCAAGAGCTCAAGAGCATTCAACGTCCGGATATGTCTGGAGTGGACGAGCGAATATCAGAGAGTGAAGAGTTGCTAAAATCACTCGGCTATTCACTGACTGATATTCCAAAGATTATACCCTCACCAGAGCGAAGAAAGCTTGTTGTGCCTACTTGGGAAGAAATTTGCGCTGAGGCCGAGAAGTCTGTCGGAAAAAGCACAGAGTTGGAAACTCTTTTTACCAAGGAAGAATTACAAGCTAATGAGCAGGCTATCAGACTGTTAAATGAAGAGTTCAACGCTGTACATCGACTTGATAAATTCGATATTACAATAAGTGCTGCTGCGGGATTATTAGGGGCAGCAGTAGATATTCTCTTAGTGGGTATTCCACAGAAAACTCCGGATGGACTTAAAGCAGGAGCTTTGTCGAATTATATACGAAGATGGTTTGATAAAAAGTTTCCTGAAGAAGAAATGGAAAAGCTCGCAAACTCAAAGGTCAGCAAGGTTCCATATGATGCTCAGGATAATCGAAATACAACTGAATTTGTTAATGGTCTTTCTGCTTATTATCATAGACTGTTATCTTTGGGACATGACCCTTTGCTTGGCTTGATATTCGGCGTATTCGATATTATGACAGGTAGAATGACTACCATTGATAAAACGGGTAAAATCGTATCTCAGGTAATGGAGAATTATACAGACAGAAAAGAAAGCGATATATTTGCAGCAATTGCTAAGCAAATAATTCATTTCAAGTCAGACATTACCACTTCAATGGGATTACCCACTCCGTTGATGGGATTGTTTAATCTTCTTCAATTTGGTAGCATAGGAGAAGAGGAACAGACAATAGCAGAAATCGTACAAGGAATGTATTACGAAGGATATGATTTCATTCATTTTTGTTCTATGTCAATTACAACAATGATTATTGAAGTAGTGGTTAGATTAGGATATGCATTCAAAAGAATAAAGGAAGGCCATCCAGTAAAGGAGTCTATTCCGTTTTCTTTGAATAGAGAAAAACATCCGAAACTAAGCACAATGCTGTTTATAGGACATTCAGCGGCTACTGCAGTAAATGCTGGTAAAATTTACTTTACAAAAAATCCAATGGCGATAAATTATCCACAGTGGATTTCATTCGCAAACTATTCATATAAGCAATTAAAGTGGGCGTTATTAGAAAAGCCAGAACTAAGAGATGCTTACGTAAGAGGCGCTATTCTTGAAGAATTAAGTGTTGTTTACGGAGAAATAGATGCAACTTTTAGGGAATATGCAGAAAAGTATATTGTTGTATTCAACTAAAAATATAACACTGCCCTAAAAAATATTGCTCTGCCATAAAAGAAATCAATGGGAGTGTTGCAGAAAAGGCTGTAAATAAGGTGTTTTCATATTTTATGGGTAAAATATAGCCTTGAAAATATGCGCATTTTTCGTCTCTTGGAAACAAATCCGTGAGACCGAGTGTTTGAGAGTGATAGAATAGGAGTCGATGCTTGCTGACAGAGTAGTTTAGAGTCAGGGGTTAGCGACAGAACAGGATATATGTTTTTTTCAAAAATACAGGGTTGTGAGAGCAGGTTGAGTGTTAAATGAGGAGCCTTTGGAATTTAATAGGCTAAATGTCAATGCCGTCTTTATTTAAGGAGGTTGGTTACTTGTTACCTTTGGATTTATTTGATAATGATTCCTTAACAGACCTCGAAATAAGAATAACAAAATATGTTAATAAAAATTTAGAATGCATCATCAGGGTATTATTGGATTACTTGGAAGATAACAACGGATTTACTTCAGAAGATTTCCTGCCATATAATAACTTAAAAATTGATAACAATACATGGATTGAAATGGTTTATGATTTATATGATATAGTCCGTTCTGATGTAATAAGGGATTATATCAAACCAAAGTATGAATTTTTACTCTATGCGATACTTCAATGGTGGGATGATTGTAATGACAATCCTGATGATCTTCTTGAATATAAGCTTGATAGTGGTTTACTGGATAAAATTCAAGAAACATATAGTTCTGAGGAAGGAGATAATTATGTTTTAAATGCTATTACTAAGTTTGAAGAATATTATTACATACTTTTTGCAGATCATGACTTTTTACCTAGCAACTTAGAAAGGCTGATAATAATATATTTAAGAAATCCTGAACGATTTAAAATGTTATTTCCCGATATAGATCTGAAAGAGTATCGAGATTTAATGCCTCAAGACTTACGAAAACAATTTGAAGAATTGAGTTATAGCTCGAGCGAACCCAGAAAAAAAGGTTTGTCAGAAACTATTCTATTAAAAGATTTGCTTTATTGTAGTATAAAATTGCAAGCAAACCACAAGTATAAAGATTCTCTTGAAGATGAAATGAATGATTATATGCGTGACTTGCTTGATGCTATGGGATATGATGTGAGAGATCAGACAAGACAAGGGTCATCTAATACCGGAAAGCAAGCAGGAGAAGTAGACATTTTAGTGAGAAATGGAAATTTTCCTTATTCTATAATAGAAGCTCTAAAATTATCAAGCATCGATAAGGCATATATAGCTGAACACATTGACAAGATATATAAATATGACACACTGGGCCATAGATGCAATTTTATTATCTCATATGTTAATATAGGCAATTTCCTAAAGTTTTGGGAAAGTTACTTATTATTTATAAAGAATTATAACTATCCACATAAACTGGTTAATTATTCAGCGCCACAAAACAACCAATACCCCGAATTGAAATGGGCGATAACAGAACTAAAACGCAATGATACTGTAAATAAGCTCTATCATATAGTTATACATATTCCGAGTTGAGAACAATAGGGACGGTGCTTGCGGTTGATGTTTACCTGGAGTATGTTTTGTAACTGTGTGAATGGTATAATTCTTACCGCACAATTATCAGATTTAACAAGATTAACAGCAGCTAATCTCAAATGATTATTAGCGGATGCGTATATAAGATAGAATTCATCAAACAAACGACCACATATATTGATATGTTCCCGCGAAAGTCGGTTTCCGGAAAAACAGCAAAAAACCGATTGATATGTTCCCGCATACGTCGGGTAAAAAAATCGGCCTAAGACATCAATGCCATCAACTTGAGCCATGTGGAGTGTGTGGTATTGATGTCAAATGTAAAAAATAAATAAAAGCCTGAAAAACGGCTTGAATACAGGGTTTCCCGGTGATTTGCCGTCCGCCGAAAATTTGTTTTTTGGCAGGGGAGAGATAAAGTAAAAACCTAATTGTTCGGCATGCTGTATGGGCCAGCGGCTTGGATTGGCGCAAGCCATGCTCCGCCGCCCCACCGTACTCATACTGGACGAACCAACAAATGTCATCGACACGGCGGTAATCAAGGAGCTTCGCGATTATCTTCGGGAAATCGCCATAGAAGAAAAGTTGCAGTAAGTTGCAGTGATCGTTTTGCACCATTCAGGCAAACCAAAATGGCGGCCGGAAACTATACGAAAGATACTCAAAAACGAGAAGTACATTGGGGACGCCCTTTTGCAAAAAACTTTTACAGTGGATTTCCTTTCCAAGAAGCGGGTTATCAATAAACGCATCTTGTCGCAGTATTATGTAGAAAACGGCCACGAGCCGATTATTCCGCGGGAACTCTTTATGCTGGTGCAGGTAGAGCTGGCAAGACGGGCAAACCTTCGGAGCAGCAAGAACGGCGTCAAGCGCATTTATATTTCCAAATATACTCTGTCGAGTATTGTTTTTTGTAGAGAGTGCGTTGAAATTTACCGCAGGGTGCATTGGAACAGCTGTGGTAAGAAGTCCATAGTTTGGCGGTGCGCAAGTAAGCTGGAGGAAAAAGGTTCTGACTGCGGCTCTCCGACGGTTTCAGAGGAAGACTTGCAGAAAGCAGTGCTCAAGGCTATCAACTGCATAACTGCTAGGCGAGATGATTTTATTAAAACTCACTGCAGGAACATTGAAACGGCATAGGGCGAGGAGTTTGACGAAAGTACTGAAGCTATAGAAAAAAACTTGAAGAACTGCAGCATGAACTCTTACGGCTTGCCAACACAAAAGCGGCCTATGACAGTGTGGTAAATGAAACCTACCGATTGCGGGAGCTACGACAGAAAACATTAGTCAGCAACGCCGAGCGGCAGAACAAGTGGTGGCAGGTTGCGGAGATTATGGAGTTCTTTAATAGCCAGTCCGGCATCCTCTTCGAGTTTGACGACAAGCTGGTCAGAAGGATTGTCGACAGGTGACGGTGCATGACGGTATGCTGACGGTGGAGTTTAAGACGGGTACGGAAGTGAGTGCGGAGATGTAGGGCGAATATGAAATCATGCCGCCGGTCAAGGCTTAAAGGCTTTGGCCGGCGGTTTTTCACTTTATTTGTAAATTTTTCTGCAGGAATATTGAAATTATTCGTTTCTTCGCATATAATGGAGACTGGAATTTTCTGTTCTGAGAGGTATTCGCAATGGATTATTTAACGGCAAAACAGGCTGCTGAAAAATGGAATATATCCCCGCGCAGAGTGCAGGTCTTATGCGAGCAGGGCCGGATAAAGGGTGCTGTGCGCTTAGGCTGGGCTTGGGCAATACCGAAGGATGCGGAGAAGCCGGAAGATGCTCGAATAAAAGCGAAAACCGAAAAGTAAAAATACTTTTTTTGTGTGGTGAGAAAATGGACAAGAGATCACTTACTGAGCAAGAAATACGTACAAGGTTTATAACTCCGGCTATTAAAGCTGCTGGGTGGACCGATGCTCAAATACGCGAAGAATATGCTATTACAAAAGGGCGAATTATAGCTCGCGGCGGGTCTTATAAGAGAGATAAAGCTAAATATGCAGATTATGTCCTTTTCTATAAACCACACATTCCCATTGCTATTATTGAGGCAAAGGATAACAATCATACAATATCGGATGGAATGCAACAAGCATTAGGTTATGCCGAACAATTGTGTGTGCCGTTTGTATTTACATCAAATGGTGACGGTTTTACTTTTCATAACCGCAATAGTGAGGATGGTGATCGTGAAACAATTTTATCTATTTCTGAATTTCCCTCACCTGGAACACTATGGAAAATGTACAAACAGTACAAGGGTATAGATGAAAAGCAAGAACAAGTTATTACAGAGCCTTACTATGTTGAAAGGCCTGATAAGCAACCACGGTATTATCAGCTAAATGCGATTAATCTTACTGTTGAATCTATTGCTAAAGGTAATAATCGAGTATTACTGGTTATGGCAACGGGAACCGGAAAAACATACACGGCATTTCAGATTATTTGGAGACTCTGGAAAGCGGGTATTAAAAAACGTATTCTATTTTTAGCAGACCGAAATGCGCTTATTGACCAGACTTATACTAATGATTTTGCTCCCTTTAAAGATAAAATGACAATTATTCGTCATCGACATGTGGATAAATCATATGAAATATATCTGGCTATTTATCAAGGGCTCACAGGCGAAGGAGATAAGGACATTTTCCGTCAATTTAGTCCAGTTTTTTTCGATTTAATTGTCGTTGATGAGTGCCACCGCGGCAGCGCCAAAGCTGATAGCGAATGGCGAGAGGTCTTGGAATATTTTAAATCTGCTACGCAAATTGGCTTAACAGCAACGCCCAAAGAAACGAAAGAGGTTTCTAATATTGATTATTTTGGAGAACCAGTCTATACATATTCGTTAAAACAAGGTATTGAAGACGGATTTTTAGCTCCATATCGGGTGATTCGAGTCTTACTTGATAAGGATGCCGAAGGCTTCCGTCCTTATCTTGGGCAGACGGATCGTTTTGGAAATATTATAGAGGATCGTGAATATAACATTACCGATTTTGACCGAGAACTGGTATTGGAGCAACGCACTAAAGTTGTGGCAAAAGTGGTTTCCAATTATCTAAAAGCGCATAACGCTCGAATGGATAAAAGCATCTTTTTCTGCGTGGATACAGAACACGCTGATCGCATGCGTCAGGCGCTAATTAACGAGAACAGCGATTTGGTGAAAGAAGATGAGCGCTATGTGATGCGAATTACCGGTGATGACGATATCGGGAAAAAACAACTTGACAATTTCCGCGATGTGTCCAGCAGATATCCTGTTTTAGTAACAACGTCAAAATTGTTGACAACCGGCGTAGATATACAGACCGTCAAATATATTGTGTTGGATACCAACATCAACAGTATGACTGAATTCAAGCAGATTATTGGACGCGGCACCCGGATTCGTGAAGATTTAGGGAAAGTGTTCTTTACTATTTTTGATTTTAGAGATGCTACACGATTGTTTGCCGATCCGGACTTTGACGGGCCCTGTGAACAGGATGATGAATATATGCCTGATGAAAACGGCAATATACATGATTCTGATTCCGATAGCGAATTTGTAAAAGAGGATCCTAAGGACTACACCATCGATAACGATTTGGAGTCTGGCAAACGTAAGAAATACTATGTGGGTGATGTAGAGGTATCTGTTTTAAAGCAAAGAGTTCAATACATCGATAAAAACGGGAAACTGATTACGGAATCTCTTACAGACTATACAAAACGAAATGTTTTGAGTAAGTATGCCACGTTGCATGATTTTTTACGTGTTTGGAACAGCGCGGAACGCAAGCAGGCCATTCTAGACGAGCTTGCCGAACAAGGCGTCTTAATCGAGGAATTACAGGAGCAAATCGGGCGTGAATTTGATCCGTTTGATTTGCTGTGTCATATTGTATTTGACCAGCCCCCTTTAACAAGACGCGAAAGGGCAAATAATGTAAAAAAACGAAATTATTTTGCTAAATACGGGGAAAAAGCGGCGGCCGTTTTGGACGCATTGTTGGACAAATATTCCGATTCGGGCATTTCCAATATAGAGAGTTTGGATGTTTTAAAAGTAAATCCCATAAGAGAGTTTGGAACCCCACAGTTTATTGTCAACAAAATTTTTGGGGGAAAAGAAAAATTCAAACAGGCTATACGGGAGTTAGAGCAAGAACTTTATGTCGCATAATTTGAGGAGGTAAGCCAAATGGCTATATCAAATACGACAAAAGCACTGAAAGACATTATGCGTATCGATGCGGGTATAAACGGCGATGCGCAGTACATAGAACAGATTGCCTGGTTGCTTTTCCTAAAAGCATTTGATTATAAAGAACAGGAATGGGAATTAGAGGATGATTATGTTCCGGTTATTCCCGAGCAATATCGATGGAGAAACTGGGCTGAAGACGATGAAGGCATTACCGGAGATGCCCTGATTGAGCATGTAGAAAATATGTTCCGGACGTTGCGCAATTTGGATGTTTCGGATGGAGATCCGCGGAAATTTCTTGTCCGCGATGTCATGGAAGGCGTAAACAACTTCATGAAATCAGGAACGCTTTTACGGCAAGTTATTAATAAAATAAACGCTGATATTAACTTTGATGAAGTAAAAACCGCTCATTTATTCAATGGCATTTACGAATCCATGCTCAAGGATCTGCAAAGCGCTGGCAAAGCCGGGGAATTTTACACTCCGAGGCCCGTTACCAAATTTATTGTAGATATGGTGAACCCTCAGTTAGGTGAAATTGTCCTTGATCCGGCATGTGGAACCGGCGGATTTTTAACCAGTGTCATTGACCGTTTTAATATCAAGACGGCTGATGAGTATAGAACATTGCAAAAAACCATTAGGGGCATCGAAAAGAAGCCTTTTCCTTTTTTACTGTGCGTCACAAACTTGATTGCCCATGGCATTGACGTGCCATTGATTAGGCACGACAATACCTTGCGTACGCCGACAACAGATTATAGCTTGGCTGATAAGGTAGACGTGATTGTTACCAATCCGCCTTTTGGAGGGGCGGAAGAGAAAGCCATTTCTCAGTCGGTACCAGCAGAATTACGAAACACGGAAACAGCGGATCTGTTTTTGGTACACATTATGGCGCTTCTTAAAGACGGCGGACGCTGTGGCATGGTTTTGCCGGATGGATTTTTATTTGGAACAGGCGTAAAAGCTGCTATCAAGAAAAAGCTGCTGGAGGAAAACAATCTGCATACCATTGTCCGTTTGCCTAAGGACGTGTTTGCACCATATACCAACATAAATACAAACCTGCTTTTCTTTACAAAAGGGAAACCCACACAAGGCGTATGGTTTTACCGCTTGGAAATGCCTCAAGGCTATAAGCATTTTTCAAAAACAAAGCCGATGTTGTACGAGCACTTCGCGCCTGTGCGTGCATGGTGGAACAATCGCAAAGAGAGCGATGTATCTCAATATATTCCGGTGGAGGATATCATTGCAGCGGAGTATAATTTGGATTTTTGTGGTTTTCCTCATGAAACCGAGGAAATTTTGCCTCCGGATGAATTTATTGCGCAATATCGCAATGAGAAGGCGATTTTAACAGAGAGAATTGAAAGTATTCTCGCAAAGATCCAAACAGCCTTGGCACAGGAGGATGTGCTATGAAAGCAGCGGAATTGCGTAAGTCTATATTGCAAGCGGCGGTACAGGGAAGGCTTGTACCTCAAGATCTTCATGATGAACCGGCTTCGGATTTGTTGGAACGCATCCGTGCCGAAAAAGCTCGTCTTGTGAAAGAAGGGAAAATAAAAAAAGAAAAGCCTTTGCTTCCTATTGTAGAGGATGAAATTCCCTACGACTTGCCAGAGGGGTGGATTTGGTGCAGGATAGGAGAACTTATCCAGATAGCAGAAAACAATAATATTCATAAAAACTTACCCGAAAATACATTGGTAAATTATGTTGATATTGATGCAATTGATAATAAAAAATATTGTATAAAGAACGTAAAGCAAATCCCTGTCAAAAGTCTCTCGTCTCGTGCGCGAAGGGTGCTTCAAAAGGGCTTTATTGTTTATTCTCTCGTGCGTCCGTATTTAAATAATATTGCAGTAATTGAGGACGAAAAAGAAAACTATATTGGCAGTACGGGTTTTGTTGTGTTCAAGCCAATTAAAATTGAGACAAATTATTTCATTAGTTTTCTTTTGTCTCCATTTGTCAAGACATATTATTTATCATTACTTTCCGGGTTTAATTCACCGAGTGTTTCTCAAGAAGATTTCCTGTCCACGCCGTTTCCTCTTCCTCCTTTTCCTGAGCAACAGCGCATTGTTGCCAAAGTGGATGAATTAATGGCATTATGCGATGAATTAGAAGAAGCTGAGCAGGAACTGGATGCTCTTGAGAACCGTTTTGAAGAGTATTTACCGAAATCCATACTTCAAGCGGCGGTACAAGGAAAACTTGTGCCTCAGAATATACATGACGAACTGGCTTCGGTTTTGCTGGAGCGCATCCGTGCTGAGAAAGCACGACTTGTTAAGGAAGGGAAGATCAAAAAAGAAAAACCTTTGCCACCTATTACGGAGGATGAAATCCCCTATGATTTGCCGGAGGGGTGGGTTTGGTGTAGGTTAGGGGATATTATTATCCAAAATATCGGTGGAGGAACACCTTCTAAGCAAAACCTAGCGTATTGGAATGGTAATATACCATGGGCGAGTGTAAAAGATCTTACAGGGCCAATATTAGACAAAACACAAGATTGTATAACTGAGTTAGGGTTAAAAGAAAGCTCATCTAACCTTATACCTGCCAATAATATTATTGTTTGTACTCGTATGGGATTAGGTAAAATAGCTATTAATACAATTCCTGTGGCAATCAACCAAGATTTAAGGGCTCTAATTATTTCAAGAATGAACATTGATTTGCGATATATTATCGCATACTATAAAACTCTAAGTATCCGAGGTGAGGGTACAACAGTTAAGGGTATTTCAATTGAGGAATTACATAACATGCTTTTTCCTCTTCCCCCTCTTGCCGAGCAACAGCGCATTGTTGCCAAAGTGGATGAATTAATGGCATTATGTAAGGAAATAAAAGCGGTAAAAACTAAACCCATTGAACAAAGGGATACTAACAAGGTTATTGACTTCCCGGCGGTAAAACAAGATGAGCAACTCCAGTTAGCAGCTCGTGGTGAAATAAGTAAAAAGTCTTCCACCGAACTGATGCAAGCGATTGATGATATGTTTGCGGGGGATTAATGATGTTTACCGCGAACACTCCGTCGGCCAAAGCAAAATGGGTTTTGGAAACAATGGGTATAAAGGGGGTTCCGGCTCCATATTTTGATGATATCGCGCGTCAGGAGAAGATAAAAGTAAAACGATGCTCTTTGCCATCAGAAAAGGATTTGAGCGGGATGCTGATATATAGAGGTGGAATGAAAGGTATCCTTATCAATACATATATTGAAAACATCGGACGCCAAAACTTTACTTTTGCCCATGAGCTTGGCCATTATTTTTTAAAGCATAAACCTCCATATGTATTGGATGGGGAGTCAAGTTTCAGATGCTCAAATCAAGACATGGAAGTTGTAGAAGACTATTCTTCCATAGAAGCTGAGGCGAATCAATTCGCTGTCGAATTATTAATGCCTGAGTTGCTTTTTAAGCCACTTTTAGCAGGAACTGTTTTTGATTTTACCTTAATGAGCAGTTTGGTAAACCAGTTTTATGTATCAAAGCATGCGTGCGCGAACAGAATTTTGGACTTTATGAAGGAACCCTATATTCTTATATGCTCGAAGGGGACATCCATTACCGCAATTAAATGTTCAAATGCAGCCAAGAGGTTTGGAAAAGCAGTAAAGAATATTCCCACAGAAAGTCATGCATACAGAGCGATTCGATATCAGCAGAATCAAAAGCAGTTCTATCTTTCGCCTGGCTCTGTATGGTTTGGCCAATCATATAGCAATGCTATTGTTTACGAGTGCACTCGGGGAAATTATGAGCATGATGTATCTATGACGATTTTGAAGATAGAGTAAAGTAGGTGACTGTTATGGGAGTTATTGAAGAATACCGTGCGTTATATGAGAAACCTACCATTAATGACAATGAAGTAGTGGCATTTAAAGATAAAATAATTTCCATTGAAGTAAGAACGGAACAAGTTAATATTCTATAATCCAATGAATTTTAATAGAACTTAGCCGTTCTAAGTATTAAGGGTAGCATCAAAAGTAATTTTAACAGAGTATTAAGAGTTTAAGAGTAGACTGACATATTTTTAAAGTATCAATAGATTTAAGTATGCAGTAGATATTCTTCAGATAATTAGATTTGGGCGGTGGCTGTCTTGGATGTGAGAAACGTTTACAATTCAATACCGCATGATCTGTCCGGGGCGGCGAGTAAAAATCGTTTCCGCCTTGAAATGCTATGGGGAATTGGCAAAATGTTCGACTTATATGATAAGCCGGATTTTTGTGTTGTATTTGATTATAAATGCGACGTAGAAATACATTTTAACGATTCCCTGGAGTTTTATCAAATAAAGACTCATAAAGTTCAATCACCGTATAAGTTTACCGTAATCTCAAAGCCAGACAAAAATACCGGTAAATCTATAATAGGGAGATTATATCTTCTAAAAAATATATCTGGTGAAAACGTTAGTATAAAAGTCGCTCTGGTGTCAAATGCTTTCTTTCAGATCGATAAGAAAATTTATTCTGATGTAGAAACCTTGAAGTTTTCCGATTTAGACGCCACTACACAAAAAAAGATATGCGACGCTCTCAAAGCGGAATTACAGCATGACGAAGTTGATATATCTAATATCCATTACATATACACTTCCATGAATCTGCTGAACCCGGAGAATGATATAAAAGGTAAAATCACTGGATGTTTTGAAAAAATTAAAAAGTGAGTTGAGTCCGTATAATTGGTGTAAAATCAATCGTTCAGCTGGGTGACATAATACACAGGTGCCACCCCCGCCCTTCTCTGGTAGAATGAGTTTGTGAACAAAATCTACAGGGAGGTATGGAGATGGCACAATATAATATTACCTTGAACGATGAAATTTTGAAAGATCTATTTTCTGGAGATAAGGGGGTGGCTGTCTTACTAGAACAGGTGCTGAATCAGGTTCTTCAAGCCCAGGCCACGGACCAGTTGAATGCGGAGCCCTACGAACGGTCTGAAGATCGTCAGGGTTATCGCAATGGTACTCGCCCCCATCCCATTACGACCCGCGTCGGTACGCTGGTATTGCGGGTGCCACGACTCCGTAGCGGCAAGTTTTCCACAGAGCTTTTTGCCCGTTATCAGCGCAGTGAACAGGCACTTTTACTGGCGATGATGGAGATGGTTATTAATGGTGTATCCACAAGGAAGGTAGCTGCCATCACGGAGGAGCTATGTGGTGAAGAGTTTTCCAAGTCTACCGTATCGGAGCTCTGTAAACGATTGGACCCCGTTGTCCAAGGATGGAACGAACGAAGCCTGAAGGACAAGGAATACCCCTTTGTGATCGTGGATGCCATGGTGCTAAAGATTCGTGAGGATGGCAGAGTGCGCTCGAGGGCTGCTTTGATTGCTACTGGTGTGGGTGAAGACGGATACCGTGAAGTGCTAGGAATGCGGATCGGGGATAGCGAGTCTGAAGCCAGTTGGAGTGCGTTTTTCGGCTGGTTGAAAGACCGAGGACTGCATGGTGTGGATATCGTTGTCTCTGACAGCCACAGCGGGCTTGTGAAAGCCCTACACACCCAGTTTCAAGGCTGTACCTGGCAACGATGCCAAACGCACTTTATGCGCAACTTCTTGGACGCCGTGCCTAAGAGTTTACAGGAGGAGCTGTATGGGAAAATGCGGGCCATCCTTGATGCGCCGGATGTGAAGACAGCCCGTTTATTAATGGAGCAGGTTGTGGATAATTACAGTGATAAAGCCCGTAAGGCTGTGGATATCCTCGAGTCGGGCTTTGATGACATCACGGCAGTACTGGAGCTACCAGAACGGTACAGGAAACGTCTGCGTACTACCAACGGTCAGGAGCGCCTTAATGAGGAAATCCGCAGGCGAGATCGGGTGATTCGAATCTACCCGAATCGAGACTCGGCGATACGGCTTCTAGGTGCCTTGCTGATGGAGATTGACGAGAAATGGCAATCTGGTCACCGGTACTTTGACATGGAAGACTATTACGTCTGGCGGGAGGAGCGTAGGAAGAAGGAGGTGGCGGAGTCACAGCAGAGCGTCCGAAAGGTTAGTTAACATAATGCAATCACCGGGGAGGGGAGAATTTACACCACATTTAGGACTTGACCCCATTAATTGAGTTAACCACTGCATTATCACAAAAACAGAATGAGAACTTAATTTATGATAAAAAACAGTCAGTTGCCGAGGAATTAAAAACAACTAAAGACGAATTATCATTAGTAAAGGGAGAGATAATTCATGAAATATGTAACATTATTAATGCAAAGGTCGAGGATTGTAACAAAATAGTACATAAAGATGGCAGACGCTCACCGAAAATAATAATTACTGAAAACAATTATTCATACAGTGTAGAAGACAATACTGGCACTGGGGAAGCATATGCCAATTTAATTACATTTGGCTTGGGGAGTCAAGGCTTTGATCTGAGTGATCCCGAGTTCGGCCATCGTTTTGCCGAAATGCGACAACGGCTTTGGCTCTCCAACCCATTCCTGCTCCAATGTCCAGGTTTCTCGAACGGAAGATGATGTGGCGGTCGCTGTAAAGATCGAGGTGAAAGCCGTATTGCTCAATAGTCTGCTGCATGACAGCGAAATTGCCTTCCCGTGTTTCCGTCGGGCGAAAGACGGTACAAACGACGATCCCGGTGGCGTCATCGAACGCGCCATGCAGTGTGAGTTCAGTTCCCGGTCTTGCAACCAGGCGTAAGGGCTGGCGTCATGCAGAAAATACCACAAACTGAATTTTGCAGGCCAGTGCCTCTCTCCGTTAATGCACCTGCGAGCCAGGCGTTTTTCCCGTTCCCTCGCTCTTTGATAAAAATAACCATATAAAACGGCTTCAAAAGCATGCGGCTGAAATATCATTTGCGGAATGGTGCGTATTCCTATAAAATCAAGACAATTCGCACTTACCCGGTTAATGTCCACATTGCCGACGAGCAACATACCGTACTCTCCTTCACCCTCCGCCTAGGCTCGAAGCAGCCTGGCCAAAAGCGCAACATTGCTTTCTCTGGCTTTGACAAACAGCCATGACCTTCACCTCTTCCATGTGTTTATAGCCATAAGTTATTTTGAATGAAACAGATGGTGACTGCCTATGGATGTCCATTTTATCCACAGTTGTTGCAACGATCTTCAAGCTGAATAATCCAAATATACAATGGGAATCTTACCTAATTGATAACACCTGTGGGACAAAACCAAGGTGTAGTAAATTACAGGGGGGTTCCAATACATTGTGAGATTTCGTGCCAAAACGCCATTTCTGATGCTGTTCGCGATGCTTTGCGCGTACATCGGCAATCCACACACCGCGACCGCTCATCCCGTCAATCAGCAGGCTCCAGGTGCACTTCAATGGGAAGGTCAGGGTACCTTCGTTCAAAAAAAGGAACAATCCGCACCGACACAAATAGGTCGATATCAAATAGTATTCCATTGGAACCGTTTGGACTGGAATTTTCCGGACCCAAAGATGAAGCAGCAATTTGAGGCCAATCAATATTGGAAAAAGGCTATGCCTGCCGGGGTCAAGGTCGATCAACAAGGCAACTATTACGTTTCGGTTCCCCGTTGGGCCCAGGGCATTCCCGCTACCATGAATCGGATTGTCATCAAAAACGGAAAACCGCTGTTGGAAGCTTTTCCGAGCTGGGAATGGAACCAGGCAGGAAACCCTAAAGTTCTCCAATCCGTCCTGGGATATGAAATCGACGAACGGAACCGGATGTGGCTGCTGGATCAAGGAAAAATCGCCTTTGCTCCTTCTCCGGAAGGTTCGCAGAAGCTGGTCATATGGGATTTGAATACCAATAAATTGATCGACTCCATTCCTATTCCGAACGAGATCGCATCATATCGAACTTCCTTTTTAAACGACTTGGTCGTGGACAATAAAAACGGTTTCGTCTACATTACCGACTCCGGAAATGGAGAGGGTTGGACAGGCCGCGTCGTCGGCGGAATCATTGTCTACAATATGAAGACGAAAACATTCAGACGGGTGCTCGACCGCCATGACAGCACGCAGGATTTTCCCGGGTTTGTTTTCTCCATTATGGGCAAACCGGTCTTTAAGGACAGACCCCTCAAAATAGGTGCCGACGGCATAGCATTGTCCGCCGATCGCTCAACCTTGTACTACTGCCCGGTGACCGGCCGTAATTTATATGCGATCGATACGGCGCTGCTAAGAAATTTTAATACGCCGTTGGAAAAGATTAATGACGCCGTTCAAGCGATGGGCAGCAAAGGGACAAACACCGACGGGATGCACGCGGACAATAAAGGAAATGTTTTTTACACCATGTTGGAAGGACAGGGAGTTGGCATCTATAGTCCTGAGAGCAATCAATTCCGCCGTTTCGTGTCGGATGACCGGATGTTGTGGGTAGATGGGGTGGCATTCGATCAAAAGGGGTACATTATTTTTAACAACAATCGGCTTCACGAGATGTTTGCACCTGAGGACGAAATCAATTGGGACTATCCGTACAACATGGTCATTTGGAAAGCCTTTGTCGGGAAAGACGTCAAATCGTATCTTTACGCGAATTAGGCCCCGAAAAAGAGGGTGAACCATTAACTTGATTAAAGGGGAAATGATTCTTGTCCACTTTAACACAACCAATGGCACTGTCCCGGATTCAGACCGAACAGAAGACTCTTGGACAGTATTTGTTCGACTGTCTGAAACAGGAAGGCATTACGGAGATCTTCGGCGTACCGGGCGACTATAACTTCAATCTGCTCGATGTACTTGAGAAATATGAGGGGGATCCAATTGATCAGTGGACGAAACGAGCTGAATTGCGGTTATGCTGCAGATGGATACGCCCGGGTGAAAGGAATCGGGGCTCTTATTACAACTTTCGGAGTCGGAGAAATGAGCGCCTGCAATGGGATTGCCGGCGCTTACAGCGAGAATGTGCCGATCATCCATATCGTGGGTTCTCCCAAATCGATGGAACAGAAGGCGCACAGGCTGCTGCATCACACCCTTATGGACGGAGATTATGATGTGTTTCGCAAAGTATACGAGCCCATCACCGGCTACACGGCGATGTTGACACCGGAAAACGCCGGGATGGAAATCCCAAAGGCCATTCAGATCGCCAAGCTGTTAAAAAAGCCGGTATACTTGACCATCGCTCTCGATCTCGTCACGAAACCGGTCATTCGGCGCAACGGGCAGACTGACGAGCCTGCTCAAACGAACGGATACTCACTTCAATCAGCGATTGCCCATGTGCGTCAATTGCTGAAACATGCGCGAAACGTGGTCATTCTGGTGGATATGAACACGCTCCGTTACGGACTCCAAGCTCACGTCCAAAAGCTGGCCGAACAAATGAACGTGCCCGTGGCATCGATGATGCAAGGCAAAAGCGCTTTTGATGAAACCCATCCCCAATATATCGGAATGTATGGCGGCGCATTCGCCAGCGGGGATGTGCGGAGCATCGTTGAAGGGGCTGATTGCGTTATTGCGGTTGGACTTATATGGTCGGACAGCAACACGGCCATCTTTACCGCAAAGTTGAATCCTCTGAAAACCGTAGACATTCAGTCCAACTCGGCTAAAATAGGCGAAGCCACGTATACGAACATTAGGGCGGAGGATATGCTGAACGCACTGCAAACCATCGGGTACCGACAGACAAAGCCTATCCCTGCCGTGAGCTTTCCGTATGATGCCGTTGGTGGCGGGCCGGAGCAACCGATTGCCGCAGCGTCTTTTTACCCTCGTATCCAAAGGATGCTGAAAGATAACGATATTGTCATCGTGGAAACGGGAACGTTGATCTATGGCATGTCGCAGATCAGACTGCCTAAAGGGGTGATATACATCGCCCAAGGGGGATGGCAGAGCGTCGGCTACGCGACTCCGGCCGCATTCGGCGCTTGTATTGCGGCGAAAAACCGGCGCGTCCTCCTCTTTACCGGTGATGGCTCGCTGCAATTCACGGCACAGGAGATCAGCTCGATGCTGGAAAACGGATGCAGACCGATCATTTTCGTTCTTCACAATGGAGTGTACACGATTGAAAAGTATTTGAATGTGAAGACGGAAAATCAGAAATACAACCAGGTCCCGCACTGGAATTATACGAAACTGGCTGAGGTTTTCAGTGGCGATGCTTTTACGGTGGAGGTACGGACGAACCGGGAATTGGACGAAGCGATCAACCAGGCACAGACACAGAATGCGAATAAACTGTGCATGATTGAAATGATGGTAAGCGATCCGATGGATGCGCCGGACTATGTTCACAAAATGCGTAAGCATCTGGAGGAGCAGGAGAAACGGCAGAATTAGGCTTTTCAGTACGGAATCCTTTTGTTTGCGGGAATCTCAATCAGGGAAATATAACAATATCCATTCAAAAGAGGAGTGAAACAGCTATGAAGAGAGTAGCTTTCCTGCTGGCCAACGAATTTGAGGATTCGGAAATGCAAAAACCGTACGATGCGATCAAAGCGGCCGGCCACCAAACGGTCATTATCGGGCTGAAAAAAGGTGAAAAACTGACAGGCAAGAACAAGCAGGCAACGTATACGACCGATGCTTCCATCGACGAAGTGAAGGCTGACCAATTTGACGCGGTCGTCATTCCGGGCGGATCGTCACCGGAAAATCTGCGTCTCAACCAGCAGATATTACAGTTCGTCAAAGACATGGACAGTCAGGGCAAACTGATTTCGGCGATCTGCCACGGGCCGCAGATCCTGATCAGCGCGGGTCTTGCCAAAGGCAAGACACTGACGTGCTACCCTCCGTTGAAGGATGATCTGATCAATGCGGGCGCCAACTACGTCGATCAGGAGGTGGTCGTCGACGGCAACTACGTTTCGTCGCGGATGCCGGCCGACGAACCGGCGTTCATCCGAGAAACGTTGAACAAACTGCGCACGCTCGTCCCTCAGTCTTGACGCTAACCGCCAAGTATTTTCAATGCCCCGGATTGCCGGGGCTTCGGTCGTCACCGTAAGCAATGTTGTCTTGGGCAACTTCACTTCTATGCCGATAGTGTTTTGTCCTTGGACTTCTATCGGTTTCATCTCTTGCAGCTGCGATATGATGGGATCGGTAAGGTGCAGATGACCATGCCGGGCAAGGGTCTGGGCTGTCTCGAGCAGAACCGGATGCAGGCGTTCGGCACAAGGATAATCCAGGGCCTCCCAAACACGTTGAATGACGGGCATGGCCTCCTGGTAAGCCACCAGTTTTGCAGATTTCTCATGACGCGTTTTCGCTTTCTTATATTGTTCATCCAAGGCATGGATCACTTCACGTCGTGTTTTCATGGTTAGTTTCAAAACACATCCCTTCGGTAACATTTCGATGTGAGTGATCCAATCTCCTTTCGGTAACATTTTAACTGATTGATCGCGGCGCCTTGATAATTTAGCATAAAATTATGCTACATAAAATGTGAGGTGTTATTCATGCCACAGATTAGGCCGGTATCGGATTTGCGAAATCATTTCGCAGAGATTTCCAGGGTCGTTCACGAAACTTCCGAACCTGTTTTTCTCACAAAAAATGGATATGGAGACATGGTTGTGATGAGTTTTGAAGCATATGAAAAGCTACAATTTGAAAGTGAAGTGTATTTCAAATTGAAGGAAGCGGAACTGCAAGCAAAACAAACCCATCAGCGTTTTTCCCATAAAGAGGTTTTCGACAGTTTGAGGAAAAATTTGCAGGAAAAGGTAGACGGCGGGAATGTATGAATTCATTTACCTTCCGATGGCTAGACAGGATATAACGGACATTATCCTGTATAAATCCGACCAGTTAAACGCGCCAAAGGCGGCAATGGATCTGCTGGATGATTAGAGCATTCTATCTCCCTGTTAAGGGATTTTCCTTATGCACACAAGATATACCGCTCTATTAAGCCTTTGGGAGAAGATGATCGAATGCTGCCTGTGAAAAATTGTACGGTTTTTTACGTTGTTCGGGAAGAGGAGAAAATAGTTGAGATCCACCGCGTAATCTATGCAAAGATGGATTGGACAAAATCGATCAAATAAAAAATACTAAAAACTCCTTTTTTTATGCCGTTTTTTCAAGAGGATCGAGCATGAAATCATCGATATGATCGAGATTTTTTCAACCAAGAGCAGCTCCTAACGACAGGCGGGACAGTCCCATAAGTAACAAGCTTAAGAATTTCCTTCTGGGAGAGGATATCGGTACAGGTATGCTTTTATTTCAGATGTCAGGGTAGAGCCACGTGGAATGCACAGTATCCACACATTTAGTAAAATGGGCACGACCAAACAACTTTGGAGGGATTCATGCTTTTGATCACAGGGTGGCTCAAATTCGCTTGCTTGTTAATACATATTTTAAAAGGGCATATTATGGCCCTTTTTGATTTCAGGGCGAACTTGCTTAACGGTTTTACCGGACAAGCTTGATTTCCACACTTGATAAAGATTTCCGACAAACAAGCCGATAAACAAATACATCAAACCGCCAAAATACCCATAGACCACCACACTCACCGCTGCGGCAAGGAGGCTGAAAACGATTTGATCTCCGGTTTTGGCCGGCGAAGTCGGCGGATCCGTCAACATAAACAGGGCGAAGAAAAGGGTCGCGTTAATAAAAGGAGGGCGGAGCGCATCTGCAATATCTCCGACGTGGAAGTAAAAGGCCATGATGTATAGAGAAACGAAATACATGGCAAGAAACGAAAACACTTGGGGGAATTTGTTGACCCGATTTGTGGCGATGTAACCGCCGATCAAGACAAACGCCAAGGTCCAATCCGGAAGATCCCCGAATGCGCCCCACCAGCTTTGTTGCGATTGAAAGAGGGGAATGGACAGAAACAAACCGGTTGCCGCAGGATTGAAAATCGGTTTTTTTCGATAAACCAGAATATGTTTGGACAAAATGGCCAAAATGGAGGTGGCGATCACGATGAACCATGTTGAAGTGGTGCTTAAAATCAGGGAAATGATCAATCCGGTAATGATCGCCCCGTCCGGCATGATTCGCTTTCTTCTTTTGATAAGGGAACAAATGATGTCCAAAGCGACACAGACAACGACGGCAACACCGGCATGCAGGATGCCTCTCATGTCTTGGGAACCGAGGGAAGCGATGATAAGCAAAGCAACCAAGGTTAACAGAACATAAGCCTTCGGGGTCTTAAACCATTGTTTAAATTTCATTTAAATTCCTCCCACCTTCATGATCTGCAATCCGGATGTAATCAAGTTTCTTTTTAGTTCCATTTCTTCAATCAGATTGCCAGTTGTTTGTCTATAATTTAACAACCTTAAAAATTCCTTAAAATCAGTCATTCGCTCGCTCTTTCTGATACAATGAGATGTGTTCGAGTACTCAAAGCGATCCATTCCCTTAGGATAGAAGAGGTGGAACGATGCTGCATGTAGGTTCTTGGGAGCAAGAGTTCCTTGCCTGGGTGACTTCCGGGCAGGGCCCCATATGGAACGCATTGGCTGGAATCTTCACGTTTATGGGAACAGAAGACTTCTTCCTCCTTGTCATCCCGGCTGTCTTTTGGACCGTTTCCCGGAAGACGGGCATTCAACTTTTTTATGTGCTGATGGTGACCTTGTTCGTGAACATAATCCTGAAGGACGGGCTAGGTGTGGCTCGGCCGGTCGGAGTCGAGGGCGTGCATTCAAGAGAGATCGAATCGGCGATGGTGGACAGTCATTACCCGAACGACTCGTTCCCGAGCTTCCATGCGCAATCGGCCGCGGCCCTGTTCGGCTTCATGGCGCTGGCCGTGCGGCGCCGGTGGGCCTGGTGGATGGCCGCCGTTCTCACGGCCTTGGTGGCGCTGTCCCGCTTGTACAACGGGCTGCATTGGCCGACCGATGTGCTCGGCGGTATCGCGCTCGGCGCGCTCACCGTCGTCGTAGCCCGCTATGCCGCACCGGCTATGGAGTCGCGGCCGATTGCGTTTAAAGCGGCCGCGGTCGGTGTCTTCGCTGCGTTGATGGCGTTCTTCCTGGGGAACGTCGGCACGAAGGTGTCGGGTGCTCTGCTCGGTGGCGGGCTCGGGCACCTCCTCGAGGCGAGCGTGACCGAATTGGACCCAAAGCGTGGCAAGCTTCCTCGGAAGGTCCTCGCCATCGTGATCGGGTTCGTCGGCATACTGGTGTTAAGGGTGGGGCTGAAAGCCGCCTTCCCGTCCGGTCCCGTCTGGGATTGGCTGCGGTATGTCCTGATCGGATTCTGGGCGTTCGGGCTCGCTCCGATCATGTTTGTGCGTGCGAAGTTGCTCCAGGGGGCGCGCACTTCCCCGTCGGATTCCTTCAATCCGTCTCCGCCGGCGCCCCCCGTTGATTGACCGTTGGCGGAAAGTTGAGACGCTCCGATAAAGACGACAGGATCGAATTCCCTGCAGGAAATGCCGAAAAAGGGAAACTGCCGGCAGCCGTCAAGTCGACAGCAGCCGGTTTTTTCTTGTGCGCCCGGACGCGCCTTCATTTAAATTCCTCCCACCTTCATGATCTGCAATCCGGATGTAATCAAGATTCCTTTTAGCTCCGCTTCTTCGATGAGCGATTTCCCGCGTTCCACCCCCGACAGAAACACCGCGGTCGAGAATGCGTCCGCCAGCATGGCAAAAGGGGCGATGACACTGCAACTAATCCAATCGTTCGGGGATTGTTTCGTATGAGGGAGGATCAGATGATGGACGCCTTTTCTTTTTGGACTTTTGCGCTCATAACCTCCGGAGGTGCAAATCGCCTCGTTGGATATTTCGACGGTATGGATGATACGGTCATTCTGCGTTGGATGCCGGATGCCGATTTTCCAAACGCCCGCGCCGGGTTCCGCTCCTCCCGCAAACAGATCTCCACCTGCATTGACGCAAAATCTTTCCAAATCTTTCAATTCGTTTACCGCCAGATCAATTGCGAACCCTTTGGCCACGGCTCCCAAATCTATGACCATCGGTTTTCGTAAATACACCGTGCGGTCCCGTTCATTTAAAACGATGTCCCGATACGTAGCCGAAACGGAGGCGGGACTTTCCATAAACTTTCCGGTTAAATACTGGCGGTTAAAACCTTGCTCTTCCATCGCTTTTCCCACTGTAGGATCAAATATGCCGTCCGTCCATTTGGCAATTTCCAATGCGAATTTGAGAGGTTCGAATAAAAACGGGCTAACCTGAACCGGTCGCTGAATTTGTCTACAAGCCCTCATCAATTCGCTGTCAGGGTTAAAACGGCTGCAAGCCCGCTCGATTTTTTGAAAAGCCTCAAAAGCCCGATTGATTTTGGCTTCCGCCTCATCCTTTGATGTTTCGGTGAAGACCTGTATCTGGACGACGGTATCCATATACAATTTGGATTTTTCCCGTTTTATTTTCGTCATGCATTTTTCGCCTTATCGAGCGCATCTTGCACGGCATCTTCAAACGCGCGCGTGCTGTACGTCGCGCCGGATACATTGTCTACCTGCGCGCTTTGTCTCTTAAGCACTTCGTCAGGCAGCCCTATGATGTCGTTCTCCGAATAATGCATGGCGAAATTAACAATTTCAACGTCCGTAATCTTATCGTTTTTAATCGTAACGGACACCTGAATCGACCCGCGCCGATTGCTTCCCATCCCTGTAAAGGTCCCGTCTTGATAAACCCTTTTGGGTTGAACGCTTTGAGTCGGTTTGTCCGCAGATTGTGTGCCTTGAACGTTTGTGCTTTGGGTGGGTTTGTCCGCAGATTGTGTACCTTGAACGTTTGTGCTTTGGGTGGGTTTGTCCGCAGATTGTGTACCTTGAACGTTCGTGCTTTGGGTCGGTTTGTCCGCGGATTGTGTGCCTTGAACGTTTGTGCTTTGGGTGGGTTTGTCCGCGGATTGTGTGCCTTGAACGTTCGTGCTTTGGGTCGGATTTCTCTCGGCTTTGTTGTATTCAGTTTGCGGGTTGTCTGTCAGCGTGTTTTCAGATTGTGAGTGACTATATGCTGAACTGTCGCTTGGTACGTTTTCGGTTTGCAAATTTTCTTGGTAAGGTTGCGGTAGACTTTGGATGTTCTCTTCTGCATTCGACCTATTCTGTGTATCCGGAGGCGCCTCCGTTATGACATATTCGGCGGCATAAATCGCTCCGAGGGCTGCAGAACAAAGGAAGATCCACTTTTTTCCCATTTTTGCCATCGTCATTCCTCCAATCTGATCTTACAATCGCTAAATCCCACGATAAATCATGATCTGTTTCGGTTGTACCCGTTCGCCGTTGTTTTTCTTTCATCCGGTACTAAAGTATAATTTGACAACCTTAAAATTTTCTTAAAATCAGCCATTCAGTCGCTCTTTCTGATAAAATGAAAGTGATTTACATTTTTTCGGAGAGGCGGGAAAAGCGTGCGCGTGCTTGTGGTGGAGGATGATGCCTCCTTGCTCAAAGTGATCCGCGATATTTTCGAGGGGGAAGCTTTTCAGACGGACACCGCAGAAAGCGGCGATGAAGGTTATTATTTGGCCGAACAGGCCATTCATGATTTGATCCTTCTCGATGTGATGCTACCCGAGATGAACGGCGTGGAAATCGTAAAAAAATTAAGAGCCCAATCCGTGTGGACCCCTATCATCCTTTTGACGGCCAAAGATGCGGTGACGGATCGGGTGGCAGGTCTGGACGCAGGCGCGGACGACTACGTAACGAAGCCGTTTGCCGTCTCGGAATTGCTGGCAAGGGTAAGAGCCGTACTCAGAAGACGAGGGGCGATCGGTCAAGAGGGTGATCTGACCTGCGGTCCCATCCGGTTGGTCCGTGCGACAAGGGAGGCTTTCAGCGGGGAAACCCCGTTGCATTTGACGAAGACGGAATTTGAATTGCTGGAATTTTTTATGTGCCATAAAGATCAGATTTTGACCCGCGAGCAGATTTTTTATCGGGTATGGGGGGGTGATTCGAGCTCCGCCCTGACAGCAATCGACGTGTATGTGCATCATCTTCGCAAAAAGCTTGTGGCCCATGGCGCCGGTGATTTTCTCCGCACCGTGCGGGGTGTCGGCTATTTGTTTAGGGGAGAGGCCGATGTTCAATAAAACCCGAAGAAAATTGGTCGTACTGAACGCCGCGGTTTTTCTGCTCATTCTCGTTGTGTTAAGCACGTTGTTGTATCTTCATATGCGTTACCGATTATTTCACGAGTCGGATGAGGTATTGAAACAAGCGGAAAAAAGAATTCAATCCGTTCATAACCTGGCGGAATGGCTGCAATCCGACTCCCCGGATCCTCAGCAGGACGAAAAGACGACGTACTTGTTCTGGGATGCGCAAGGCCGACTGATCGGGCAAGCGCCGAAGCAGTCGCTCTCTTCGTCGATAGCGAATCAGTTCCGAACGCCAAATGATGAACCGGCCATTCGGACGGTTATCGTCGGCCATCGCAGTTACCGCGTGCTCCAATTTCCGACTCAGAACCGGAATTGGGGCCCGATTGCCTCTGTCGGGATCGTAAGAAGTCAGGAGGATCTGGACGGAACGCTCCGTTCGTTACTGCGGGACATTATCGCGGGAATTATCGTCGGCCTGATCATTTCGATTTTTGCAGGGTTGTTTTTAGCGGAACGAGCCCTCGTCCCCATCCGCCGTTCCTGGGAAAAACAGCAGCGTTTTGTGGCGGATGCTTCTCATGAGCTGCGGACGCCGACGGCGGTCATCCAGGCTCAAACGGAATTGCTTCTCCGGCATCCCGCGCATTCCATCGAAGAGGAGAGCCCTAAAATTGCCGTTATTTTAAAGGAGAGCAAACGGCTCGGCAAGTTGTTGGACGACTTGTTGACACTAGCCCGATCCGATTCGAATCAACTGGAGATCCATCCATCGAAAATCGCCTTGGATGCCTTGCTGTCCGAGATAACCGACCAGTTTCGGGTGTTGGCGCTCACCCGGGAAATCGAGATCACCACCGATGTTCAGAAGCCTTTGCTTCTCTGGGGGGACGAGGGCAGAATCCGCCAGCTTCTCGTCATTCTGCTGGATAACGCGTTGAAATACACTCCTCCATCGGGGCGGATCGAGGTAACCGGCCGTAATCAATCGCATTCCGTTTACATCCGTATAGCAGATACCGGTTGTGGAATTGCGGAGGAGGATCTTCCGCATGTTTTCGAGCGGTTTTACCGTGGTGACAAAGCACGCTCCCGCAGCCTGGGTGGTTCGGGCCTTGGCTTGTCCATCGCGCGTTGGATCGTCGATGCGCATGGCGGCGTGATCCGCATCCATTCCAAAGTGAATGTGGGAACCGAAGTGGAGCTGTTGTTTCAGAGAAAACAGAGGGAATTGGAAGAGAACTGCGGTTCATGGGACCGACCTCTGCTGAAAAATTAGGAAAATTTACCTATTCAAGGAGAGATGTAAAATTGGAACCACAAATCAACGTAAACATTGATCCGAATGTGAACAAATCCAAACATAAGCGGTATTTCGTCTCTTACTTCATTTTGTTTTATGTTGCATGGGCATCGGCCCGATTATTTTGGGTGAAGCCCGGTGTAGATACGATACCAGCTAGTTTGCTCGAAGCAGTCGTCAAGATCGCAATCTGGGTCCTCCCCGTATTCGTTTTTTTGCGTACTTTGGATCGGACAAATCCGATATTGTATTTGAAGCTGAACAAAAAGCCGAAAGCGAACCTATGGACAGGGAGTGCTATCATCATCACGGCAATCCTTTTGTATATCAATGATCATCTTTTAGGGGATGCTGAATTTGGTATATTCAAAGGTTTATCTTATTGGCTGAATGGCGTTTTACTCGCGGGCATCATAGAAGAAATCGTATTTAGAGGATTTATTTTACAAAAGATGTCGGCGTTTATGAAGTTTTACAAAGCAAATCTGTTGACTTCATTCCTGTTTGTTCTCATTCATTTCCCGATCTGGATTGCCAATAATCAGACGCTAGAATCTTTTATCTCAAATTCTATCGTGATTTTTCTTTTGGCTCTGATCTGGGGGTATACATTCAAGCGAACCGGCTCGCTTTGGTCGGTTATTGTGTTCCATTCTTTTTTTAACTTATTGATTGCGCTTGGTTTTTGACGTTAGGGACTGTTTTCGCTTCAACCGACGATAAAGAGGGACGCAATGAGCCGTGTCCGTCCGGCAGCGGCAAATAGGACTAAAGATGCTGCTGCATAGAAAAGGCATAGGAAATACGGTATTATTGCTCAGTCGAAGAGTGTGCATATCTTTATGACCTGGAGGGGGCGTTCAAATGAAGAAGAAGATCCTCATCGTCTTGGTACTTTTCCTCCTTTTCAGTTCTACCTCCATCGCGGATGGGCTGATGAAACAGATTCGGGTAGCGTTGCCCCGTGTCACCTTTTTCTTTGACGAAATGAAAGATTTGGAGCATTTATCCGGAACTTTCTTTAACGGCAAGACGGAGGTTCCCCTCGCGTTCAACTATGAAGGGACTACCTATGTGCCCCTTCGTTACATCGGAGAAAAACTTGGGAAAGAGGTGGGTTACGATCCCAACACCCAATCTATCTGGGTGGGGAAACGCCCGGCCGAGCTCTCCACGCCTTCGAAGAACATCCCGGCGCAAAAAGAAGGGGTTTATGGCATCCATATCGGACAGAGTGCACAGGAAGTGACGGCGATCCTGGGTAATCCGAATCGAAAGGAATTCAGTCGACTGAAGTATGAATGGTGGATCTATAATCGGGATCTGGAGAGATATGTACAAGTGGGTGTAATGAATGGGAAAGTGGTCGATCTTTATTCCAATGCACCCACGTGGGAGTATCAAGGGGTAAAAGTGGGTTCGGAGAAATCGGTGGTCGAGGGTTTACAACCGCAAAATACGGTTACTTTCCCCTACGATGGGGCTACCTTTACCATCGAAAACAATTCCAATGAGAGACGGCTCTTGGTACAGAACGGAGTGGCCACCATTCTCTATCTCGACCTTCATAATCGGAATCGGGTCACGGCGATTCGTCAGCTTAGCCTGGAAACCTTGGTACGCAGTCAACTCTTCACGATGAAGTACAGTTACTATACAAAAGCCCCGGAAATTTCTCCTCCTACGCTTTCCGCCCAGGAACAGGAAGCGGTGGATCGGGGGAATGAGCGCATCATTTTCGACTTGGTGAATGTGGTCCGAGCTCGCTTCGGACTTTCCACCCTCTCCTGGAATGAGAAAGCCGCCGAGGTGGCGCGCGGTCATAGTGTCGACATGTGGCAACACCATTTCTTTGCTCATGTTTCGGCGACGACGGGACTTTCTCCGGCGGATCGAATCGAGCAGGCCGCCATCTCCTACCGGATGACGGGGGAGAATATCGCCAAAGGATATCATGATGCCGTCGAGGCTCATGAAGGGTGGATGAATAGCGAAGGGCATCGCCGTAATATCTTGGAAAAAGAGTTCACCACGCTGGGAGTGGGGGTAAAAGAAGATCTCTACACGCAGGAATTTGTTACTCCTCGATGAAATGGGCTTGGGAAGTAAGACCTTCTGAAAGCGGCATCCGCCCACCGGCGTCCTCCTTTGGCATGGCGGAAATAAGCATCGGATTAATGGTTTCCGGACGCGGCCGGTCTTCCTCGAGTGGGAGGCATTCGCAGGGTAAGCAACAGGATGACACCTCCTAGAACAGAACTGACGAGGGCCATCATGTGCAAACCACCTGCCGTAATGTTCTTCCCAAACAAGATCCCGAGCAGGCTGGAGGAAAGAATGGTGCCGATGTAACGGGAGGTCATGAATAAACCGGATGCGGTGCCGGTTTCTTCAGGAGGGACAAAGAAATATAAGGCGGTTTGTAAACCGAGGTTATTAAATCCGTTGCTAAATCCAAGCACGGAGAGGACAAAAAAGATCCACGGGACAGAAGAAGTCGGTTGGAGCGTGAGAAGGAGCATGCTGCCGAGGAGAAGGGTGATCGACCCCATCAACAAAGCGGGCTTGGAACCGCTTCGATCCACCCAACGGCCGGTCAGAGGAGCGACGATGATGCCGAATCCGGCGATGGAAAGCATCACAATACCGATCGTTTTTGCATCTAAATGATGGACCTTTTCCAAATAGGAGGGTATTCCAAAAAATATGGAGTAGAAAATAATATTGACCAAAATAAACTGTACATAAATCAAACCGGCATTCAGATTCTGCCGTAGGGACTGAACATTGACGAAGGGGTCCTGAATCCGTGACTCATACCGGTAAAAGAGTACCGTCAGGATGAGGCTGAGGAGAAGCTTCCACCCATCGATGGTGCGCTCGAGGGAGAGAAAAAAGAGAATCCAACTGATGATCATAGCCATGAAGAGTCCGATTCCCAAGAGATCCATATGGGGGGTCGGTTTGGTCGCGGTGGAGGGTTCGCTGGGCAGAATTTTAAGGGCCAATAGAAAAGAGAGAAGAATAAACGGGAAGTTGACTAGAAAAATGGCAGGCCAATCGCCGACATGAATCAGGAAACCTCCGATGGACGGACCGAAGGCGGCGGAGGTGGAAGAAAAGATAGAGAGGATTCCGAGGGCCCGGGCCTGGCGGGTGGTGATTACGTTGCGTATGATTCCCATTCCTGCGGGAAAAAGGGCGGAGCTTCCCAACGATTGAATGACACGAAAACCGATGAGCCACCAAAATCCCGGAGAGAAGGGAGCCAGCATCGAGGCGATGGCCACCAGTGAAAGACCGAAGAAAAAAATGCGCTTGCGGCCATAGGCGTCGCTCAGCTTTCCCATGACAGGCTGCCCGACCGCGCTGGCCAAATAGTAGGTGGAGATCAGCCAGGAAGCATCGGCGAATGTGAGATGAAATTCCTCCTGCAACCGGGACAGGGCCACCGCAATCATGGAGGAATTAAGGGGATTGAGAAGTGTGCCCAAAGCGATGGTGATGATGAGCAACATTTCTTCCCTTTTGGTCTTCATCAGGCATTCCCTTCCTTGAGCTGCAAATCACGGATATAACCGGACATAATGTACGCTCTTCAGAACTTAAGTATGAGGGCAATATTATATCATGAACATGGAATATGGGTAAATCCTCCGGATCGTAATATCGGTAACGATCTGCTAAGAGGTCCCGCCCTCTTTAGGTGGTGAAAAATGTAGGGGAAAAAGAAATCCTTTATATTTCAAAAAAATGATCTCTTTCCACCCTGCATACTCTCAAGGCAAATTGCCTATACCATACCGTTTTCCCCTTATCCTGAGCAATTTTATGTAATGCGTTCTCTTTCCAATTCTTTATAGCTTCTAAGGATTCCCAATAAGAGACGGTGATTCCGAGTCCGGTTACGTCACGGACGCTTTCTACGCCCAAAAAACCGGGTTGCTGAAACGCCAACTTTTCCAACTGATCTGCCATCTGTCCATAGCCCTTGTCTCCTTCCGTCCGCTCAGACGTAAAGATCACCGCATAGTAGGGTGGTTGAGGTGTCTTGGAAATATGGTTCATAGAATCTCCTCCGATCAACATTTTGGAATGGAATCAACAATCTGCTGCACCAAACGCACTGTGCTTGGATGAACGACGCCGGCGATTCACATTCACTTTAATTGTGGATGAGGTTAAGCTGTGAGAACAATTCATTTAGCTCATGTAGATCCTTCAGATGAAGATCCCAAAATCGCTCCCCCCCATTGGGATATGGGGAAAGATAAACGGCATATCCCCCAAGCTCTTTGATCGGTGCGAGATCATTCCATGGATGATCCCCGATCGTGAGAATTTGAGAAGGTGTAAGATTAAGTTCCTCAATCAATTCCTTGGCTGCTCTCTTCATCCCCGCAGGTTTTCCGCTCCCGAAATAGATCCGATCAAAAATGTGTTCCAATCCAAGGTGACGAACGAAAGGCAGGCCTGAGGATTCCGGTGTATTGGTCATTACTATTTTTTTCTTCAGCCAGGTCATCGCTCCAATCGTCTGATAGAGAGGATCGGTTCCTTGGATTCGGTAAGACGGATGTGTTAGCATCTCCTCACGGACGCGATAGAAAGCCTCTTCCCTTCGCGATTCGGGAATTTGGGCATGGTTAAGCACCATCCCTACCACGCTCCAGGGATCGCCCAGATAGCGAAGATGCTCAGGCTTTAGGGTACGCTTCACTTTTTCCAAATGTTCCGGAGGAACCTGGGTTCCAGATCGATCGAATCCCGACACCACAGATTGACCCTTTAAATGGAAAACTAAATCCGTATCCGTATCATAAAAATATCCCAATTTCATCTTATGTTCTCCATGCAAAACCTGAAAAACGGTGGAAAGATAGTGCGAGAGTTTTCCTTCCTCTGTGGAGCCTTTTAACCCAAGCGCAAGATAACGCCCGATAAATCGTTCGTCTTGATAAAGCGTGCCGTCGAGATCGAAAATGATCACTTCAATTTGTTCAAGCCATGGAAATCGATGGATCATCGGTTTATCCCCTTTCAATTCTCTATGTTGGATTATATCTTATATTAAACCGTTGCCTATATGTGCGACAAAAATTTACATTCTTTACGTAAAATTAACAAACCTTCCGAGGGGAATTATGCTAGAATGTTTAAGGATCATCTCTGCATATTCAAATTTATACAAACGGAGGAAAAGCATGGTGAAGAAAGGTTTAGCATTTATTCTCATCGCGATCTTAACGCTCGTCGCCTTAGCGGGCTGTGGGAACGGCGGCGGGGCCTCTTCCCAAGGATATGTCCCGAAAGAATTGACCGTCCAGTTCGTTCCTTCCCAAAATGCAGATACGCTGGAAGCAAAGGCGAAACCACTGGAAAAACTCTTAGGAGACAAATTGGGAATCCCGGTGAAGGTAAGCGTATCGACTGACTACAACACCATCATCGAAGCCATGAGTTCCAAACAAGTGGATGTCGGCTTCTTACCTCCCACCGCTTATGTATTGGCAAAAGAAAAAGGAGCTGCGGAGGTGATTCTCCAGGCGCTGCGCTTCGGAGTAAAACAACCTGGCGGGCAGGAGAGCGACCAATTGGTGGACTACTATCGGGCCATGGTGATCACCAAGAAAGGTTCAGGAATTAAAGAGATGAAAGATCTAAAAGGGAAGAAAATCGCATGGCAGAACGTTACCTCTTCCGCCGGTTACGTATGGCCTGCCGTTGAGATGAAGAAAGCAGGGATCGATCCCGAGAAAGATGTGGTAGGCGTTACCGTGAAAGGCCATGACCAAGGAGTTCTCGCAGTGTTAAACGGTGATGTGGATGCGGCTGCGATTTTTGAAGATGCACGCAATACGGTGAAGAAAGATTATCCGGATGTCTTCGACAAAACGGAAGTGGTCTTCTTCACCCAGCCGATCCCCAACGATACCATTTCCGTTCGTTCCGATATGAGTAAAGAATGGATTGAGAAGATCCAAAACGCCTTTATTGAAATTGGCAAAGATCCGGAAGGCCAAAAAGTGATTTACGACATCTACTCTCACAAAGGGTATGCCAAATCGGACGACAGCAAGTTTGATATTGTTCGCGAGTACCAAAAAGAGATTGGAAATCAGTAATTCAAACGTGCATGAAACCACTTGAGAGAAACCGACCAGGATGATGACCTGGTCGGTTTCTCATTTCGGCGGGGCAAACGCAATGCCACACCACACTTGCGTCATGATGTTATACGAGCTTTTTACGGAGATAGCCGGAGATGAGGTCTATGAGAGTGACCATGACGATAATCCCGATCAATATAATCCCCACACGATCCCATGAACGCGTGGACAAAGCGAATATGAGCGGAGTGCCGATTCCTCCTGCGCCGATCACGCCCAGAATGGCAGCAGAACGAATGTTGATCTCAAAGCGATATAAGGTGTAGGAGAGAAACTCCGGCATCACTTGCGGAAGCACGGCGAACCAAAGAACCTGCAGACGGCCGGCCCCTGCAGCCGTGAGCGCCTCCATGGGCCCTCGATCCATATTCTCAATCGCTTCCGCGTACAGCTTGCTCAACATTCCAATCGAATGAATTCCTAACGCCATAACACCGGCGAATGCTCCAGGGCCAAGGGCTACAATGAAAAGAAGCGCCATCACCACCTCCGGGAAGGTGCGGATAAAACTTAAGAGAAACTTTCCGGTTGAGGGAATCCATGGATAACGGCTTAAGTTGTTTGCCGCCCAGAATGCGAAGGGAACGCCTAGAATAGCCGAGATGAAGGTGCCCAGGATGGCGATTGCCAACGTATCGAGCAAGCCGCGGAGCAAGTCCTCTCCATCGGGAAGATAAACATAACCCCAATCGGGATGGAGTAAACCATCCAGAATGCTTCTAGTAACCTGCCAGGCCGTCTCTTTGATTCCTTGTAGCGGTATGCCTGAAAAAGCCCATAGGTAAATCCCGAACACGGCAAGGCCGATGATCCATCGATTCCATCCTTTTTTTGGTTTTTGCACCATTTCAGCCCTCATAACAATTTCTCCCTCATCTTCGTACTTATAAAGTCGATAATTAAGACAATCGCCAAGGTAAAGAGAATAATCGTAGAGGTCTTGTCGTAATCAAGAAGACCAAGCGTTCGTTCGTAATAAAGACCGATTCCTCCTGCGCCGACAAGCCCAAGTACGGCAGCGGCGCGAACGTTTACTTCAAATGTATAGAGAAAATAGGCGATAAATTGCGGCAATACCTGAGGGATCACTCCAAAATAAATCCACTGCAGTTTATTGGCCCCCACGGCCGTCATCGCCTCGAGGGGTCCCGGATCGATCGCTTCAATCGATTCATAGGTCAATTTGGCGATGAGTCCTAAAGAAAATAGGGTTAATGACATGATCCCGGCGATCGGGCCGATCCCGAAAATCGCCACGAAGATTGCAGCCAACAAAAGATCGGGGATCGTGCGAATCAGGTTCATCAAAAACCGGGCAGGAAGAAAGATGATGGGTGATTTGACCACATTTTCCGCCGATAAAAAGAAGATGGGAATGGCAAGAATCGCACCGAAAGTGGTTCCCAGAACGGCGATGCGGATTGTTTCCAACATGGCATCAACGATTTTCGGGAAATAGGTCCAATCCGGGGGAAACATTTCGTTTAAGAGCCTGCCCATTTCGGGGATTCCAAAAAACAACTTCGGAAGATCGACCTCAATCTTATATGCGCTTCCCCATAGGAGAAGGAATAAAAGAATCACGGTAAAATAACCTTTGATACGGCCAGGTTTTTGGGGCCTGCTTGGGTGATTTGATCTCATCCCTTCACCCCCAGCAATTCCTCTTTCGCAATCGGCCTGCCATAAATCTCAGCAAATACCTCATCCGTCGCCTCTTCCACCGGACCGTCAAAAACCACTTCCCCAGCCCTAAGGCCGATGATGCGCGTCGCATATTCACGCGCCAAATCGATAAAGTGCAGGTTCACAACCGTTGTGATCCCCAATTCGCGATTAATTCGTTTTAAATCGTCCATCACCTGATGGGTGGTTAAGGGGTCCAGCGAGGCGACCGGCTCATCGGCCAAAATGATTTTCGCCTCCTGGGCCAATGCCCGGGCAATGGCCACGCGCTGTTGCTGACCTCCGGATAGCTGATCGGCCCTGGAATAGGCCTTTTCCAGGATGTTGACCCGTTCCAGAGCTTGGAAGGCTAATTCAATATCCTTTTTGGGGAATCCGAAGATCGTTCTCAGCGTTGAATGATATCCCACCCGGCCGGACAGGACATTGCGCAGAACGGTAGATCGTTTGACCAGATTGAAGTTTTGGAAAATCATCCCGATATTCCGGCGCATCATCCGCAATTCTTTTCCTTTTGCCGCGGTGATCGACTTCCCGTCAATGAAGATTTCCCCTTCGGTAATCTCATGAAGGCGGTTGATGGAACGGAGTAAGGTGGACTTCCCCGCTCCGGACAAGCCCACAATGACCACAAATTCTCCTTTTTTAATGTGGAGATGAATATTTTTTAATCCCACGGTACCATTTCCATACACTTTCGACACGTTCACAAATTGAATCATTCTCTTCCCGCTTTCCCTGACCATTTTGATCCCGACAAAACAGAGATTTTCAGCTTCTCTTTTCATGATTTGGCCGGAATCCCCAACAGTATGATTATACCTGTTTCCTGAGGGCCTAGACAAAACCTAGCCATAAAAATTTACATAAACTTAAACTTCCACATGAGGAGAATGCTCAACGGATGCTCCCGCTTTCTATTCGCTGGAGTTTAAATAGTTGTGGGCAATAACCAAAAAAAATATAGAAAGAGGAACAGTTTCCTAGTATCATTGAAAGTGGCCAAAGCGAAGAGAACTTCAAGCGTGTTTCAAGCGGAAAAGGCTTGCATTTCATTATAAAGAGCGTGAACGCCCCCTTACACAAAGGAGATACTATGAGGAGAAAATATATGGAAAACAGCCGTTACTATACACTTGTTTTTGCAGTCATCGCATCAGGGATAAGCCAGGGTCTTCTCCTCTCTCTCCTCGCCATCATCCTCGAAGAGAAGGGACTTACGGCTTCGGCCAACAGCCTGAATGCCATTGCCATCTATATCGGCGTCCTTCTCTCCTCCCCTTTCATGGAACGCCCTGTAAAGATGTTTGGATATAAATGGGCGCTTCTTCTAAGTCTCGCCATGATGGGAGCAGGAGCCATCCTCTTCCCGGTGTGGGAGAATTTCCTCTTCTGGATGGGTCTTCGCTTCCTGGTTGGGGTGGGGGATAGCCTCCTTCATTTCGCCACCCAAACTTGGATTCTTACCACGACGAAAGAAGCGGAGAGGGGAATGAAAATCTCCTTTTACGGCTTCTCCTATGGACTTGGATTTGGGATCGGCCCCCTTGGGATTAACCTTTATGCGATTCATCCTTGGTTTCCCTTTCTCTTCCTCTTTCTATCCTACCTTATCGTAGCCTATTGGGTCTTTCGCTTAAAGAACGAGTTTCCCCATCCCGTTTCCGGGGGGAAAAAGGGGGATCAGAGGGGAGGGGTTTCTCCCCCGTCTCCCTCTAGAGGTAGGAAAGCGCTCCTTCGTGAATATAAGGAAACCATTTTATGGGGCTGGTTTGCCCTTCTTCCCGCCTTTTTATATGGATATTTGGAATCCACGTTAAACAATAATTTTCCTGTTTATGCCCTGAGAGAAGGAATTACTCCGGCGTGGATCTCCCTCCTTCTTCCCGCCTTTATTGTGGGAGGCCTTCTTTTTCAGATTCCATTGGGGATATGGAGTGACCGCTGGGGCCGGAAACGGATGATGGTCGTTCTTTTTCTTTTGGGTGGAATGAGCTTTCTCCTGATCCCGATCGCAGATCGTTCCTTTTTCTTTCTCCTGTTTCTCTTTTTCATCTCCGGGTCTTTCGTTGGGTCCAGCTATTCCTTAGGTCTCGCATTCGCGGCCGATCTTCTCCCTCGTAGGCGGATCGCCAAAGCCAATATCCTCTCCAGCCTTCTTTTTGGCGTGGGCAGCATAATTGGGGCAGGAGTCAATGGGCTGATGCTGGAACATTCCTACCCTTCCCTGATGTTTTATTTTTTAGGGGCTCTCTATCTCTTCACAGGGAGTGTTGGATTTTTTTCACCATCCGGGAGAGGAGATGGATCAGGCGGACAAGACTTATCCCAAGTGGAACGAAATGTATAGAAAGCGGCTTTCGCATCGTTCTTTCTAGTTTTTGCACAGGAAAAGGTATGGTAGAATAAAGAGAAGGAATGATTGGGGAGGGAATGGAAATGTCCTTCGCGGAGAAAGTGGTGATCGTCACAGGCGCGGCCAAGGGAATCGGAAGGCAGGTGGCATATGCCTATGGGGAAGAGGCTGCTTACGTGGCTCTCGTGGATAAAGACGGGGAAGGAATAGAAACCCTTGCCTCCGAGATGAAGAGAAAAGGGCAGGTGGCCTATCCAATCCAGGCCGATTTGGGGGATCCTGACCAGATCTCGTTGGTTGTGGAGAAAACGGTGGAGCGATTTGGCAGAATCAATATTTTAATCAACAACGCGGGAATTGGGATATGGAAGTCGCCTTATGAATTAACGGTACAGGAATGGGATGAGGTGCTAAACGTTAACCTGCGCGCCCCTTTTCTGATGGCCAGGGAAGCTGCGAAGCGGATGAGGGGAGGAGGAGGGGGGGCGATCGTCAACATCGCTTCGACCCGAGCGTTCATGTCGGAACCCAACACCGAATCCTATTCGGCCTCCAAGGGGGGGATTGTTGCTCTCACCCATGCGTTAGCCATCTCTTTCGCACCCGACCGGATACGGGTAAATGCGATCAGCCCAGGCTGGATCGAAACCGGGAATTACCAATCACTTAGGGAGATGGATCATCGCCAGCATCCGGCAGGGAGAGTGGGGAAGCCGACCGACATCGCCAAGGCTTGTCTCTTCCTGACCGATGAAGAGAATGATTTTATTACGGGGCAGAACTTCATCATCGATGGGGGCATGACGAAAAAAATGATTTATGAACCCTAGGATTTCAACCCACGTTTCATCGAGATGGGGGCGGATAGAGATGAAGCCTGGAATGAAGAATAAAAAAGGGGGAGAAAGATGGAGGCACAAGGGATCTTGCAGGGGCTCTCCCATCAATATGATCAACCTGTCCGCTATACCTTAAACTTAACCACCGAGCAGATCATGCTAAACCCATATGTGGGCAAAGAGATCTCTCTCCAATATTTAGGAGAGATTCGCTGTATCGCCTGTGGGCGGAAGGTAAAAAAGACCTATAACAACGGCTATTGCTATCCTTGCTTTACTCAACTGCCGGAAAACGATCTTTGCATTGTAAAACCCCATGAATGCCACTATGAGAAGGGAACCTGCCGTGATCCTTCCTTCGGTGAGAGCCAATGTATGGTTCCCCACTATGTCTATTTAGCCGTTTCCAGCGATGTGAAAGTGGGTTTGACCCGGAAAACGAATGAGATAAAACGATGGATTGATCAAGGGGCGGTTAAAGCCATCCCCATCGCGGAATTACCGACACGGAAGAAAGCGGGGGAGTTGGAATGGCATCTATCTCAATATCTTCCGGACAAAACCAATTGGCGGAAAATGTTAAAAGGGGAGATGGAGGAGAAGGATCTTTTGCGGCTGCGGGAAGAAGTACACCGTCTTTTTCCTCCGGAATATGATCGTTATAAAGTGATGGAGGGCGAGGAGAGGGTTTTTGATTATCCGCGGGAAAAAATTCCGGAGAATCTCGTCTCCCTTCACTTGGAGAGAGAGGGGGAAATTCGTGATCGGCTCATCGGGATGAAAGCCCAGTACCTCATCTTTAGCAAAGGAGTTTTTCATGCAAAGAAATATGCCGGTTATCTGATCCGCTGGACGGACGACGTATGAGAAAGAATTTATGATGATGGAGGATTGAAGGATGCTGAAAGCTTATCTCTACCCACAATGCGGGACAAGCCGAAAGGGGAAAAAATGGTTGCAGGACAATGGCATTCCCTTTGAGGAAATTCACATCGTAAACAACCCTCCCTCAAAAGAGGAACTGAGGCGATATTGGAAGCAGAGTGGCCTCCCCTTAAAGAAATTTTTCAACACTTCCGGGGAACTCTATAAAGCGCTGAATCTGAAGGAGAAACTTCCCCACTTAAGCGAAGAGGAACAGTTGGAACTCCTCTCAACCCAGGGCAAGCTGCTGAAACGCCCCATCATCACCGATGGGGAACAGGTGACAGTGGGATTCGATGAAGAAATTTTTCAACGGACATGGCACAAAGAAAAAAAATCATGATGCCAAGGTATGCATAGAGGGTGGGGTATTAAAGAATGAATCAACAAAAGGAAAGAGAGGAAGATTTTGTCCAACTTTGTAAAGCCCTTGGGCATGAAACCCGCTTCGCCATCATTCGCCTCCTCTTGGAACGGAAGAAGTTTTGTGGCGATTTGGTTCAGGAACTTAACCTGCCCCAGTCAACCGTTTCCCATCACTTAAAGATCCTGAAAAACTCCGGTTTGGTTGTGGCGGAAGAGCAGGGGACCTGGGTATGCTATGAAGTAGATTTAAAACGCATGGGCGAGATGAAGCGATTTTTGGAACAACTCATTGTTTGATTTTTTATCAATAATAATTTTAAATAAGTATTGACTTTAACAAGAAAGTTCGCTATTCTTTTTTATGGGTGAAAACACCACCTACATATTTTCTGAAAAGAAGGAGGAGTACAGGATGGCAGAACGGTTAGTGGGCAAACCCGCTCCAGCCTTTACTATGGAAACCGTATCGGGGGACGGGGAAAGCTTCGGTCAGGTTTCTTTGTCGGATTACAAGGGGAAATGGCTCATCTTCTTCTTTTATCCGATGGATTTCACCTTTGTCTGTCCGACGGAGATTACCGCATTAAGCAATCGTTATGATGAATTTAAAAAATTAAATTGCGAGGTTCTCGGCGTATCGACGGATAGCAAGTTCTCCCATCGCGCTTGGATTAAAACTCCGGTTGAGGAGAATGGCCTTGGGAAGATACAATATCCCCTCGCTTCCGATAATACCCACCAAGTTTCGAAAGAGTACGGGGTGTACTTTGAGCCGGATGGGACTGCGATGCGCGGCCTTTTCATCATCGATCCGGAAGGGGTTATCCGTTACCAAGTCGTCTCCGATGATGCCGTTGGGAGAAGTGCCGAGGAAACTCTCCGTGTCCTTCAGGCTCTCCAATCCGGAGGACTCTGCCCCGCAGATTGGAAGCCGGGTCAGAAACACCTCGTGGCGAAATAAGAGGAAGACCCATCGATCGTTAAAAAGTGTGCCTTTACAAGGTGCACTTTTTTGTTTTCCATTCTATCCGTTCACTACGTTGATCAAGAAATCGATCCGGAAGGGGAAAGCCCCCTTCCTTTTTTCGATTGAAAAATCTGCTCAAGAAAAGTATCATTAGGATGTACGCCAAGCACAGGAAAATAACCAAAAAAGCCGGGAGGAGGCTAAGGATGAGTATTCCGCAAAATCTAAAGTACAGCAAAGAGCATGAATGGGTGCGCGTCGAAGGGAATATCGCCTACATAGGTATCACCGAATTTGCCCAATCGGAGCTGGGGGATATTGTCTTCGTGGAGCTTCCTGAAGTAGGGACCGAATTGACCCGGGATGAATCCTTCGGCAGCGTGGAATCGGTAAAAACCGTGTCGGACATCTACGCTCCCGTAAGCGGCAAGGTGATTCGGGTCAACCAGGAATTGGCCGATTCTCCGGAATGGGTAAACCAATCTCCCTATGAGAAGGCGTGGATGGTGGCCGTCGAGATGAGCGATCCGTCGGAATTGGACCTTCTTTTAAGCGCCGACGAATACGAAGAACATATTCGTGACCATTAGGATAGAATGGTTCGGGAACGGGTGAAGAGGATGGATCATTTCTTTTGCTGCGGCGCATCAATGACGGGGTCGATCGGAGCGATACGGACGGAGAAAGTCTTCATGGACCAGGTTCCCATCCTCTATTGCCCCGTTTGCAAGGCTGTGATGGTGCATCCCTATGTCTCGGAGGAATTTGAGCTGTTAAAGGAATTTGCCGAAGGGGATCAAGCCTCCCACATCACCTTTACGGACTTTATCGATGTAGATTGGGAGCGTTTAAAGCGATATACCCTCTTTTGGGATGAAGGGGATTCCATTTCCCTCCTAAAGATGCAAATCGATCATGCGTTAGACCTCCTCATGCAGGCAAAACGAGTGAAAGATGAGAGATGGGAGCAGGAACTAAAGAACCGCCTTAAACATTTAAGCCGCTCTTATACGGCCATGATCGAAAGGACTTCCAATGGATGAAGGAGGCAATCCCCTTCATCTTAAACCGGTTAAATGCCGGTTCTTTTTTTGTGGATATTTAATAAACAAAAACATATAATAAGTTTTGAAATAGAAAATAATGATTGAAAAGAGGCCGGTCTTCCTCTATAATAAGGATATAGCGATTGAGAATCAATTGATAATTAGTTAGCTTTGCTTTATGCTAAGAAAAGATCTATTTTGGCAAATGGAGGATTGGACATAAATGACAGCCCCTCATCTGATCATTGAAGATTTGCACGTTCGTGTCGAAGGAAAAGAGATTATACGCGGTTTAAATTTAACGATGAAAGGGGGAGAGACCCACGCCATCATGGGGCCGAACGGTACAGGAAAGAGCACGTTGGCTTCGGCGCTTATGGGGCATCCTAAATATGAAGTGACAGGGGGAAAGGTTACTTTGGATGGGGAAGATCTGTTGGAGATGTCCGTGGATGAACGGGCCCTGAAAGGTCTTTTCCTCGCCATGCAATACCCCAGCGAAATTAGTGGGGTAACCAATGCCGATTTTCTTCGCACAGCGATCAATGCCCGCAGGGGAGAGGGAAATGAAATCTCCGTCATGAAATTTGTTCGCCAATTGGAGAAAGCAATGAATCAACTGGAGATGGACTCCAGCATGGCGAACCGCTACCTCAATGAGGGCTTTTCCGGCGGGGAGAAGAAGCGGAATGAGATCCTGCAAATGATGATGTTGGAGCCTCGCGTCGCCATCCTGGACGAAATCGATTCAGGACTGGATATTGATGCCCTAAAAGTGGTGGCGAACGGTGTAAATTCCCTTCGGTCTCCGGAGCTCGCCTTGTTGGTCATCACCCACTACCAAAGGCTCCTTCATTATATCGTACCTGACTTTGTCCACGTTATGATGCAAGGAAGGATTGTCAAATCGGGTGGGCCTGAGCTTGCGGAACGGCTGGAGAAAGAAGGGTACGATTGGATTAAGGAAGAGTTGGGCATCGTAGATGAAACCGTAGGCCAGGAAGCGTAGGGGGTGAAATCATGATGATTAAAGATCGCATCACTCCTCCTTTTGAGGCAACCTATGGTGAAGGGGAGATTTCCCGTTATTCCGAGAAGATGGGGGAACCGGAATGGATGCGTTCCCTTCGTCTTGAGGCGTTCTCTAAGATCTCTTCCCTCCCCCTACCCGACGTGGGAAAGAGGAAGGTGGATACGTGGAATTTTTCCCGTTTTCTTCCTTTCGTGAAGGGTGAAAGGGGAAGGATTGAGGAGAATCTCCCCTCCGACCTGGCCCGACTAATCCGGGAAGAAGACGAGAACCTGCTGATTCAGGAGAATGGAAGCACGCTCTACCATAGGATCTCCCCAAAGCTAAAGGAGCAAGGGGTTCTATTCATGAGCTTGGAGGAGGCGCTCATCGAACATTCCGACTTGGTACGCCGTTATTTCATGAAGGCGGGCGTATCCGAAGGGGATGACAGGTTGACCGCCCTTCACGCAAGCCTTTGGAGCGGAGGGATCTTCCTATATGTTCCCGCCAACGTGATGATTGAAGAGCCTCTTCTTGCCCTCTTTAACCTGACGGGAGAGGGGGTTGGAATGGTTCCCCATGTCATCCTCGTGGCGGAGGAAAACAGCCTCATCCGTTACGTGGAATCAAGGATTTCCGAGGGAGGAAGTGCGGTTCATAACGGCATAACGGAGCTTTATGTGGGTCCTGGGGCAAAGATTCAGTTTGCCGGGGTATACCGTTTCGGAGAAGGGACGGTTGACTATCATAAAAAAGTGGCTCGGGTGGAACGGGATGGCCAGGTGGAATGGAACCTGGGAGAGATGGGGAGGGGGAATTCCCTCTCGGAAAATGTAACCTTTCTCTTAGGGAACGGAAGTTCGGCAAGATCTCAATTGATTGGCATCGGAACAGGGGAGCAGCAGGGACACTTCATTTCCAGGGTGATCCACCATGGGAAGAATACAGAGAGCGATATCTTGGAAAAAGGGGTTCTCCTGGACCATGCCACTCAAGTTTACAGTGGGATTACCAAGATTGAAAAGGGTGCGACGAAGGCGAACGGCGAACAGACGGAACGTCTCATGATGCTTTCCAAAGGTTCCCGGGGAGATGCCCATCCCATTCTTCTCATCGATGAAGATGATGTAAAGTGCGGACATGCAGCCAGCGTTGGCCGCATGGACGAGACCCAACTCTATTACCTCATGTCCCGGGGAATTTCCCGGAAAGAAGCGGAACGCCTCATTATCCACGGTTTCTTAAATCCGGTCGTAGAGGGAATTCCTCTTCCAAGGGTTCGGCAGATGCTGAAAGAAGCCATAGAAGGGAAGCTGGGAGGATGAACATTGAAGAAATCCGCAAACAATTCCCCATTTTGCAGGAGAGAATTCATGATCATCCCCTCGTCTATTTAGATAGCAGTGCTACTTCCCAGAAACCTCTCTCTGTGCTGAAGGCGATGGAGCTTTATTATCGGGAATATAACTCCAATGTGCACCGGGGCGTTCATACCCTGGGGAATAAAGCGACAGAAGCCTATGAAGAGGCGAGAGAGAAGGTGAGGCGTTTCATCGGGGCGAAGAGCTCTCGTGAAATCATCTTCACCCGAGGAACCACTTCCGCTCTCAATCTGGTGGCTCATGCTTATGCCCGGCGTTTCTTGAGGGAGGGGGACGAAATCCTCCTCACGCCCATGGAACACCATGCCAACCTCATCCCCTGGCAGCAGGCGGTGAAAGCGGTGGGGGCCACGTTGAAATACATCCCTTTGGGGGAGGACGGGACCCTTTCGATGGAGGAGATCCGGAAGGCGATCACCCCCCGAACCAAACTGGTGGCAATGGCTCATCTCTCCAATGTTTTAGGATGCGTCAATCCGATCCGGGCGACGGCGGATCTGGCTCACCGACACGGGGCGATCATGGTGGTGGATGCCGCACAAAGCGCTCCCCATCTTCCCCTGCGCGTTCAGGAGCTGGGGGCGGATTTCCTCGCCTTCTCAGGGCATAAGATGTGTGGCCCTACAGGCATAGGCGTTCTCTACGGGAAAAAAGAGCTGCTGGAGAAGTTGGAACCCGTGGAATACGGCGGAGAGATGATCGATGTGGTGGAGCTTTATGATTCGACCTGGAGGGAGATCCCCTGGCGTTTTGAGGCGGGCACGCCCATGATCGCAGAGGCGGTAGGGCTTTCAGCCGCCGTCGATTTTCTCTCTGAAATCGGGATGGAGGAGATCGCCGCCCATGGAGAGAGATTGGCAAAGTATGCGTATGAGCGTCTGCAGGAGATTCCTGGGGTTGCTCTTTACGGTTCTCCGAAGAATCGCCACAGCCTCGTCACCTTTAATGTAGAAGGGGTTCATGCCCATGATACCGCCACGGTTCTCGATGCAGAAGGCATCGCCGTGCGGGCGGGCCACCATTGTGCCCAACCCCTCATGCGTGCCCTGGGCGTATCTGCAACGGTACGGGCCAGCTTCTATCTCTATAATACGGAAGAGGAGATCGACCGCTTGGTGGAGGGAATTGCCAAAGTAAAGGAGTACTTCGACTATGTCACTCGATGATCTCTATCGCCGCGTCATTATGGATCATTATCAACATCCGAGAAATAAAGGAATTAAATCAGATGAAGGGATTCAAGTTCATCTCCATAATCCTTCCTGCGGAGACCGAATTACCTTGCAGCTTCTAATGGAGGGGGATCAGGTAAAAGAGGCACGCTTTGAAGGAGAAGGTTGTTCCATCAGCATGAGTTCCGCATCGATGATGACCCAGGCGGTGAAAGGATTGACGAAGGAGGAAGCCCTTCGCAAGGTAGAGCAATTCTCCTGTATGATGATGGGGGAAGGAGAGGTGGAGGACTTGGGGGATTTGGAAGCCTTGCAAGGGGTGTCCAAATTCCCGGCGCGCATCAAATGTGCCACATTAGCCTGGAAGGCTTTGGAAAAAGGATTGCAGGAAAAGGAGGAATGAAGGATGGCAAAGAAAGCTCCGGTCTTATCCGAATACCAATATGGCTTCCATGATCGGGACGTGTCCGTTTACCGGACCCGGCGGGGTCTAAACCGGGATGTAGTACTGGAAATCTCCCGGATGAAGGGGGAGCCGGATTGGATGACCCAATTTCGATTGAAATCCCTGGAGATCTTTTTCCAGAAGCCCCTTCCCAAGTGGGGTGGAAATCTGGAGGAGATCGACTTCGACAACATCACCTATTATGTAAAACCTTCCGAGAAACAGGGGAGAAGTTGGGAAGAGGTCCCGGAAGAGATTAAAAACACGTTCGATAAGCTAGGCATCCCGGAGGCGGAGCAGAAATTCCTGGCTGGGGTTTCCGCCCAATATGAATCGGAAGTGGTCTACCACAACATGCGCAAGGAATTGGAAGACCGCGGCGTCATCTTCATGGATACCGACTCCGCCTTAAAGGAGCATCCGGATCTGTTTAGGCGGTACTTCGGCACCGTCGTTCCGCCCACCGACAATAAATTTGCGGCCCTAAACAGCGCCGTCTGGTCGGGAGGAAGTTTCATCTACGTTCCGAAAGGGGTAAAGGTGGATATCCCCCTTCAAGCTTATTTCCGCATCAATTCGGAAAACATGGGCCAATTTGAACGGACATTGATCATCGTTGATGATGATGCCTTCGTCCATTATGTCGAAGGTTGTACCGCTCCCATCTATACCACCGATTCTCTTCACAGCGCCGTCGTAGAGATCATCGTGAAGGAAAGGGCCCGCTGCCGTTATACCACCATTCAAAATTGGTCCAACAATGTGTATAACTTGGTGACGAAACGGGCCGTGACCGAAAGAGAGGGCCACATGGAGTGGGTGGACGGCAACATAGGCAGCAAGCTCACCATGAAATACCCTGCCGTCATCATGAAAGGAGAGGGAGGAAAAGCGGACGTTCTCTCCATCGCCGTTGCCGGAAAGGGGCAGCATCAGGATGCGGGAGCAAAAGTGATTGCCCTTGCACCGAACTGCACCGCAACCATCACTTCCAAATCTTTAAGCAAAGATGGGGGAAAGGCGACCTACCGGGGTCTGGTCTCTTTCGGAAAGAATGCCGATGGGTCCAAGGCCAACGTGAAGTGTGACACCATCATCCTTGACAACAAGTCTACCTCCGATACGATTCCTCATAATGAAATCTTGAACGAAAATGTGACGCTGGAACATGAGGCCACCGTCTCTAAGGTGAGTGAAGATCAACTCTTCTATCTGATGAGTCGGGGATTAAGTGAACAAGAAGCAACGCAGATGATTATCATGGGCTTTATCGAGCCTTTTACCAAGGAGTTGCCGATGGAGTATGCCGTTGAGATGAATCGGCTCATCAAGTTCGAGATGGAGGGAAGTATAGGATAAGCTTGATTTTGTGCGGATTGTCAGGGGTTGAGAAGGGCTCAAGACCAAAATCGGACCAAAATTCTTAGCGGACGTACTGCTCGTACAGAGCCAGTGCGTCCTTTTCTATTTTTTGCGTGACGTGGAGGTATTTCTCCGTCGTCTTAATAGAAGCGTGCCCCAGCCGCTCAGCAACATATTTAATCGTTGCACCAGCTTCAAGCAGATGGACGGCATGGCTGTGGCGAAGGGCATGCGGTGACAACTGCGGAAGACCGATGCGCCTGCAGACTTCCTTCATGTATTCGCGAACGACATTAATTCGAAGCCAGCGGCCGTCTTGCTGATGAAAAACCAAGTTGAGTTCGGATCGCTTAAAGCTGTATCGGAGGATCGTCTCCTTTTGATTTAGCCGGTATTCTTTCATGACCCGCACAGTTTCAGGGTCCAGCTTAATTATGCGAATGCTGGATTTGGTTTTCGGTGTGGTTACGCGCGGATCCGTGTTGAGTGGATAAATAAGCGTTTTATTGACACTAAGCGTGCCTTTGACTAAGTCAATGTCGTCCCAAGTCAGCGCGAGTGCTTCGCCGATCCGGAGGCCTGTGCGAGCCAAGAGTGTAAAAAGCGCCGTATAATGGCGGGAGTGCTGGTATTTTGCATGTTTTGCTGGTACGCAGACGGCCAGGAAACGATTCAATTCTTCAACCGAGAAAAACTTGATTTTTCCAGCGTCCTCACTTTCATCTTTAGCAATTTTGATTTTCTGCAGGGGATTGCCACGTAGGATCCCAAACTCATGGATCGCATCGTTAATAGCACTGGAAAAAATGCTATGAATCCGCCTAACAGTCCCTTCACTGTACTTTTCTCGCAGCTCGTTGATCCACCCCTGGTATTCAGTTCTGGTAATGTCTTTTAACCGGTAATTTCCCCAACGCGGAAGGATATTCCGCCGGACAGTTCGTTCCTGGACAAGGTATGTGTTAAGCTTCACGGCCGGGCGTTTAAAAACCTCTAGCCATTTTTCCATATATACGGTAATCGTTTCATTCCCGTTTTCCGCAAACCCACGTTCTTCAATCCGTATCTTTTCGGCAGCTGCTGCCAGTTCCGCTTCCTTTTTGGTCTTAAATCCTCCCTTCGATTTCAGCTGGTACTTCCCGGTTCGACGATCCACGTAACTGATTCGGTATTCCCAATAGGAACCTCGCTTTCTAAAGCTGGCCATAGGCTTGTCCACCTCCTAAAACTCGAAAAATTCAATCACTCCTAAAGGCTCGAAACTAATTGTATACCCATCAACCGATACATACAGACCATATTTTTCTTTATAGCGTTGCACGGCTGATTCAAGAAAATGTTCAGACACGCCAAGATATTCGGCGAACTCATATCGGTTTTGGATACCCTGTTTGTGGGCTTCTACAAAGACCGATAAGGGAATCAATTTCTCATACGCCCAGGTTCGTGCCCGCTGTTCTTGCTTGCGGTTCACGATTTTGGTTTGATCCAAGATATTGCCAGCCGATGTGTGGTAGTGCCCTAATTCTTCAGCAAGGATGCAGACTTTTTCGGCGGTGTTAGGGATGTGTTTGTTTATCCAGATTGCTCCATCAGCGTAGAGACCCTTAACTGTTAGCGTCATAGGCTTCTCATAGATGTCTAACCCATGATGTTCTGCCTCCCTGAGTAGATGTTCGTAGACCATACTGTCACTCCTGGGATTAGGATTTTCTTTTGGAACGTAAAAACTCCTTAAAACGCTCAATTTCTCGTAATTCTTCTTCTGTCCAATCTTCTCCATCATGGTGGGCGGCGATGGTTTCAATGTCGTAACCGGGATCTCGTTTTGCGTCCTCTTCTTCGGCTTTTTTAAACGCTAAATATTTATCCACGTCACCGTCAAATTCAGGAGGGATGTATTCATCAAACATATTGTATTTGTGTAAAAAAGCTGGTAAGGACATTCCGAATACGTCTGCAATCTTTTCGGCAATATCCGATGGTATTGAAATTAACCCACGTTCGTACTGAGAAATCGTTGTTTGCGAAACGCCAACGGCTTCACCTAATTGTTGTTGGGTTAATCCCTGTTCTTGTCGCTCTTCTTTAACAGCCCAACCAATATCTGCTATCCCCAAATCTACTGCTTGCGGTTTATCACGGCCGAGAAGATAATCTGCGGAAACCATGAGTATATCTGCAAGCTCGCGTAAAATATCGCTCGGTGGTAAAGCCCTTCCAGATTCGTAACTCGAGATCGTAGCTCTATTCTTAATATTTAATTTTTCCGCTAAGTCATCTTGTGTCAGTCCTATTGCTTCCCTGGCCGCTTTTATTCTGCGCCCCATTTCTTTCCGCTCATTCGCATTCAAGTGAATAACCTCCAACAGCAAATTAAATTACCCTCTTGACGGTGATTAAATTACCGGTTATAATGAATATGTGAACTAAATTACCGCGAAAGGAGATGATTAAAGTGTCGACAGCTCTTCAACGCCGAAAGCAATTTCAAGCACTCCGAAAAAAATTTAATGTTTCTCAACGGCGCGTTTCCCTTGATCTCAATGTTAGCGAAACGCAAATCCGCAATATTGAATCAGGGCGTGGAAATCCAAGCGCTGAACTTCTGTTTAAGCTAGCAAAGTATTTTGAAACAACACCAGAAGAACTGTTTCCTGATTTAGTTGCCCAAGCGGAGCGCGAAGTGCCTCGACGATAGTAATTATATACCGTTAGTTAAATTAACGCAAGTATAAATAACAGAAAAGAGGTGAAAAGTTTGCCTAAACTCGTCCTAAATCCGGAATACCGCCTTTACGAACGGAACGGCATAGCGTTCTGCAGTAGCCGGCAAGTGGCGGAGGAGTTCGGAAAAGAGCATTACAACGTGCTCCGTGACATCGAAAACCTCGATTGCAGCGCCGAATTTACTGCCCTCAATTTTGAAGTGAGTAAATACAAAGACCCATCCGGCAAGTGGAACAAAGAATACCTCATAACAAAAGACGGTTTCACCTTCCTTGTGATGGGATACCGCGGCAAAAAGGCCGCCCGTTTCAAAGAAGCTTACATCCGCCGCTTCAACGAAATGGAGCAGTTCATCCGTTCGCTCCAGGCGGCAAAAATGGAATTCCCGGCCTTCACGGAAGCGATCATGGCAGCGCACGATGAACCGAAGCACTACCACTTTTCCAACGAGATCAACATGATCTATCGGATCGTGATCGGGATGGACGCCAAGACGTTCCGGGAGAAATACGGGCTGCCGAAAGGGGAAGTCATCCGCCCATACCTGACCGCTGAGCAGATTCACGCGATCGAAACACTCCAGCGGGTGGACATCGGTCTGATCATAGCCGTGCCGGAGTACGAGCAGCGGAAACAGATACTGGCGCAGCATTACGAGCGGATGAAACTGAAGAGGATTGCGTGAAGGGAGGTTCCGCATGCTAACCGTCCAAATCGACGAAGTTGCCGTCCAAGAACAAATCCGACAGCGAATCGCCGAGCTTGTCAAAGAAGCCGATACCGAACTCGTGTTCTGGGATAGCAAAGAACTCATGCGCCGTACCTGCATGTCCTGGAACACGATCCAGAAAGAATTTTTCTTCGACCAGCGGTTTCCAAAATTCAAGGTAGGTGGGAAGTGGTACTTCCCAGCTCAGGAGACGAAAAAATTTCTTCTCGAATGGCTAAGGGAAAGGAGATAGCCAGATGAACGTCGTGGTCGAGCGTTTTATCGAACTTGCGGTTATTCAGCATTACCGGCCACTGACTGCAGCAGAAATGAAAGAATTTCGTGAATCGTACTTATACCTGGTCAACCGTCAATGGAAGATGGCGCAGCTGAAAAACTTCTCCCTGATGGCATACCAAGCGGGCGATGTCGAATGGCACCATGAGATCTGCGCGGAACTGGATCGGATTGAAAGGAGGTGAAAAAAGCCGTGGAAAAAGAACACTGCGAACGTTGCGGCCGGAAACTTCGGTCAGAAAAAAGTCGAGAACTGGGCTTCGGGCCGGTATGTTATGCCAAGGAGCAGGCCGAGAAAACGCTCGTCCAGGACGAACCTGAAAACGGGCTTAGGGAGGAGGTGAACCAGTCATGACCCGAGAACAGCGGATCCGCACTTGTCAAAGTCTCATGCAGCTGATGTTGATCTCGAAATCAAAGCGAACTTTGAGAATTTACCATCGGCAACTTGAGCGTTGTGTATCGCGGCTCAAACAAAAAGAGCAACCGTCGCAAAGGACGACTGCATAAGAAAACCCTATCTATCAGTATACCCCAAAAAATGAAAGGAGTAATCATACATGCACGTTACGATTGACGTTCGCATTCACTCCCCCGAATTGGTTGAAGCCGTTCAATCCTTGGCAGCGGCCATCGCAGGAAAGGCAATCAACGTAGCCGCTCAACCAGCGCAAACGGCTGCAGCCGTTGAACCAGCTACAACGACTCCGATTTCGCCGACCGTTTCCCAATCACCGGTTCAGGCTCCCACCCCGGTACCTGTGCCTACATCCTATACGCAGGGATCCACACCGATTCCAACGTCTCCTCCTGCCGTAGTTCCGACAGCAGCGCCCGCTACGCAAACCGTACCGACCACAGCACCAACCATACCGACAGCTGCACCGACCGCACCTGCCGCTCCAGTACAACCTCCTGCACCTGCAGCAGTGCCCACGGCAGCGCAAACCTACACCCTGGACCAATTGGCCGTTGCTGCGACTCAGTTGGTAGATGCGGGGCGGCGTGAAGAGCTGGTTCAATTGTTGCAGCAGTTTGGAGTACAGGCGTTGACGGCGCTCCCGAAAGAGCAGTATGGAGCTTTTGCAACGGCGCTCCGGCAGATGGGGGCGAAGATTTGATGTGGCGTGACTTGGGAAAAGACCTTAAGATTTGCGAAGCAGCGACGCCAGGGCCATGGAGTGTTGCCATTGATCCTGAGCTTGTTTTACAAGACAGGAACGACGCCGAAGTAGTATGGATTGCTGGTTGCGATTTCGGAAAAGAACAGCCAAAAGGTAAAGAAAACGCCCGTTTCATCGCTGAAGCCCGCGTAGGTTGGCCGCAAACCATCCGTTACGCAATGAAACTGGAAGAAGAGATTGGCCGTCTCCGAGAGGAAAACGCCATGCTCCTCGAACAGCTCAATCAACGGGGGTGTAGGGTATGACAGCCGAACGCGCCCACGCGATCCTTTCCGCCAGCGGGGCCCACCGCTGGCTGGCATGCACCCCGAGTGCCCGGCTTGAAGCGACGTTGCCGGAACGGGAATCCGAATACGCCGAAGAAGGCAGGCTGGCACATGCTATCGCTGAACTGAAGCTCCGGAAACATTTCATCGAGCAGATGAATGTGAGGACCTTCAACAAAAAGCTGAAAGAGTTGCAATCGAACGGACTGTATCAAGACGAAATGATGAAGCATACAGACGTGTACACCGAATACCTTCAGGGCATTGTCCACGGCTTCACGACACCGCCCTACATTGCAGTTGAAAAGCGTCTCGATTTCAGCGCGTGGGTTCCGGAGGGATTCGGGACCGGAGACTGTATCATCATCGGCTCCGGGACGCTCCGCATCGTCGACCTGAAGTACGGGAAGGGCGTACCGGTGTCAGCAGAAGGCAATCCGCAAATGCGATTGTACGCGCTGGGGGCATGGGCGGCATACAATTTCCTGTTCCCGATTGATCGCGTGCGTATGACAATCGTCCAGCCACGGCTCGACAGTATTTCCGAGGACGAAATCACTATTCAAGAGCTCCTCGAATGGGGCGAATGGGTGAAGCCGATCGCGACAAAAGCCTACGCCGGGGAAGGGGAATTCGTTCCCGGGGAGCATTGCAGATTCTGTAGGGCGAAGGCACTTTGTCGGGCCCGGGCACAGTACTATCTGGAGCTGGAAGGTTTCAAAAAGATGATTCCCCCGCTCATTTCCAATGAGGAGGTAGGGCGGATCCTCGAGCGGGCCCGGGAGCTTGAGAAATGGGTATCCGATCTCGAAGAATATGCTCTGGCCGAATCGCTTAAAGGCAACGAAATTCCCGGATGGAAAGCCGTTGAAGGACGAAGCTCGCGGCAATACGTTGACCAGGACGCGGCGTTCGCCGCGCTTAAAGCTGCCGGCATCGACGAGGCGATATTGTACGAGCGCAAGCCGTTGACTGTGGCTCAGATCGAAAAGGTACTCGGCAAAGCGGATTACAAACGGCTACTCGAAGAACCGGGACTCGTCAAGGTGGAACCCGGCAAACCGACACTCGCGCCAATCTCGGATAAGCGTGAAGCGATCACAAACCGTATCACGGCAGCCGAAGCTTTTGGCGAATAAAATGAAAAGGAGAGAAGAACCAATGGCATTGAAACCGACAACTATCACGACCGGAAATGTCCGACTGAGCTATGTACATCTGACGAGACCATTCGCACGCGAAGGACAAGAACCACGGTACAGCGTAACTATCCTCCTGCCGAAGTCCGACGTGGCGACAAAACAACGTATCGACGCCGCCATCGAAGCAGCAATCCAAGAAGGCGTGTCCAAAGTGTGGAACGGGGTGCGCCCACCGCAGATCAAAACGCCGATCTACGATGGCGACGGAGTGCGGCCCAACGGTGAGCAGTTCGGACCAGAATGTAAAGGGCATTGGGTGTTCACGGCTTCCAGCAGAGATCCCGTCGATATCGTGGACTTGAATCTAAATCAAATCATTAACCCGACTGAGATCTACTCCGGCATGTTCGCAAAGGTATGCGTCAATTTCTTCGCGTTCAACCGAAACGGAAACCGCGGAATTGGCGCTGGCCTTGGCCCGGTGCAAAAAGTGGCGGACGGTGAACCACTTGGCGGACGCGCTCCGACGGCCGAAGAGGCGTTCGGCGCTGCGCAGGTCACACAGCCGACGTCCCCGGCATACCCAGGATATTCACCGACTCCAACTGGGCAGCCGCCGGCATACCCGGGATATCCACCAGCTCCGGCCGAACAACCCCCCGTATACCCGAGTTATCCGACTCCCACGTATCCTCCTCAAGCCTATCCGCGGCAACCGGCCGCCCCGGTGCAGATTGACCCGATTACTGGAAAACCGCTGCAAGGCGGAATTATGGGGTTGTAAAAGTAGAAAAGGGGTTCGAAAGAACCCCTTTCCCACCCACCCCAAGGAGAGGAGGAAATGATCCGTGAACGAACAGGAATACAAAGATTTGCAGAAAACCATGCGGTGTAATCCAGATGACCCGATATTCGTAAAACTATCCAAATTATTCGACGGCGAGTGCGTCGGATACCATCGCACACATTGGAGCTCATATTTTGCTGTGATCCAAACCGGAGACGAATACGTAATGGGATTTTGCGATTCAGGGTACGTCGAGAAAGACGGGCCGACCAGCTGGGGCCCGCAGAAGGTTGATTACTTCCAACGGTATCACGAATATTTTGCGTTTCCCTGGGTGTGGAAACATCCAGACAGCGCCGAGCGATTTTTCGACTTCATATTGGCTCGATGTGAACGGGAACAACTGATTCAGGATCCGGTACAGCAAGCGGACGACACGAACGGAGCTCGAATAAAACATCTCAGTATTGATATCGAAACGTTCAGCAGCGTAGACATTACAAAAGCGGGCCTATACCGGTACGTACAGGCCCCCGATTTTCAAATCCTTTTGTTTGCCTACTCTTTCGACTACGGTCCCGTACACGTCGTGGATCTCGCCCAGGGGGAACAGCTGCCGGCCGATGTTGTCGCCGCGCTGGCTGACCCGTTCGTCATCAAGCACGCATATAACGCCGCGTTTGAGTGGTATTGCATCAACAAGTTTTGGTACTCACCGCTGGAGCAGTGGCGCTGCACCATGGTACACGGGTTGTATTGTGGGTACACCGCCGGCCTGGCCGCGACTGCTGCCGCTCTGGGGTTGCCCGAGGATAAACGGAAAATGAGCGTCGGTGCAGCACTCATTCGCCTGTTCTGCACGCCTTGTAAACCCACTAAGTCAAACGGATTCCGCACGCGAACCCTTCCGCACCATGAGCCGGAGAAGTGGCAACTGTTTAAGCAATACTGCGCTCAGGACGTGGTGACGGAAATGGAGATCGAACGCCGACTGGCGGCGTTCCCGGTCCCGGAGAAAGAGCAAAGGTTGTGGGAGCTGGATCAACGGATTAATGCCTACGGCGTGGCCGTGGACATGGGCGTTGTGGAAGGGGCCATCGCTATCGATGAAATCGTGACAGCGGAGCTGATGGAGGAAGCCGTCCGGCTGTCCGGGCTGGAGAACCCCAAGAGCGTAAAACAACTGACCGAGTGGCTCACCGAGGAGATCGGCGAAGAGATAGACAACCTGCAGAAGGGCACGGTCTCAAAGCTGATTGAATCAATTGACGACGGAAAGGCGAAGCGCGTCCTGGAGATCCGCCAGGAGCTTTCCAAGACGAGCGTCAAGAAGTATCAAGCCATGCGCGAGGCGGTTTGCTTGGATGGCCGGATCCGGGGACTGCTGCAGTTCTACGGCGCCAACCGGACCGGGCGGTGGGCTGGCCGGCTGGTTCAGGTGCAGAACCTCCCGCGCAACTACCTGGAAACACTGTCCCATGCAAGAGACCTTGTCAAAGAGCGGAAAGTGGACGCGCTGAAACTGATCTATGGGAACGTTCCGAATACACTGTCTCAGCTCATCCGAACCTCGTTCATCCCTTCCCCCGGTCATCGCTTGGTCGTGGCCGACTTCTCTGCGATCGAGGCCCGCGTTATTGCCTGGCTAGCCGGGGAGGAGTGGCGGCTCGAAGTCTTCCGGACGCACGGGAAAATCTACGAAGCGTCAGCTAGTCAAATGTTCGGCGTCCCGATCGAGGAAATCACGAAGGGCTCCGATCTACGGCAGAAGGGGAAGGTTGCGGAGTTGGCGCTGGGTTACCAGGGCGGCCCCGGGGCATTGATCAACATGGGAGCGCTCGAAATGGGACTGACTGAGGACGAGCTACCGGATATTGTCTACCGCTGGCGTAACGCCAATCGGCGTATTGTCGACCTATGGTACAGCCTCGAAAATGCCGCGCTCGAGGTTATGCGCACTGGGCAGCCAGTTGGGATACGCGGCCTGCTCCTTTCCCGAGAGGGGGATCTTGCGAACGGACAAGACTTCCTCACGACCACACTACCGAGTGGCCGGAAACTGTTCTATGCCCGGCCGTTCCTGAATCAAAACGAATTGGGCAAGGAAGCCCTGTACTACCACGGAGTAAACCAAAAAACCCGAAAGTGGGAAATCGTATCGACCTACGGCGGAAAACTGACGGAAAATATCGTTCAAGCGATTTCCCGGGATTGCCTGGCCGAGGCTATGATGCGGCTTACGTCCAAGGAGTACAAGATCGTCATGCACGTGCATGACGAAGTAGTGTTGGAAGTATCGGAGGAGTTGGCCGACGTGAAAACCGTGGAGGATATCATGAGCGCCCCTATCGACTGGGCGCCAGGGCTGCCGCTCAAGGCCGCCGGGTTCGCGGCGGACTACTACATGAAGGATTGATGGGGATGCAAGAAGTCATAGTGGATAACTTTGCCGGTGGTGGCGGTGCAAGCACTGGTATTGAAATGGCAATTGGTCGCCCGGTGGACATCGCCATCAATCATGATCCGGCCGCCATCGCGATGCATAAGACAAATCACCCAGAAACGGAGCACTACTGCGAATCGGTTTGGGACGTGGATCCCCGGAAAGTGACGAATGGGCACCCAGTGGCACTGTGCTGGCTCTCGCCGGACTGCACTCATTTTTCGAAAGCCAAGGGCGGAAAGCCGAGGAGCAAGAAGATCCGCGGTCTCGCTTGGGTAGCTGTTCGTTGGGCTACGACGGTGCGGCCACGGGTGATCATCCTGGAGAATGTTGAGGAGTTCCAAGACTGGGGGCCACTCACACCGGACGGCTTCCCTAACCAGAAGCAAAAGGGCCGAACGTTCCGGTCGTTCGTGAATGCGCTTCGTCGCCATGGGTACGCGGTCGAGTGGCGCGAGCTCCGAGCGTGCGATTACGGCGCGCCGACGATCCGAAAACGCCTGTTCCTCATCGCACGGTGTGATGGCCGACCGATCGTCTGGCCGAAACCGACACATGGCGATCCAAACAGCCCGGAAGTACGGTCAGGGAAGTTAAAACCTTGGAAGACGGCGGCGGAGATCATCGACTGGTCGCTTCCTTGCCCAAGCATCTTTGAACGGAAGAAGCCGCTGGCAGAAAACACACTACGGCGAATCGCCCGAGGTATATTCAAGTTTGTAATCAACAACCCCCGGCCGTTTATTATCAAAGTCAACCATTCTGCAGACGGCAACTTCAGAGGACAACGCATTGACGAGCCCATGCAGACGATAACTGCGAAGAACGGATGGGGTCTAGTCGCTCCTATAATTGCTCGGCAATTTGGACAATCCATTGATCGTGGAGTGGACGATCCTCTCGGAACAATCACAGCGGGAGGAATGGGGAAAAGCCAATCGGTGGCCACATTCCTTGCCAAATACCACACCGAAACCACTCATGACGCCAGAGGACAAACACTGGATCAGCCATTGCTGACGCAAGACACTTCTAACCGATTCGCACTGGTTACTTCGCATCTGATCAAGATGAAAGGGACAAACATCGGGCAGCCCGTGACGGAACCGTTGCAGACGATCACCGCTGGCGGTAACCACTTCGGAGAAGTCCGGGTGTTCCTGATGAAGTATTACGGTACCGGTGAGGGGCAGGATTTGAGAGAACCGCTACACACGATTCCGACCAAAGACCGATTCGGACTTGTAACAGTACATGGTGTTGACTACCAAATCATCGACATCGGCATGCGGATGTTAGAGCCTCACGAGCTCTTCGCGGCTCAAGGATTCCCGAAATCCTACATCATCAACCGGGACGCAAGCGGCCGGAAATATCCGAAATCGGAGCAGGTGGCCCGCTGCGGCAATTCAGTCCCGCCGCCATTTGCAAAGGCGTTGGTCCGGGCTAATTTGCCGGAACTATGTATCCAGAGATGCACAAATCGGTTTTCCTGGTAGGAAGGAGATGCTGACGTGACCTCATACGAAGAATTCATCCAATCCAAGCGTGCAATGATGCCTCCGGTCGGGTTCCACGTCAACCGGGATACACTCCATCCCAGCCTGTTCGATTTCCAACGCGATATCGTCCGATGGGCGCTGCGGAGAGGCCGCGCGGCCATATTCGCCGGCACCGGCCTCGGGAAGACCCGCATGCAGATCGAGTGGGCGATGAATGTGCACAGGCTCAGTGGTGGCGACGTGCTGATGCTGGCGCCGCTGGCTGTGGCCGCCCAGACCGTCCGAGAAGGTGCAGCGCTTGGTTACGAGATTACGATGTGCCGCAGCCAAGATGACGTTCGGCCAGGACTCAACATCACAAACTACGAACTGTTGCACAAATTCGTACCGCTAAAATTCATGGGAATTGTCCTGGACGAAAGCTCCATTCTCAAATCCTTTACAGGCAAAACGCGAACTGAGCTGATCGCATCCTTTGCCTTCACGCCATACCGGCTCGCCTGCACTGCGACGCCTGCGCCAAATGATTATATGGAGCTCGGGAACCACGCGGAGTTCCTGGGTATCGTGAGCCGGACGGAGATGCTGTCCACCTTCTTCGTCCACGACGGCGGCGAAACGCAGAAATGGCGCCTGAAAGGCCATGCTGAAGAAGAATTCTGGCGATGGGTTGCTTCCTGGGGCGTTATGCTCGAAAATCCGTCCGATCTCGGATATCCGGACGACGGATATATTCTGCCGCCGCTCAATATTCACGACATCGTTATCGAGGTTCCAGGGGAGGCGGCCAAGACGCTTTCGAAGCGACAACGGGCCCGCAAGGAAACTGTCACTGAACGGGTGGCGGCGGCCGCTGAGATCGTGAACGCGACGGATCGACCGTTCCTCGTCTGGTGCGATCTGAACGTCGAGAGTGAGATGCTAGCGGCGGCCATCCCAAACGCTGTCGAGGTGAAAGGGAGCGACAAGCCGGCGTTCAAAGAACAAGCAATGCTCGACTTCGCCGCCGGCAAAATCCGCGTGCTCATCACAAAGCCGTCCATCGCCGGATTCGGCATGAACTGGCAGCATTGCGCTGATATGGCTTTTGTCGGGTTGTCGGATAGCTTTGAGCAAGTGTTTCAAGCTATCCGGCGGTGCTACCGTTTTGGTCAGACTCGGCCGGTCAACGCGTACCTAATCACGACCAGCCGGGAGGGCGCTGTGGCGGATAATATCAAGCGAAAAGAGGCAGACTTCCGCCGAATGATTGAGGAAATGGTCAAACATACCAAGGGCATCACTTCCGAGGCAGTTCGTCAGGCGGACCGCGACATGGCTGAGTACAACGCGAGGAAGCAACTTATCATCCCATCGTGGTTAAGGAGTGAGGCATTTGCAACAACAGGTTAACGTTATTGATCAAGTCATTGAACCTGAATTCGCCATCTACAACGGTGACTGTGTGGATATTACCCGCGGACTGCCGGACAACAGCATTCATTATTCAATCTTCTCGCCGCCGTTCGCTTCGCTCTACACTTACAGCAACAGCGACCGGGACATGGGAAACTGCCGGAGCGACGACGAGTTCTTTGAGCATTTCCGGTTCCTGATCCGAGAGCTGTATCGGATCATCATGCCTGGGCGGCTTGTATCCATTCACTGCATGGATATTCCAGCCATGAAGAGCAGAGACGGATACATCGGACTGAAAGACTTCCCGGCGCAGCTCCGGCAAGCGTTCGAGGAAGAGGGATTCATTTACCATTCCAAGATGGTTATTTGGAAAGACCCACTGATCGAAGCTACAAGAACCAAAGCTCTCGGTCTTATGCACAAACAGATCGTCAAGGATTCGGCAATGTGCCGGCAAGGGCTTCCGGATTACCTCCTTACTATGCGGAAACCGGGAGAAAATCCCGAACCCATCGCCCATCCCGATGGCTTTACAAGATTCATTGGAGAAAACGAGCCAGACGCGCCTAAAAAGGAACCGGAACTCAAAGACAGCAGAGTACACAAAACCATCTCGTTAGCAAAAGAAGATCCAGTATATTCGCACCATGTATGGCGAAGATATGCATCACCCGTCTGGATGGATATTCGTCAAACTTACACGCTTCAATACAAATCTGCACGGGAAGAAAAGGACGAAAAGCACATCGCTCCACTGCAACTCGATGTCATCGCACGCGGCGTTGAGCTATGGAGCAACCCGGGGGACATCGTATTCAGCCCGTTCGCCGGCATCGGCAGCGAGGGGTATCAAGCGATCAAAATGGGGCGCCGGTTCATTGGGATCGAGCTCAAGGAGAGCTACTATCGGATGGCCGTGAACAATCTGCGCATGGCAGTTCAAGAGGCCCAACAAGAAAAAGAAAACGAAGAGCTTATTAAACAATTGCAAATTAAGCTGGCCGACGCAAAAATTGCCGGCAATACCGAAGAAGCCCAAAAACTACAGAAGGAGATCAAAGAATTAACAAGGAGGGTGGTAACGTATGAACGAAATTTTGTTAACGCCGGCCATACTCAGCGTGATTGAAGAGCGGAAAAGGCAGGACGCCAAATGGGGTGTACAAGACCACGATCCGTCGACATGGATCGGTATTCTCGGGGAGGAATTCGGCGAATTGTGCCAAGCAATCAACGAAACATGGTTCGATAACGGCACACAGGAACGGAAGAAAGGCGGTTACGAAAACATGAGAAAGGAAGCAATCCAAGTTGCCGCGGTAGCAGTGGCACTGGTTGAATCCCTTGACCGCCGTCACGGAGGAAAGAGGTTATGATCAGAGCGGCTAAACCGCTCTAATAATGGAGGGAAAGTAGGAAATGTTGCTTCGAGCACTTACTAGCGACGAATTGGCCGAGATCAAAACAGCCAAGAACGCCGCCAACAAGTTTATCCAAGCAAAACAAAAAGAGATCAAAGAGAGAATGATCGCCATTCAAAAACAGGATGACCTGTTATTCAAAAAAGCAATTCTGGATAAATTAGCTAAAAATCTGGAGCAACTGAAACCCATCAAGGGGCGGCCAGTTATTGTGGACGTCGACGGTGATCGGATTTATCTCGATTACGACCTGTTGAAAAAACTGGATCGTAATTTGAATCCGCGCATTTGGCATCGCACCGTGTGCGTCGCACGGACATTCGAAAAGGCATACCTAATTATTCATTATCATCGTGATGAGCATTACGGAGACATCGAGCTATATGAATTGCCATCGTATCAAATTGAACTACTCGGCGATTTGCCGATAGTCGACATGAAGGAAAGCGACTAAGGATCAGTGATACACTTAATCGCGAAAGGGTGCTCACTTTGCAAAACGACAGACTCCTAACCATATCCACAGCCGGCAGCCGAAAAGCGACCTATTGGCCGTCTCAGACCCTATGGTGGTCTGAGATGGTCGAGCGGCTCCGAATAGCCGTTCGCGGTACCGAGACACTGGCCGAGTACCTGAAGTTGCCGAAGTCGCAGCAGGACGACCTGAAAGACATCGGCGGATTCGTGGGCGGAACCCTGACCGGGAACCGACGTAAAGCAGCCGCCGTGACCGGGCGGGACATCGTCACCCTGGACCTCGACAACATCCCCGCCGGCGGCACGGCGGATGCCCTACGGCGCTTAGACGCCCTAGGGTGCGCCTACGTAACTTACAGCACGCGCAAGCACCATGAGGCAGCACCGCGCCTCCGTGTACTCATCCCGACCGACAGGACGGTTACCGCCGACGAATACCAGCCTATCGCCCGGAGGCTAGCCGACATCATCGGCATCGAGTGGTGCGATCCGTCCACTTTCGAAGTACACCGGCTCATGTACTGGCCGAGCTGCTGCGCGGACAGCCAATATGTCTATGATTACCGGGACCGGCCTTTTGTGAGCGCAGACGGAATTCTTGCCATGTATGCCGACTGGCGCAACGTGGACGAATGGCCGGAAGTTCCCGGAGCAAAACAAGCCCGTGCCAAATTGGGAGCCAAACAAGGTGATCCGACAGAGAAGCAAGGCGTCGTAGGAGCGTTCTGCCGGATCTACGACGTACACAAAGCCATTGAGACGTTCCTGTCCGGGGTGTACGAGTCGGTGGACACCAATTATCCGCCGGCCCGCTATACCTACACCGGCGGCAGCACGACTGCCGGGGCCATCGTGTACGACGACGGGCGGTTCCTATACAGCCACCACGCGACGGACCCGGTGAGCGGCCGGCTGGTGAACGCTTTCGACCTGGTGCGGATTCACAAATTCGGAGAGCTGGATGATGACGCCGCCCCGGGAACACCGACGGCGAAGCTCCCGAGCTACACGGAGATGAAGCGCCTGGCGCTACAGGACGAACGAGTGGTAGCGCTTCTCGACCAAGAACGCTATGAACGCGTGCAAGAGGTGTTTGGTGCTGATACCGGCGGCAGCACGACCGGCGCTAGTGCTGCGGACGACGGTACCAACTGGCTGCGGCTGCTAGACCGAAACCCGAACACCGGGATGCCGGAGAAAAGCGCACGCAACGTGCAGATCGTCCTCGAGCATGACCCGGCCCTGCGGGGTCGAATCTACCTGGACTCATTTGCTGACCGGATCATGGGCATCGCACCACTGCCGTGGGGACGTCGGAGGGAGCAATCGGGGCCGTTCGTCTGGGATGACTATGACGATGATGGCCTCTGCGTCTATCTCGAAGCGCTGCTCAAGATGTCGAACACCAACACGGTGCGCATGGCCTTGCGAGACCACGCTGCTAAACACGCGCGCAACCCTGTGGCTGAGTACCTGACAAGCCTCGAATGGGATGGCGTGCCGCGGCTGGACACACTCTACATCGACTACCTTGGGGCAGAGGATTGCCAGTTCGTGCGAACGGTCACACGTAAGGCCTTTGTGGCCGCCGTGGCACGCGCGATGACGGACAGCGGCGTTAAATTCGACAACATGACTGTGATATGCGGGCCGCAGCGAATAGGTAAAAGTACGCTGTTCCGCAAACTGGGCCGACAGTGGTTCAGCGACAGCATCAAGAGTTTCGAAGGAAAAGAAGCAGAAGAGCTTGTTCAAGGCCGATGGATCGTAGAGATTGCGGAACTGCAAGGATTTAACAAAGTCGACGTGAACCGCATCAAGCAGTTTCTCAGCAAGATTGACGACCAGTATAGGGCCGCCTACGGACGTCACGTTAAGGTACAACTCCGCAGGTGCGTATTTTTCGGGACCACGAACGACCACGAGTACTTACGGGACCCGACAGGAAACCGGAGGTTCTGGCCCGTCGACGCCATGATTCAGCAACCAACGAAGTCCGTGTTTAACGACTTAAGTGAGACGGAAGTGGACCAGATATGGGCTGAGGCGGTCATGCGGTGGCGTTTGGGTGAACCGGTCTATCTTTCTGACGAGATGGAGGACGAAGCCAATCGGCGCCGAGAATCGCACATGGAGTCTGACCCGCTTCGCGGACAGATTGAAGAGTTCATTGAACGGCTTATCCCGGAAAATTGGCTGTCTTGGGACTTCGGACGCCGAATGATGTTTTGGAACGGTCAAATGCAGACCAGTAACACAAAGCTGGTGCCGCGTGATCGCGTATGCGCGTTGGAGATCTGGCGTGAATGCCTTGGTGAACGTCGCACCATGACCAAGGCGGACGCTAAGCGAATCAACGATGCCTTGCAACAAATACCCGGATGGACCAGGGCGGAGCCCATGAAATTCGGAGCGGACTACGGTAGGCAACGAGGATTCAGACGGGCCGTAGGTGTTGCCTCCATAAGCAGTGACGCACGAGGGAGCGGCGTCGTTTTACCACTACGCGCAACATTTGAAAATGCTGGAAACACAACATCCTGAAAGGAATGTTCCAGGAATGTTGCATGGAATGTTGCGCTAAAAACCCTTATATATCAAGCCTTTATAGGCTATAAGACACAAAGACAACATCTTATCTATAGAGATACAAAAATTAAAGACGTATAGAATATAGAAATATCTTTAAAATCCTTTACAGCCTTTAATTGAAAGATCTTTATACACGCGTAAATGTGTTGTGACTTTGTTGCACGGAGGTGTTCACAATGCGAAGGAGTGACAGGATTGAGTTCCTTCGATCGGAATTGCCATACGGTGTTCGGGTATTTCAAGACGGGACGGCTGAACTTTTCAACCGGCGGTACGAAACGCTAGCCTCTCGCAGGGATGCGTCTCCGCAGTGGCTGTGTGAGGTCTTTCTTCGCAACGGGGTAAGGTTGACACAAGAAGCACAGAGTTCCAGGTTCGACAAAAACGTAGTTTACATCGCATGGTTTTATAACGACAGCAACCCACCGTGGCGGAACGGGGCAACACGGCGGCAATGTGAAAGGGTGTGGTTTCTTTGGCATACAAGTCACAGGTAAGCGGCATGCGTGAGCGCGATATCGAGGCCTATTTACGTGACCGCGTGAAAACGCTGGGAGGGCGGGCGTATAAGTTCGTCTCCCCTGGCAATGCGGGAGTACCTGACAGGTTGGTCCTGCTGCCCGGCGGCAGGGTGGTGTTTGTCGAGCTGAAGGCGCCCGGCCGGAAACCGACGCCACTGCAACTGGCGCAGCATCAGCGCCTCCGCGCGCTGGGCTGCGACGTGCGGGTGATCGACAGCCTGGAGCAGGTGGATGAGTTGCTTGCCGGTTATCGGGAAGAGAGGTGATGCCAAATGAAGTTCATTCCATTCAGCTATCAACGTTATTGCATCAATCGTCTTATAACGGACGAGGCTTTAGGGCTGTTTTTGGATATGGGCTTAGGTTAGGAAAAACGGTCATCACCCTGACCGCAATCAATGACTTGAAGTATAACCGTTTCGCGGTCAATAAGGTGCTAGTGGTGGCGCCGAAGAAAGTGGCGGAGGCGACATGGACGGCGGAGGCGGCGAAGTGGGAGCATCTGAAATTGCTTCGGATCATACCGGTGCTAGGTTCCGAAACGAAACGGATCCGAGCGCTGAACACACCAGGAGATGTGTATGTGGTTAGTCGTGACCTTGTTTCGTGGTTGGTGAATTACTATCGAAACGCCTGGCCATTTGACATGGTGGTGTTAGACGAGCTGTCGTCGTTCAAAAATCACCAGGCCAAGCGGTTCAAGGCGCTGACGTGGGTCCGCCGGCACATCCGCCGGATCGTGGGGCTAACCGGCACGCCGGCACCAAACGGGCTGATGGATTTATGGGCGCAGATGTATTTGCTTGACCAGGGGCAGCGGCTGGAACACTATATTACCCACTATCGCGAAAAATACTTCGAGAAAAATTACAACGGCTTTGGGTACACACCGAAGCAAGGTGCTGAGGAAGTCGTTCACCAGAAAATCGCTGATATCTGTATCAGTATGAAGGCCGAGGATTATTTGGAGCTGCCGGATTGCGTGACAAACGTCATTCCGGTCGTGCTGGACGAGCGGGCGAAAAAGTTATACCGGGAGCTGGAGCGAAAGATGCTGATCGAGCTGGAGGATGCCGAGATCTCGGTGACCAGCGCGGCCGCACTGACCGGGAAGTTGTTGCAGCTGTGCAATGGCGCCCTGTACGACGAGGACCGGCAGGTGCACGAGATTCACGACTGCAAGATTGAGGCGTTTTTGGAATTGATTGAACAACTGAACGGAAAGCCGGCGCTGGTGTTCTATACGTACCAGCATGACCTGGCCAGGTTGAAAAAGGCGCTGGCCAAAACCGGCCTCCGGGTACGGGAGCTACGGACGCCGCAGGATCAGATGGACTGGAACGCCGGGAAAATCGACGTACTGCTGGCGCATCCGGCCAGTACCGCCTACGGTTTGAATCTCCAGGACGGAGGAAATCATGTGGTTTGGTTCGGGTTGAATTGGAGTCTGGAGTTGTACCAACAGGCAAATGGCCGACTGCACCGGCAGGGACAGCGGCAGAAAGTCATCATTCATCACTTAGTGGTACAGGGCGGTGTTGACGAGGACGTCATGGCGGCCTTGGAGCAGAAAAGCACGACGCAGGAGCGTTTGCTGGAGGCTTTGAAAGCGCGGATTGAGACGGCGAAAAATGCGCACTAGAGTAGGCGGGGAGAGGAGATGAGAGTGTGAGGGAAACATGGGTCGATAGGCTTATCCAAGAGTACAGCGACGAAAAGAAGGTCTTGGAAGCTTATCGTGCAAAACTCGACCGAGCAGACCCGGAGCAGGAAATTGAGTACGAGACCATAGGCGGTATGATTTCAGATTTGCAGTTTGCCCTTCAGTGGATGCGGCGGGGCCGCAGGCCGGGGAACCTTCGGGGGGTGGACATAACCGATGTGTACCGGCAGAGGGCGCTATTGGCTGAGCTGATGCCGAAACCAGACAGCGATGAGGCTCACCGGATGGTGATGTTGTTACTGGAGATGTCGGTGCGGGAAAGGACTTGTTTTCTACTTCACATGGCGTATGGCTTGACATATTCGGCAATCGCTGATAGATTAAAAATATCAAGGGCGACCGTTCAAAAGTTTGTCGAACGGGCGAAAAGCAAGGTAGAACAAGCCTTTATCGCCTAGCTTGTCATGCAAATGTCATGCAAATGTCATACAAAATACAGTGCCCTTAGTGTGCCCAAAAACAGATGTCGCCTGATTGCAGGCGGCTTTTTCGTGTTGTTTGAATTCGATAATTACTCCACTTCTGGTTGCGCATATTGACCACATGCTGCAGCTCATACCCGCCTCCTGGGCAGCCGTGACTCCAGCGGCGCAAGAAGTGGATCGGAGGCGCGTGCCGGCCGCGTGAGTAAGAGCTGGCATATTACGAGATGATTCAACACCCATGCGGTGCTTTTTCTTTTTGCAAAATAATTTTGTGAGGTGGTGGTTTATGTGAAACTAACGGAGAAGCAGAAGAGGTTTGTGGAAGAATATCTGATTGATCTTAATGCGACGCAGGCGGCTATTCGGGCCGGATATAGTCCTAAAACGGCCAATGAGCAAGGGGCTAGGCTGTTAGCGAAAGTTAGCGTTCGCGCGTACATCGATGCCCGCATGGCCAAGTTGTCCAAGCGTACAGGTGTAACCCAGGAACGGATTATCCGGGAGCTTGCTCGGATTGCATTCTTGAATCCGACTGATGTGGTTGATTTGGATAGCGCAACGCTTAAACCGAACTCCACGGAAGACGACACAGCCGCGATCGCGGCTGTGAAGGTCAAGACGATCCCGACGCAAGACGGAGTTGGCGTTGAACGTGAAATACGCTTTGCAGACAAGATTCGCGCTCTGGAGCTCCTTGGAAAGAGGTTTGGTATGTGGATTGACAAGCAGCAGATAGACGTTCAAGGAGCTGTGCAGATTGTGGACGACGTGCCGGAGAAGGGCGGCGAGGTTGGATGAATCACGTGTATCAGCCACTGGGGTCCAGTCTTTGCGGGCAAGCGTGTGTTGCAATGGTAGCCAACATTTCGCTAGCAGAAGCTATTCGGGCGTTTGGCGGGAAACAAGGCGGGACACGGACGAAAGAAGTTGTTGAGGCTTTAAATCGATTGGGGATTATGTGCGGGGATCGTTTACACCACGCCAAAGAATCGTTGCCGGATGTTTGCATTGTAAAATTGCGGTTTTCATGTTCTCATCGATCGCATTGGACGCTGTGGTATCACGGCCGATTTTACGATCCTGATCCAGCCGGCGATGAGGCGCTCAATACTGATAAGACAAAGTACCCGCCGGAGGTTCGTGTATCGTCATATTTGTCCATCTTCGGGGTGGAGCAATGCAGATCCGCTTAACCGACATCATTGCTCCGAGCTTTTATGGGGTTCATCATGCCGTCAAAAATGACAGAGCGACGCACTTCCTGCTCGGTGGCGGCCGCGGCTCGACGAAATCATCGTTCGTGGCTGTCGAGATCATCGTCGGTATGATGCGGGATCAGCAAGCGAATGCCGCGGCACTCCGGAAAGTTAAGGACACGATCCGCGAGAGTGTCTATGAGCAATTACTTTGGGCGATCGAAAAACTTGGCGTGGCCCATCTTTGGGATGTAAGTGTTTCGCCAATGCGGATTATGTACCGTCCAACAGGGCAAACAATAATCTTTCGAGGCGCGGACAACCCACGGAAAGTGAAGTCCGGCAAGCTCCGACGTGGTTATGTGAAATATATCTGGTATGAAGAAGCTGATGAGTTCAGTATCGAAGATATCCGAACGATCAATCAGACGTTCATGCGCGGCGGCGACAGCTTCCGCGTTTTTTATACCTACAACCCACCTAAGAGTCGAAAGGCATGGGTTAATGAATACAAGAACAATCCGCCTGAGGGCTGGTTTGTGCACCACAGCACCTATCTGGATGTTCCGCGGGAATGGCTGGGTGAGCAATTTTTCATCGAGGCTGAGACGCTTCGGCAGCGGAACGAATTGGCCTATCGACATGAGTACCTTGGTGAAGACGTTGGAACTGGCGGAGAAGTGTTTCGTAACCTTACGCTTCGGCGGATCAGTGACGAGGAAATCAAGGCGTTCGATCGAATCAAGCGCGGTTTGGACTTCGGCTTTGCATCGCATCCGACGCACTATGCGGTTATGCACTTCGACCGCACGCGCAATCGGCTGTTCATCTTCTACGAGATCCACAAGGTTGGAATGTCGAACCGGGCGTTGGCCGATGCGATCAAAACCGAAAACAAAAGCAACACCCGGGTTACGGCTGACAGTGCCGAACCGCGAACCATCAACGAGTTGCGCAATTTGGGCGTGAACGTTGTTGGGGCGAAGAAGGGACCGGATAGCGTGGAACACGGCATCAAGTTCCTGCAAGACTTGAATGAAATTGTTATCGATCCGGTCCGCTGTCCAAATACGGCCCGGGAGTTCGAGGGGTACGAGCTCGAGCCGGACGGAAACGGTGGTTGGAAAGAAGGTTATCCTGACCGAGACAACCACAGCATCGACGCTGTACGGTATGCGCTGGAGAGCGAGATTCGCGGGCCAGCAATCAGCTTCAAATGATGGGAGGTGAGGCAATGTCACAAACAACCGCAGAGCTTATACAAATCATCGAAGCAGGTGCCAAGTCAGCGATGAGCCTGGAGCAGATAATTAAAATCCAGATCGATGAATGGCTACACTCCACGGAACGCCAGTGGATGATTACAGGACAGCGGTATTACATCAGCGACCATGACATTCTGCAGCGCAAGCGGACAGTGATTGGCGAGGGTGGAGAGTTGGTCGAGGTGACCAATCTGGCCAACAATAAACTGGTGCACGCCTTCGTCCGGAAGTTGGTGGACCAAAAAGTCGGCTATCTGCTGGGAAAGCCGCTTACCATTCAAACCGAAAATGCTGCCTATCTGGACTTGTTGAACGACATTTTCAACAAGTCTTTTTTGCGCCTGCTGAAAAATTTGGGTAAGGAAGCCGTGAACAAAGGCAAAGCCTGGCTGCATGTTTATTACAACGAGGAAGGCCAGCTGTCATTCAAAAAGATTCCAAGCGAGGAAATCATCCCGCTCTGGCGCGACGCGGCGCATACAGAGCTAGACGCGGCAATCCGTGTGTACGATGTCGAAGCCTACGAAGGCACAACTAAGAAGATCATTACGAAAGTGGAATTCTGGGACACGTCCGGTGTGCGCCGGTACGTGCTCAGCGAGGGAGGATTGATCCCGGACGTTGAAGCGGGTGAGTTCGGCAGCCACTTCACGGCCATTCAGGACGGCCAGGAGCAGGGATTTAATTGGGAGCGCGTGCCGTTTGTTTGCTTCAAGTATAACGACGAGGAGATTCCGCTCGTCCAGGTCATCAAGTCGCTTGTCGATGATTACGACGTGAAGACCAGTGACAATTCGAACAACCTGGAGGACTTGCCCAATTCGATTTATGTCGTTAGGAATTATGACGGCCAGGATCTGGGAGAATTCCGGCGCAATCTTTCGGTGTACCGGGCGGTGAAGGTGACGGATGATGGTGGAGTTGATACGCTCAGCCTTGAGATCAACGTCGAGGCCTTCCGCACGCACATCGAGCAGCTGCGCAAGGACATCTATGAGTTCGGCCGGGGAGTTTTGTTTGATATTGATCGAGTAAAAAGCGCTCCTTCAGGAGTTGCATTGAAATTCTTGTATGCGGATCTCGATATGGATTGCAATATCATTGAGACCGAATTTCAAGCTGCTTTAGAGCAACTTTTATGGTTTATCAATACGCACTTGACTAACACTGGAGTCGGAGATTTTTCAAATGAAACAGTGGAGTTCATTTTTAACAGGGACATTATTATATCTGAATCCGATGTGATTTCCGACATAAGAAACAGCGTTGGGATTTTGTCAGAAGAGACGTTAATCGCAAACCATCCGTTTGTAACGGACGTTCAGGCAGAACTAGAGAGGATCCGGAGAGAGCGCAATACAGACATGGTGCAGTTTGGACATTTGGGGCAGCAGCCACAAGGCGGCGGTGAGCAAGCATGAAGCCGGCCGAATACTGGCGCCGCCGTAGTGAGGAAGTAGCCGCCCGGCAGTTTGCGAAAGCCGATGCCTACCAGGCCGAACTGGATCGGGAATACGCCCGGGCGACGGAGGAAATCCGGCGTGCGATCGAAGTGTTTTACCAGCGCTACGCGGCGAACAGCGAGGTCAGCATGGCCGAGGCGCGCCGGCAACTCTCCGGAAAAGAACTCAGACAGTTCAAGATGACGCTGGAAGAGTTTACGGCCAAAGCGAAGGACAATGCCGACGGCCGCTGGACCAAGCAGCTGAATGAGGTCTATTACAGGGTCCGGGTGAGCCGGTACGAGGCGTTGCTGACGGAGATTCAGCAGCAGGTTGAAATGCTAGCCGGAAGCCGGCAGCAGCGCACAGGCGAGCTCCTGGGTGACGTGTACGAGGACACCTACTACCGGACCATCTATGAACTCCAGCGTGGAACGGGGTTCGGTGTGACCTTTGCAAAAATCGACCGAGACACATTGGAAACGGTTCTCGGAACCGAGTTCGCAGGAAGTAACTGGAGCAAACGGATCTGGAATGACCGGGACAAATTGGTTACTGAGCTGCGAACGAAGCTGGCGCAGGCGTTCATTCGCGGCGAACCAGCCGAGCGAACGGTGAGGGATCTGGCTGAACGAATGGGAGTGTCGTTGTCTAATGCTGAGCGCCTGGTGCAGACGGAGACAGCCTTCTTTGTCGGGGAAGCGACAGCGGCCGGGTACAAGGAAAGTGGTGTGGTGCAGAAGTATGAATACTTGGCTACACTAGATAACCGCACAACTCAAATATGTCGCTCGATGGATGGCCGTGTCTTTGCATTGTCTGAACGCGAGGTCGGCGTTAACTATCCTCCGCTGCACGTCCGATGCCGATCGACCGTCGTTCCGTATTTCGATGATGAGATTGACCATGGTGAACGGATCGCACGAGATGAGCGCGGCGACACCTATTTCGTCCCTGGTGACATTACGTATGAACGATGGTATAATATGCATGTAGGAGAACAAGGTGCTACAAAAACCGATTTTGTCGCGAGTGTCAAGGCGATTTATAACGACTGGGATAAGCAAGATGTGAAGGAGTTTGCACAAAATGTACTAATCAAAGCAGGATCCACCTTGAAAGTACAAAGACATCGTATTCCTGCTCATGGACAGTGCCAATTAAACACGAGCGGAGAAACCATCGAAGTAATTACCTACGAGTTGAACTCCGACGACGCCCGGAGCATAGAGTATCAAGTTAAAACCGTCTTTCACGAACTATTTCATGCAATGGCCAATGGGTTGCGACACGATATCAAGGAAATTGGTTTTCAAACATGGGCTTATTATGATGATGTCTTTGCTGAGTCCTTTGCGCACTATATGGCTAAACAAGTCGGCATTACGAATGAAATTTCACCAAGTTATCCTGGGCACCTTATTGAAACGCTCCCCAAACTCAAAGCTTTGCCAGAGTTTGAACGGGCTGACAATATCTCGGACTTTGGGAAAATCGCTTATGAGTACAGGTTAGGGGTAAAGAAAACTGCAGAATGGAAAAAATTAATTGGTGAGATCGGCTCTCGGTCTTTTGATATCTCGGCGTACAGTCAACCATATTTAGGCTATATAAAAGAGAACGTCGCAGAGTTGGTTGATAAAATGCTTGAAAATATGCCGAACTACAAGGATTACCGCACACAAATGATCAATGATGTAAACTCAGCTATAGCGAAAGGTGTTAAGGGCCTCACAGGCAATGAGAAAATCGTCTTTGAGAATGTGCTAATTATTGCAATGAATAGAATTGGGGTGAACGCTTTATGATTTATATTCCGATTCAGTGGTTAAATGACGAGGGAAATTTGAATAAAGTCCAAGAGATCATTGATTCAGGTTTCTTCTCGGACGTTAACTTGGCCTCGCGAATAAGTAATATGGTTGAACGTTTGCGCGAAATTGGGGAGGATTTAATAGCGGATAAGCTGTTAAATGGTGAAATTGTTTTACCGAGTTAACCGACACTCTCGACCATGCGAGGGTGTTTTTATTGGGCTCCGGACGAGACTCCCGGGGCCCTTTGTATTGCTCGTTGGCCGGAGCATCACGGCCGCCCATGGCGGTGGGTTACGCCATAAAAACCAAATGGGAGCGTGTTGAAAAGTGGATTTGAAAGAACTTTTGGGCGAAGAACTATATAACCAATTGATGGCGAAGCTTGGTGACAAACATAAGGTCGCAGTCGTATCCGACGGGAACTGGATTCCGAAGGACAAGTTCAATGAAATTAACGAAGCCAAAAAGCAAGCCGAAGAAGCACTTAAGGAACGTGACAAGCAGCTTTCCGATCTGAAAAAAGCGGCTGAGGGAAACGAGGAACTGAAAAAGCAGATCGAGCAACTTCAGGCGGAGAACAAAGCCGCTGCCGAGAAGTACGAGGCCAAGCTCCAGGACATGGCCGTGACAACAGCAATCAAGCTGGCGGTCGCCGGCCAGGTACACGATCCGGATCTGGTGGCTGCCCTGTTGGACAAAAGCAAAATCGAGCTCGATGACAGCAGCAACGTAAAAGCCGGGCTCGATGAGCAAATCAAAACCCTACGTCAAAGTAAGGCTTTTTTGTTTGTCGAGCAAAAATCGGACAAAGGTCCGCAATTCAAAGGCGTTGCACCGGCGGATGGGCGGGATGGCGGAAGCACTGGAATTAAAAACCCGTGGTCGAAAGAGCATTTCAATCTAACTGAACAGGCCCGCATTCTTCGAGAGAATCCGGAGCTTGCGAAACAACTTCAATCCATTGTTGGAGGTTGATAAAACATGTCTGTGAAAATTTCTGATGTAATCGTTCCTGAGGTGTTTAATCCCTACGTGGTACAGCGTACGATGGAGCTTTCGGCAATCTTTCAATCCGGAATTGCCCAACGTACGCAAGAGTTTGACCGGCTAGCAAGCGCAGCTGCGCGGACAGTACAGATGCCGTTCTGGGGTGATTTGGTTGGGGATGATGAAGTTCTATCCGACAATGGGGCATTGACGCCCGGCAAAATCCAAGCCAACAAAGATGAAGCCGTCATTCTGCGCCGTGGCCGTGCTTGGGGTGCGAATGATCTAGCGGCCAATCTCGCCGGTGACGATCCGATGCGAGCCATCGCTGACCTGGTTGCATCTTATTGGGCACGGAGATACCAAGCGGCGCTGATTTCCACCCTGACGGGTGTTTTCGCATCGGCCAGCATGTCAGCACTGGTGCATGATATTTCTGGCCAAACCGGCGATGCAGCAGTTATCAGCGCCAAGACGACGGTCGATGCAGCGCAAAAGCTTGGCGACGCTAAATCGCAGCTGACGGCCATCGTCATGCACAGCGCGACGGAGGCGTCGCTGGCGAAACAGGACTTGATTCAGTACGTTAAGCCTTCCACTGGCTCTATTGATGTACCGACATTCCTTGGTAAGCGCGTCATTGTGGACGATACAACTCCAGTAACTGATGAACTTGATGGTACCGGAACACCGACAGGTAATAAGATTTTTACGACATACTTATTCGGCCCCGGTGCTGTCGCATATGGCGAGGGCAACCCGGTCGGATTCGTCCCGACGGAAACGGACCGAGACACTTTAGCCGGCGAAGATTACTTGATCAATCGCAGGACTTTCATTTTGCATCCGCGTGGAGTGCGGTTTACTTCGGGGAGCGTGGCTGGGGTGTCTCCGACCAACGCAGAGTTGGCCAGCGGAACGAACTGGAGTCGCGTGTACGAGCCGAAAGCGATTCGTGTCGTAAAATTTGTCCACAAGCTGTTATAATGAGGTGATCACATGGGACTTGCAGCATTTAATCGGCAACGCCGGGAGTTGGCTGCCAAGGTAAGGGAGAAGGAGAAATCCGAGAAACCCGTATCTAAGCCAGCTCCTGTTGGCGGCTTGAATGATTTCAATGACATGACCGTTGCCGAACTGAAGCAATACGCGGCGGACAACGGCATCGATCTGGGTGGTGCGACGAAGAAGGGAGATATTCTCGCAGTGATTTTCGCAACCAAAGGCGGCGAAAAAGATGGCGGCGAGTGATGTTCTGGCGACAGTCAAAACCCGCCTGCAGATCACGGACAACAGTTTGGATGCGCTGATTGATTCCTACGTCCAGGAGATCGGCCGGCGCATCTTGCACTATACGAACTTGATCGAGATCCCGGCCGAGTTGGAACACACCTGGGCGTCCATGACGATCGACGCGCTCCGAATCGAACAGCCGAAACTCCACGGGATCGCAGAGACGAGCGGAGCCGGAGAAGAGGTTACAGTCGGGGATACGTCGTCAAAGCCAGCGCAGGGATCCGGTTTGACAAATACGTCCAAATCCGCAATCGACGCCGTTGTGTTGAATTATCGGGTTGATTTGAACAGGTACCGGAGAATGAGGTGGTGACGATGGACCTTACCCGCCACCGTCGGGCAATCGAACAGATATACACGGATCGGGCGATGGTGTACCGATATGTCCAGGTCAAGGATCCGGTCACGAAGGAAACCAAACTCGTCCTGCAGCCCGTCTACACCGCCCAACCCTGCCGCATTTCGCAGCGTGTGCTTGGCCAGAACAACCAGACAGAGGCGCAGAACGAAATCCGGTATGAGACGAAGATGTTCATCGCTCCGGAGCTGGACATTCGTCAAGGTGATCTGCTCGAAGTCACCCGCGGCACCGTGACGCGCCGATACACTGCCGGAGAGCCGTTTCTGTATCCGACACATCAGGAAGTAAGTTTGCAACGGAAGGAATGGGCCTAATGTCCAAGTGGGGAAAATTCGACTTCTCCGAATTTGAGCAACTGGCTAAAACGTTCAAAAAAGCGCTGGACGAGCGCGTCATCGAGCGTTTCATCCAGGATTTCCTGCTGGAGATGGCGTACCGAGCCGAGCGGAAGATCAAAAAGCGGACGCCGGTTGATACCGGGGAACTGAGGCGGAATTGGAAAGTCGGTCGGGTCGAGCGTCGCGGAAATGCATATCAGGTGGATATCTTTAACCCAACGGAGTACGCGATCTACGTTGAATACGGCCACCGGGCCGGCAATGACCTGACGAAGTGGGTCGAAGGCCGCTTTATGATGACCATCTCCATGCAGGAGATCGAGCGGGAGCTACCGCGGTATTTGGAAAAGCGCGTGATGCAGCTGCTCAATGATATCATGAACGGCCGGCCGCCGAGGAAGGAGTAATGCTATGGCGAAGATCATCCGACTCAAAACGCCACAGGACAATGTGGTGGAAGCGTTGGAAACGCTGCTCGAACGGGCGCGTGGCGGAGAAGTGTTGGGTTTCGTCTTCGCCGCAAAATGTCCGGACGGAAATATCGCCACCAGCTGGGCGAACGTCGATGTTGGTGGGCGAAATGAATTGACTTCTCATCTTCAGATCGATGTGATGTATGCGGTTGTTGAAGCGAACATGGACAGGTTGGTGGAGCGCTTATGAGCTTGTCCGTAACCATTAACGACGTCCGATACGCCGTCCACTCCGCACTCGACACCGCGTTCCCAACCATCCCGATCATGGGCGAAGAGATTAAGCAAGGCCTGACGCTGCCATGCTTTTTTGTAAAGCTCCTGGAGCCAGAGCACACGCAAGAGCTTGGCCGGCGGTTCATCCGATATCATCCGTTCGATGTGCATTACTTCGCCCCGGAGCGTCGTAACGAGGATATGTATGCCATGGCCGAACGGCTGACAGAAACACTTCAGTGGATCGCGGTAGCTGGCCGGTTGGTCCGCGGGACGGGAATGCGGTTTGAAATCGTAGACGAAGTTCTGCACTTCTTCGTCGAATACAATTTCCACGTCTGGGCGCCGAAACCGGTTGATCCGGTGATGAAGGCACTTGATGTGAAGGAGGGGATCAAATGAGCGAGAAAAAAGCGGCTGTGAAATTTACGAAAGAGCAATTCTTAAAGTCGGCTAATTTTACGCCGGTTCAAAAAGACGTTTTGAGTTCATTGCTGAAAGATGATGAGGCATACACACTCGATCAGGTACAAAAACTGATCGAAGATTTTGCAAAAAGGACGGTGAACTGATATGCCCGCAGGTGGAACGTGGACAGTTCAAAACAAGGTACGCCCTGGTGTGTATATCAACTTTGTAGGAGAAGCCAAACCTTTAGGGACACTCGGCGAGCGCGGCTTCGTAAGCCTACCCTTGCCGCTCTCCTGGGGTCCCGCTAAGCAGGTAATCGCGGTCGAGGCCGGCGCGGACACGTTTGACACACTCGGCTATCCGATTACGGAGCCGCAGTTGCTCCTGGTTCGGGAAGCGCTGAAACGGGCCCGGACACTGCTCTTGTACAGGCTCAACACAGGAACAAAGGCGACGGCCACGATTGGAACAAATTTGACTGTGACGGCCAAACATGGCGGTGTACGGGGGAACGATGCCAGCATTATCGTTCAGTCGAACATTGACGATCCGGCTAAGTTTGACGTGAAGACGCTCGTCTCCGGGCAGGAAGTTGATCTGCAGACCGTTGCAACCATTGAAGAACTGAAGTCGAATACTTGGGTCGATTTTAGCGGAACCGGGTCTCTCACGACAACCGCCGGGGCACCGCTAACCGGTGGGGCAGACGGTAGTGTAACGGCGCAGGACTACCTGGATTACCTTGCCGCTATCGAAGTCCACGACTTCAACACCATCGGCTTGACGGCGACGGATGCGATGACCAAAGACGTGTTCGTATCGTTTGCAAAGCGGCTCCGGGATACTGAAGGAAAGAAGATTCAAGTCGTCATGGAAAACTACCCGTTGGCTGACTATGAGGGAGTCATTTCGGTGAAAAACGGCGTTGTGCTGACAGACGGGACAACGCTTACTGCATCGCAGGCGGTCGCGTGGGTGGCCGGGGCGACGGCCGGGGCCGCGCCGAACCAGTCGCTCACATATGACGCTTATGACGGTGCGGTAGACGTGGCGCCGAAGTACACCAATAGCCAGATTATTGCGGCCCTGCAAAATGGCGAATTCCTGTTCACAGCGATGGACGGCAGGGCCATTGTTGAGCAGGATATCAACACGTTGCACACGTTCACTCCGACGAAAGGTAAGGCATTCAGCAAAAACCGCGTTATTCGGGTGCTGGATGGTTTGGCCAATGACTATATGCGGGTGTTCAGCCAATCCTACATTGGCAAGGTGGCGAACAACGATGACGGCCGTAACCTGTTTAAGTCCGAAATCATCAACATCACCAATCAGTACCAGAACATCGGCGCGGTGCAAAACTTCGATCCGCAGACGGATCTTGAGGTTCTCCCGGGGGCAGATGTTGATGCGGTTGTGGTGAATCAGTGGGTACAGCCGATTGACTCCATCGAGAAAATCTATATGACCGTGACGGTCCGGTAAGGGGTGATGCAGAGTGTTTTTCCGTGAAGGCGACGCAATCAGCGGGAAACAGGCAAGGGCTTACGCAACAATTAACGGGCGCGTTGAGGAGCTGTTTTATGCCCGCTCTTTAGAGGCGACGATCGAAAAGAACAAAGTCGACGTGCCGGTGCTGGGTAAAACCAATACGCCGCAACGGTCAGCTGGGTGGAAGGGATCTGGTACGCTGACCATTTACTACGTAACTTCTATCTTCCGTCAATTAATGGTGGAGTACGTTAAAACAGGTCGTGATTTTTGGTTTGATCTTCAAATTGTTAATGAGGATCCTCAATCTAGTACAGGCAAACAGACTGTGCTGTTAAGAGGATGCAACCTAGACAGTGTTACGATCGCTAAATTTGATGCAACAAGTGACGATATGCTCGAAGAGGAATTGCCGTTTACGTTCAGCGATGCGGATCTGTTGGACCAATTCAACACCATTACGGGCGCCTAATCCAGGCGCCTTTTAAGGAGGTAAAATATGAGCACGTTACAGGATTTTCTCAATTCTCATCCGGTCGATAATTTGACCGATGAGGTCGTCGTTTCGCCTAGGTTCAAAGATAAGGACGGAAATATCCTTAAATTCAAGATCAAGGCGATGACGAACCAAACCTTTGATGAGCTGCGGAAGCGATACACGCGCGTCGGAAAGGGCCGTAAGGTCGAATTTGACGCGCAGGGTTTTAACACGGCTGTCGTGATCGAGCATACGCTGGATCCAGACTTCAAGGATGCGGATAGTATCAAGAAGCTCGGCTGTGCTACACCGGATGAGTATTTAAACAAGGTGCTCCTTTCTGGCGAGATCGCGACGCTTGTTAACAAAATTCAGGAGCTAAGTGGCTTTGACATTGATATGGAGGCGCTCGTCGAGGAAGCAAAAAACTGATTAAAGAGGGCGACGCGGAGGCTAACTATGCGTATTACGCCCTCCACAAACTGCGCATTCTCCCGGGACAGTTTGTCAACTTGCCGCGGGAGGAGAAAGCCTTTATCATGGCTGCTATTGATATCCGCATCGAAGCAGAGAAGAAAGAGGCAGCGAAGGCCGAGCGGAAAGCAAAAAGAAGATAGCCTTCCTGCACAGAATGTGGTAAAATGTTACCAAAATTTGCGCGGGAGGGCTTTCTATTGTTTTATTTATTTATGTTTTTATGGTTCATTTTCGGAGTGTTGTTCATCGGTGGTCTAATTTATTGGCTAGTCAGGAGAAAAAACGGGAAATTCGTTTTGTATTCTTTTATTGCTTCGTCGATCTTTTTGATTGTTGGAATTTTTGTAAGTGAAAATGAATCATCGCCAGTTAATAATCTAGATAATAACGGGAATAAAAAGGCGGTCGTAAATGTAAATTCAGAGGATTTAAAAAAGCAAGGTCTTGAATTCGATGAAAAAGCTTGGAACGACTATTTAAAATTATATGAAGCTCATGGTTATCTAATGAAAGCTACGAACGCATTTTCCGAAGGAAGTATGTCTGAATTAGATTTTTATGATTACTGTAAAAACGCAAAAGAATGGTTTGGACAGATGTCTATAAGTTTTAATTATGGGAAAACGGACGATGAAAAAGAATATCTTTCTACATTTGAAGTGTTTGCTCTTGCTGATCAAAGTGCGGTCGATAGCTTGATGAAATATTTAGATTCAAACGCTACAAAAGATTTATCGAATGCTAGAGAGAATATTAATAGGGCGAAAGAAGCTGCAACGATAATAGCAAAAAATAGAATTGTATTATTGAATAAAATTGGCTTGACGGAAGAAGAAATTGCTACGAAAAAAGATCGGATGATTGCTGATCTTGAATCAATCGATAAAAAAGTGAAATAAAAACTTAATAAAGAAAATCCTCGCGCTCTCAATATTGAGGGCGATTTTTTATCAAATTTAATAAGAAAATGGAGGTATATAGAATGCCAACAATTTCCTCCACAATTAAAATGATGGATGGTATGAGTGGACCGCTTAAATCCATTATGAACAGCATGAATCTGATGATCAGGGCGTTCGAGCAGATGCAGAACGTCACTGAACGAAATACGAATGTAGATCGATTGTTGGCGGCTTCACAGAGGGAGATTGCTTCTGCCACGGCTGAAATTAATCGCCAGATCGAGCAAGCAGATAAGGCGCAGAAGCAATTTAATCAATCATTGAAATTAGGAGAAAGCGGAGCGGGTGGATTACTGAGATCAATCAAAGGTATCGCAGCGACTTACTTTTCTCTCCAAGGTATACGAGCTGTCGCTAACATTAGTGATGAATATGTGAACTCTTTGGCTAGGCTTAATTTGATCAATGATGGATTACAAACAACCGCACAATTGCAGGACAAAATCTTTGCTGCTGCCAATCGTGCTCGAGGAAGCTACACCGACATGGCAGGAGTAATCGGGCGGATGGGCGTTCTTGCAGGAAAGGTGTTCAGTAGCAATGACGAGCTGATCGCCTTTACGGAACTCATGCAAAAAGCTTTCCGAGTTGGTGGTGCGTCGACCATAGAACAGCAATCTGCAATGTATCAATTGTCGCAAGCAATGGCCGCAGGAAGGCTTCAAGGCGATGAGTTCCGGACGATTATGGAAGCTGCCCCGAGACTTGCCCAAGCCATTGCAGATGTTACTGGGAAGTCTATGGGCGATTTGAAAACAATGTCGGCAGAAGGCGTAATTACAGCGGACATTATAAAAGCAGCAATGTTTAATGCTGCAGATGACATCAATAAAAAATTTGCAACGATGCCGATGACGTTTGGGGATGTTATGAATCAGCTTAAAAATTCTGCGCTTCAAGCATTTGGTCCGGCAATACAACAAATAAGCCGAATGCTCAATGATCCTAAAATGGCTAGCGGAATTGAAGGAGTGGGAAAAGCCATGGCTGCTGCAGCCGTCGCTGCAGTTTGGCTTCTGAACGTGGTAGGCGATATTTTTAATTTTATAACTTCAAATTGGCCAACCATCGAACCTATAGTTTGGGGAATTGTGGGTGCTTTTGGAGCTTGGTTTTTTATAACCAAACTACAGGCCATTTCTCAGGGGTTGCTCGCTATTAGAACAGCGGCAGTTACAGCAGCAGTATTTTATCTAACCTTCGCGACGGAAGGTTTAACAGCTGCTTGGGCGACGCTGAACGCAGTCCAAAAAGCAAATGTCTTTGTTTTGCTTATCTCTGCGATCGTTGCTTTGGCGATGTGGCTAATTAATCTTTGGAATACAAATGATCAATTCGCCGCAGGACTTATGCGGACATGGAATACGATTTTAAACTTTTTCGACCAGGTTCCAATCTTTTTTGATAAAGTCGGTAAAGGTATTTTTGAAGCACTGGCTTGGGTTGACTTAGAGATAGTAAAGCTCGTCGATTCAATGACGAACACCGTTATCGACGGGATTAACTGGATGATTGAACAGTTAAATAAGATACCTGGTGTAAGTTTGGAAACGATCGGTCATGTGAGTTACGCTGCTAAAGAAGCCTTAGCATTAGAGGCGCGCCGGCAGGCGATGGATAAGAATCTGGCTGAAAAAATTAGTTCTGCAGCGGCAAAAGCGGCGGAACGGGAACAGAAAGTGAAAGACTTCTTGGCTAATCGCGCAGCAGAACGCGCGAAACAAGTAGCAGAGAAACAGGCCGCACAGGCGAAAGGCTATGACTTTTCCAAGTGGCAGACAAAACCAGACATCGGCAAAGTCGATGAAGTAGGCAAAATCCGCGACACCGTGGACATTTCTAGCGAAGACCTAAAAATGATGCGGGAACTGGCAGAAATGAAGAGCATCCAAAATTTTGTTTCACTGACTCCTACGGTGACGGTTCATACCGGACCCGTGAACAAGAAAAGCGATATCGACGAGATTATAGCACGCATTGAAAGGTCGCTGACTGAGCAGATTGCATCTTCAGCCCGGGGGGTGTACGGCCTTGGCTGACCGATACGGTATTTGGCTCAGTTGGAACAACCAGGAGGAAGGTTTTGAGCTTCCAGTCCTCCCCGGTGAAATCGGTCCCAGCATTCGCGGGGACGATGTTGGGCATGACGTTTTCGGGCTCGGCAAAATCAATGTCATCAAGGACCGCGAGCTAGCAGGATACACGATTGAAAGTATATTCCCGGCTCAGCGATATCCGTTCGTCACAGCCTCGATTGTCCTTGAGCCGAAGGTATATATCGACTACATCATGCGTTGGTGGGAAACCAAGCGCCCGATCCGGTTTGTGGCCGTCACATCCACGATGGAAGTCAACACACCTGCCAGCATTGAAGGGTTCGAATGGAAAGAGGTCGCCGGCAGCCCCGGAGACATTTCGTTTTCACTGCGGCTGAGAGAATACCGGTTCTATGCCGCCAGGAAGGTGCAGGTGGCCCAGCAGGTTGGCGGCGGGACGACGGTGCAGAAGCCGAAACCAAAGCGCCCGGATGAGCGCGTGCCGCCCAAGACGTACACGCTGGCACCCGGGGACAACCTCTGGAAAGTCGCGCAAAAGGTACTTGGTGACGGCTCCAGGTGGCGCGAGATTCAGCGACTGAATGGGTTGAGCGACGCGCAGCTGAAAAAGCTGCCGGTTGGGATGGTGCTGAAGCTGCCGACAGAAGGCGGGAAGGCATATGCTTGAAATTCTGCTCGACAATAAAAACGGCAACGTGTGGGATCTGTCGCAGATCGCCAAAGACCTGACTTGGACAACCACTCGCGTCGGCCGTCCGGCAAGCGTGGAGTTCACCATCATCAACAGCGGCATCTATCAGGATCGAGCGTTCGCGGTAAACAACGGTGATATCGCTCGCGTGCGGAAAGACGGCGCGAATGTGTTCTACGGGTACGTGTTCAGCGTCAAGATAAACCAAGATGCCGAGATCAGCGTCAAGGCATACGACCAGGTTCGGTATCTGCTTAACAAAAGCACGTACGTCTTCAAGGGTGTCACGACCGGCGATGTCATCCGAAAGATCGCTGCGGATTTCAACCTGAAAGTCGGTTTGATCGACGACACAGGGCACCGGATCCCATCCATGGTCGAGGATGGCCAGACACTGTTGGACATCATCGAAAAAGCCAACACGCTCACCATGTCGGCTACGGGGAGGTTTTTCGTGTTCTTCGACGACTTCGGCGCCTTGTCGCTTCGGGATGTGAGGTCGTTCGAGGCCGGTTTCTATATCGGTGACGGTAGCTTGATGACCGGTTTCGAACATTCCCGGGACATCGACCAAGACACATACAACCGGATCAAGCTGTACAAAAAGGAAACCGGCAAGCGCGAGGTGTACATGGCGCAGGACAGTGCCAATATCGCCCGGTGGGGCGTGCTGCAGCTGTATGAGAGTGTGGACGAGGAGAAAAACGCAGCTCAAATCAACGAACTTCTGACACAGCTGACACGGCTCAAAAACCGAGAGCAAAAGAGCCTAAAAATCGAAGCCATCGGAGACATTCGGGTCCGTGCCGGCATATATCTACCGGTCGTCATTGAATCGCTCGGAATCAATCAACCCATGATGGTGGATGAAGTGACCCATAAGTTCGACGGAGAAGATCATACGATGAGCTTGACATTGAAGGTGATTTGATATGTTGAACATTATCAAACAGGCTGCTCTTGACGCATTGGAAGCCGGCCAACCCGTTGCTGTGATGTTCGGGGCCGTTACAAAAACCAATCCTCTGGAGGTGAACGTGGATCAGCGTTTCACTCTCTCGGAGGATTTTTTGATGCAGACAAACACGGCTAAGTACCTACAAGCGGGTGATAAGGTGGTACTACTCAGAATCCAGGGTGGCCAGAAATATTTGATCTTGGATAAGGTGGTGAACGGATGATTCCGACCGGTGGAAGCATCGACAATCAGAATACACAGACCGTCGAACAGCCCTCACGCACATGGAGATTGGATTTCGACCATGGGCGCGTGGCAGGAATGATCGACGGGCTTGATGCGGTTCAGCAGGCTGTGGCGAAGATTCTGCAGACGGAACGTTTCCGGCACCTGATCTATGATGCCGATTACGGAGTTGAATTGAATGGACTCATCGGCCAGAATTTCATGTTTGTTCAGTCTGAATTGCGCAGGAGAATTCGAGAGGCACTAACACAGGATGACCGAATTGAGGACGTGATGGACTTTCAGATCGATATCGTCGGGGATACGGTAGCGGTTCGGTTTACCGTCGTATCGTCGTTCGGATCATTCCATAAGGAGGTGACGGCACATGTATGAGGCGCAGACCTACGAAGCAATCCTGCAACGGATGCTGAATCGAGTTCCGGCGGACGTCGACAAACGAGAGGGAAGTATCATTTACGATGCACTGGCACCGGCGGCAGCGGAACTCGCACAAATGTACATCGAACTCGACACGAACATGCGCCTGACTTTCGCCGACACGTCCAGCGGCGAGTATCTGACCCGCCGCGCGGCGGAGATTGGCATCTCCCGCAAGCCGGCTACCAAAGCGCGGAGGCGCGGGTTCTTTTACGACGGCAATAACGCACTGATGGACGTGCCGATCGGCTCTCGATTCCGCATCGATGATGTGATCTTTGTCGCGGTTGAAAAGCTTGCCGTTGGCGATTTTGTGCTCGAATGTGAAACAGCTGGTGAGGTTGGAAACGTCCCCAGCGGCGACATGCTGCCGATCGACTACATCAACGGTCTTAGCAAGGCTGTGGTGGCCGACATCATCGAACGTGGCGCAGAGGAAGAGGACGACGAGAGTTTGCGAAGGAGGTATTTTGATAACTTGCGTGGGCAAGCCTTCGGCGGAAATATCGCCGACTACAAGAGTAAAACCCTGGCCATTGAGGGCGTAATGGCGGTCAAAGTATACCCCGTTTGGAACGGTCCTGGTACGGTGAAACTCGTCATTCTTGGGGCCAATTACCTTCCTGCTGATTCCGGACTGGTGGATCGGGTACAAAATGATATGGACCCGCCGCCACAAGGCGAGGGCTACGGCATTGCGCCGATCGGCCATGTGGTGACGGTGGAGAGCGCTGCTGGGGTTTCAATCAATGTGGAGACGACGCTGACGCTTGACACAGGATACACAACCGCCAGTGTAATGCCTGATGTGACTGCCAAGATCGAGGCTTATCTTGATGAACTGCGCAAATCGTGGCAGGACACAAACCAAACCATCGTACGTGTCGCGCTGATCGACGCGCGTATTTTGGACGTTCCTGGTGTACTGGACGTAACCGGAACAAAACTGAACGGCGTCGCTGCGAATGTGACGCTTGCGTCGGACGAAGTTCCAGTTCTAGGGCAGGTGATGATCAATGGCTAAGATTGGCGAGTATTGGCCTGAATTTTTAGCGCAGCTACGGGAATTCGGTTTGGTCGCTGATACGGAAGATGTGGAGCTCAACGATCTGAGGCAGGAAATTAACAACATTCTCAATGACCAATTCATCGAGACAGCAACAGAACGCGGAATCGCGAGGCGTGAGGCGATACTAAATATCACGCCTTATGGCGACGACACCATCGAAACCAGGCGTTTCCGTGTGGCCGGAAAATGGCTCAACCGCCTACCCTATACCTACCGAATGTTGCAAGACCGTCTTGACGCACTACTCGGCCCCGGAAAATACGTCATCGAGTTACACAAAGAACCATATACGCTGCGTGTGCTGATTGAACTGACAGTAAAACGGCAGTTTGACGCGGCTCAGGGAATGCTCCGTGAAGTTGTGCCAGCCAACCTTCGCCTGATCGTCGAACTGCGATACAACCAGCATATTACGATTGGGCAGCTGACACATGGTGCTCTTGCAGCATACAGACATATCGACATTAGGGAGGAGGTTTTGCCGGTATGAATACAACGCAAAACATTGGTCTAAAAAAACCGGAACAGACAGATTTCTATAATATCGATGACTTTAACTTCAACGCCGACAAAATTGACGAAGAAATAGCAAAGCGAATGTTCAACGCCGGTGGCGTCCCCTCCGCCCAGGCCGGGACCGACGCAAGCAAACCAGCGCCCGGTACTGTAGGACGTCTCTACATCGCCAATGATACTGGGCGCATTTACATTGACACAGGGACTGCTTGGGCGTTGATTGCGACGGTGAACTGGAATGATATCGCAGGGAAGCCAACCTCATTCACCCCTTCGGCCCACGCCTCTAGCCATGCAAGCAGTGGCAGTGATCCGATTTCTCCGGCCGATATTGGGGCAGAAACACCCTCCGGCGCACAAGCAAAGGTGGATGCTCATGCCAACCGCACCGACAACCCACATGCCGTTACGGCGGCTCAGGTTGGTGCACTCGCCAGCGTAGATGGTGTGTCGAATCCCGGTGGGAACATTGACCTAATCGCCGGAGCGAACATCGCGATCACGCCAGATAACACCAACAAGCGCGTGACCATCGCTGGAACCGGAACATGGCCCCAGGCGACCAACGCGGACACCGTCGACGGACAGCATGGCGCGTATTATCTATCCCGTGCTAACCACACCGGAACACAAGCGCCTAATACCATTGCCCCTCAGGGCGTAGGAAGCGGGCTTGATGCGGATATGGTGGATGGAAAGCATTTGAGCGCTATCGGGATGACACACAACGGCACACTTTACAGAACCCCAACAAACTATTCTACATCTTATGCTACCACTAGTACGTACATTATGGTGAAAGATATCCTTCTGCCCCAAGATCTCTACACCATCCCAGACTACGCTAAGAATAATTCAATGGTGGGTGAATGCAACATCACTACTGTCAAGCACTTAATTATCTCGGGTGATGGAGCCACACCAGTCTACGGAAAAGTGGGATACATTGCAAATGGAGGGGCGGAGGTTTTTCTACCTGAACGCACCACTACATCAAGTGCAGGGCTACTAACGACCGAAACATTAAATATCAATGTTTCAGGAAATGTGCGTGTGCGCCATTGGGTTAGATCGAATGGTCAAACTAGCGTTGGATACAATTACTTTGAAATCAATGGATCGATACAAACAAAAGTCATATAAATGGGAGGTGTGATGATGCTTGTCATATACACAAAGCGCATGGACGGCATGCTTGAACTGATGGCCATTGATGATAACTTGTCGCAGCCGTCACAAGAACTTTTAAATGAGCTGAGGACTTATTGGGGCGATACTCCGGTATACTATTACGTAGAAGCTGCGACGTCCCAAAAAGACTTAAACGAGGCCGTAGGATTTGAAATGCTCGACGATGGTTCCGGAGGGAAATTGCATATCTACAAAAGAATATCCATACATGCGGACAAGTTGCAAATTAAAGCCGACGGCGTGGATATGGCCACGATCACCGCAATGGTCGATGACCCTAACAGCACTGAGGTCATCAATTTTTATGTTAACGGGACTCTTGTAAGCTCTGAAAACGCAGTAAACGGCGTGGGAACAATACAAATAAACGCTACCCAAACAGGTGAGATTGTCATTGAAGCAGAATCAACGACCAAGTACGGTAGGAATACTATTACAATAGAGGCGGTGATTGTATGAAATTAGAGATGAAACAAAAAGCAAAAGTGCAAGGTAAAAATGTCATCACATTCGGGCGTGAATTGACACCAAAGGAAAAGGCAAGAGGAAAGTTGAAAGAAAAGGCATTTTCGCAGATGAGCAGAGTCGAAAAGGACGAATTACTAGAGCTACTAATAGATGCATGGTTGATAGACACCAAGTAGGTGTTTTTTTTTTTTTTTTTTTATTTTTATTTTTATGAAAGCAGGTGACTCAATGGGAGAAACCGATGTACTTCAGGAAATCCGTGAGAGAATCGTCCGAATCGAAACCAAGTTAGACACGATGACGGACGTGAAACTCACAGCGGAGAAAGCGAAATCCACAGCCGATGAGGCGCTGCAAAGTGCGAAGTCGGCGCACCATCGAATCGATGATGTGGCGGACAATCAAAAGTGGCTCTGGCGCACTGTCGCCGGGGCGCTGATCACGGGCGCGATTGCAGCGCTCTTTTATTTTGCGCGGATGTAGAGAGGAGGTGAAGCTAGACGATGAGCGGGTTTAAGGTTATTACGATTGACGAACTTTTGACGGAATTGAAGAAGTACAATCACAAAGAGCTTCATGTTCACCATACCTGGAGGCCGGACCATTCAAACTTCAACGGGAAGAATTACCTTCAACTACAGGAGGACATGAAGCGATACCACATCCAGACAAGAGGTTGGAGTGATATCGGTCAACATGTCACCCTATTCCCGGATGGATTGTTTGTGACCGGAAGGGATTTCAGTAAGGCCCCAGCCTCGATCAAATGGTATAATACCGGTGCCTTTGCCGTGGAAATGCTCGGAAACTTTGATATAGGACACGACACCTTCGGCGGAAAGCAGAAAGAAGCCATGCTGAAGCTGGCCAGGTTCTTCTATGATCGTGGTAAGTATATTCGCTTCCACCGTGAGAACGCACCTAAAACCTGTCCTGGCACCGCAATTGACAAAGATGTGTTCATGAGAGAAGTGAAATCATTGGGAATTGCACAAAAAACAACAGAAAGGAGAGGAAGAAAGTTGGAGCTAAAGTTTGATTGGCAATGGGATCTCTTAACCAAAGCGCTGGAACATCTCAAAGAAAACGGACTATTAAGTTCCGCGGAGTGGGCAGAAAAGGCGAAAAAGAAGGAACTAACCGTAGACGAAGCGGCGTGGTTAGCAATCATTTTACTTGGACGAAAGGAGGACGATGATAAAGATGAACGGGATTGACTGGAAACGTAAGTTAGGAAGCCGCAAGTTCTGGGCACTGCTTGCTGGTGTCGCTACCAGTATCCTCGTTTTATTCGGCGCAAGCGAAGATACAATAACGAAAGTTGTCGCGCTGATCGGAGCTGTAGGTTCGGTTATAGCGTATATGTTCGCAGAGGCGTATGTGGATGGAAAAGCAACAGAAAAACAAGATCCCCCGGCTTAGGTCCGGGGGATTGGTTTTTAATTTCTTAATATATTTACCCAATTATACGGGAAACCCATTAATTTAATATCTACTTCTGGCTGATACTGCTCGATAATCGCCTCTAACTTTGTAATCCAACTTGTCCAAAATGACTCCGCCTTAATTAACTTTTTCAGTATATAAATGATACTAAAAAGCTCGTCATTTTTAATATCAAGGTTCTTAGCTTCGATAGGAAGATAGGGCGTTATGGACAACTTACGATTATATAATCTACTATAATGAGCGCACCTATTCCTTACCGTTGCTATAGCATAAAGCCAGCTTGATATTTCGGATGGATGGATGCCATTATAGTAATCACGCGATATGATTTTCTGATCTTTAACTTTCATGATATTGAAAAGCTTAGATAATAAACCGAATGTTAACACTTCAACGGCAACCCATATAGGGATTCGACCGCCATATTTATTGAAATGATGAGATATAAAGAGTTCTTTGCTATTTTTGATGTTTTCATCAAGCTCCATTAAAAATTTACTATGATTTTTAGGATATCTGAAATTATTTTTGTCTCTATAACCAAGCGGCCCATATTTATGGGCAATTAGATAGGCTGTATGCGTTCGAAAAGCGATCTCTATTTGTTCGAATATGCTCATCAATAATAACCTTAACTCGGCGTCGAATTGATAAATCTTGTAAATATGTTCAAAAGTTATTCCTTGATAAAACTTATCGTCTTTTTTTAACGGAAGAGTATAAGCTGTTAAACGATAATAATTGGTTGTTTTTAATACATTAATTGCGAATTCTTCATCATTTACGATTAGACCTCTTGACCGTAGAATTTCTATTTGTTGTTCGAATGTTGTAGGCTGTTTAATTTGAACATGATTCGCATCAAATGACATGATTTAAACCTCCATAATAAAACGCCCCACCCCGGTGCGCATTGTCTTTGACAAGAGGCGTGGGTGGGTTCTGTCATATACAGTATAGACCAAATGGTCAACGTCGTCAAGTTAATGGCATATTTTTCATTCCAAAGAATTACCAGACTTACTTTAGATTAGAATGACCGGCCCCCGACGATCCAGGAGCTATGTGTGAGGACAGGACGATCTGAGAAAAGAGTCATAAAGGTGCTGGAGAAGCTGCACGAAGAGCGGCTGATCCGTTGGGATCCGGAAAAGAGATCAATCGAATGGGATCCACACACGAAAGCCTGGTCGATTGACCAGGCGTTTTTTGTTGGGGACGGATTGGGGACCAAAGCTGCTTGTCGTCCCCGGGGTTGGTGAAAAAGAAGAACAAAAGAGAGGATGTTTAGTCGTGACATTGACCATATTTTGACCAAAACGATTTGAAAAAGTTTGATACAATATGAAAAATTCTATTGTAAAAACCCAAATAAATCAAGGCTTTCTCGATAGCGTGAAAAGATATAAAAGGTTAAAATAATCAAGTTCGAGATGGAGGGAAGCATCGGATAAACCGGATATGATCATTGGTTTTCCGATCACAAAAACGATTTTCCCGATTTCTGCCCGCCGAAAAGGCGGGTTTTTGCATGGAAGGACTTCTCTAAGGAGGGGATCTCCGATTGAACGGGGGAGTGCCTGCGCTTCTCCCGGTTGATAAGTTCCCCTTTTTGGCATATCCTGAGTGTAAGGGAAAGAGCAGACCGTAAGGCTCATAGGAGGATCGTTTATGAGGCCGATTCGCATTTTTCACACCAATGATCTGCACAGCCATTTTGAGGCAATGCCTAAAATCGCCCATTTTTTCAACAAAAAGAGAAAGGAGTACGGCGAACGGGAAATCCTCCTCTTCGTAGACCTGGGAGATCATCTGGATCGCAGCCATCCGTTAACGGAAGTAAGCGTAGGATTTGCCAACCGGGAAATTCTGGAGGCTTCCGGGTATCAATCGGTTACCCTGGGGAATAATGAGGGGATTACGCTTACAAAAGAGGAATTAAATCATCTTTATCAGGGGAGTTCTTATCAAGTGATTGTGAGCAACTTGAGAGATCTGGATACGTTGGAGTACCCCCGATGGGCGACGCCCTACAAAATCCTTGATCTGGATGGGTTCAGGTTGGGAATGATCGGCTTGACGGCACCTTACAAAGAGTATTATCGCCTTTTGGGGTGGCAGGTGGAGACGGCGGAAGAGGTTCTTCCCGAACTCGTATCCCGTCTCGCCCCCCAGGTAGATTTGCTCATTCTTCTTTCCCATTTGGGTTTGGCCAATGATCGGCTGATCGCGGAAAACTATCCCGAAATCGGGCTCATCCTTGGAGGCCATTCTCATCATTATCTCCCGGAAGGGGAATGGATCGGAAATACGCTCATTGTCCAGATGGGAAGAAATGGGGGGCATGTAGGCGAGGTCTTGATCGAGCCCCAACGAACGAATCATCCATCCCTTTCTTTTCAAATCGGCGCCACCTCCTTCTCCATAGAAGGGGAAGAGGAAGACGGAAGAATCATGGGATTGATTGAACAGTACGGGGAAAAAGCGGAGCGGCTGTTGGACAGGGAGATTATTTACTTGAAAGAGGGACTGCCGCTCCATTGGGAGAAGGAATCGCCCTTCGCCAATCTCTTGGCTCAATCGGTACGGCACTGGACCCATACGGAGATCTCCCTGGTAAACGCAGGTCTTCTCCTTGATTCTCTTCCCCCTGGAAGTGCCACGCAAAAAGATCTTCTCCGGGTTTGTCCCCATCCAATAAATACTTGCGTCATTTCGTTAAGAGCATTAGAATTAAAAGAAATCATAGAAGAAGCATTGCAGCCGGTTAAAATGAGGCAACGAGTAAGAGGATTCGGGTTTCGGGGAGAAATTCTGGGATTCCCGGTCTTAGATGGGTGTGAGGTGGTGGTGGAAGGAGGAGAAGTACCGAAGGTGGTAGGCCTGTATGCTCATGGTAAACCCCTCTCCCCCCATGCAGAAATACGGTTGGGCACCATCGACATGTTTATGTTTTTAAAGCCGTATCATGCATTAGAAAAGGAATTATCTCCGGAATTTTTTCTTCCCGACTTTCTCCGCCATCTCCTCGCTGTAGAGATGCACAGGGAGGGAGCTCTGGAAGAGGCGTGGCATCCCCGTTTTCATTGGGTGGAAGGAAAAAAATAGAACCGAGGTGTAGTTCATGAAATTCGTCGATGATCTTTTTAAGCTCTACCGCGATCAACTTACGGGAAATGATGAAGATACCGTGGAAATTGTTCTCTCCCTTTTTTCAGGCCATTCCCGGGAAGATCTGATGAATTTCGTCCAACAGATGACGGATGAGGAGCTCTTTCAAATGATCTCTCTCTATGTGGTGGAATTGATCAAACGAAAAATGGTGGAAGAAGGCTTTCCGGGCATCTTTGAACGGGAAATCCCCATCGATCCCAATATCCATTAGAGGTAAGGCGCGGATAGATCGGATGAAAAATAAAGGCGGAGTCACCGCTTTTTTTTTGCCTTTTAAAGCCATAAGAGCCTTTTTCCCTTCATATATTGAAAAGGACATGGGATCTTTTGTGGAGACAGGGAGGTGTTCGCGTGGAGGAAAGTTTAAAAGGAATGTTGCTGGGCTCGATCCAAGGGTTGACGGAATTTCTGCCCATCTCCAGCACCGGCCATTTGGTTTTAGCCCGAAGGTGGCTGGGTTTGTCGGAAGCGGGCCTTCTCTTTGATACGCTGATGCACTTGGGCACCTTTTTTGCGGTGCTCGCCGTTTTTCTCCGGGAAATAAAAGAGGTGCTTTCTCACCCCTTTTCTCCTTTAACCAAGTTGCTCGTTGCGGGGACGATTCCTACCGCATTGATCGGTTTCCTATTTGCCGATTTTTTTGATCGGATTGCCGTAACCGGCGAAAGCTTGGGATGGGAGTTTCTCTTCACAGGCGGGATCCTCTGGGCAGCGGACCATCTGCGTGAGAGGGGAAAAAAGAGAATGGAGGAGATGGGAATCATGGATGCCCTTTGGATTGGGACATTGCAGGGAGCAGCCATCCTCCCCGCCATCTCCCGTTCAGGACTTACCCTGGCAGGCGCTTTATTTATCGGCATGGAAAAGGAAGAAGCGGCCCGTTTCTCCTTTCTCCTCTCCATCCCCTCCATTTTAGGAGCTAATCTTTTCCTTCCCCTCCTTGAACTTTCCCGCACACATCACGTCGAATCTGTGGGATTTCTTCCCCTTATTTTGGGCGGGTTGACTTCATTTTTGACGGGATATCTGGCCATCCGTTGGATGTTAAACCTCCTTAAACGGGGCTCTCTTAAAGGTTTTGCACTTTATGTTTGGTGCCTAGGAGGGGGTATCCTTCTCCTGCAATGGTCAGGACATTGGTAATTTTCCTATTCCTCCCTTTTTCATTTCCCTTAGCTTATATCCGGAAGTGGTTCACCCTTCCCTTAATTCCGAAAGGGCATGCCCTTTTTTCATGAAGTCCCCATTTCTGCATAAAATGGGTAGGGGAGTGAAAGAGATGACGAAGATGAGATTAGGTAAACCAAGGCGGAAAAAAGGGAGAATTTTTTTCTTCATCCTCGTTCTCTTCCTGGTTCTTATGCTGCAAACCTTCTGGTATGTGGAGAAGAAAATCCAGCCGGTAATACGTGATTATGCGATCATCAAGGTGGAGGAGATTGCCATTGATGCCATCAATGATGCGATTACCAAAAAAATCGCAGAGAAAGACCATATCAATGAACTCTTCAACTCAAAAACAGACCAAAATAATAAGATCACTTCGATTTCCCTTGATGTGAAGAATGCTTCCCTCATTCAAGCGGAAGCGACCCAAAACATCAGGGATAGACTGGAAGAGGCGAGCCATCAAACCTTTCAGCTTCCCGTCGGGGTGGCTTTAAATAGCGAGATTTTGGCCACCTATGGCCCTAAGATCCCCATCAGCTTTGTCCCTCTAGGAGCGGTTGATGTAAGTATTCTTCCGGTTTTACAGGAAACCGGAATCAATAATGTACTCCTCACCGTAAACCTAAACATCAAAACAAAAATAAAAGTGGTCATTCCTTTTTCCTCAGAGGAAGTGGTGGTGGAACAAAAGGTGCCCATCGCCCAACAATTCATCGTAGGAGAAGTTCCTTCCTATTATTTTCGGGGAAGCGAGAGAATCCCCTTCCAGACGATTCCCTTAGAAGGGATACCATCCACCTCTCCATGATCACCTCTTTTTCCGTTCATCATTTTCAGCGCAGGAGACTCCCGCTTCTATAAGCGGGAGAGGAATGTGCCTTTCCTCCTTTCAAAGATATTGATATTACGAACAAATGATGGTATCTTTTCTGTAGAGAAAGCGGGGTGAACCAATGGAAATTACGCTTACGGCAAAAATCAGGATTTTCCCCACCGAAGAACAAACCGTATTATTGGGCGAAACCTTGAGGGCCTATAGGGATGGATGTAATTTCGTTTCTGAGCAAGTGTTTACAAACCCCTCGATTCGTCTAATGAAGTTGCATCAAAAGACTTATCCGGCGCTTCGTGAAAGGTTTGGCCTTCGTTCCCAAATGGCGCAGTCTGTCATGAAGACCGTCCTTGCCCGTTACAAGACTGCCAAACATAACGGTCATAAACCTACGCTCATTCGCTTTAAACGACCGGAGTATGATTTGGTTTGGAACCGGGATTACTCCTTGCGAAAAGGGCTCTTCTCCGTAAACACCTTAAAAGGACGGGTAAAGGTTCCCTTTACCATCAAAGGAATGGAACGGTACTTTGACGGCACATGGCTTTTCGGTACGGCGAAGCTCGTGATGAAAAAGGGGAAGTTTTTCCTCCATATCCCGATGACGAAAGGGATCCCGGAATTAAAGGATCATGAGATTCAAAGGGTTGTCGGTGTTGACCTCGGCGTCCATTTCCTTGCGACGGTTTATGACGATCAAGGAAAGTCTCTGTTTGTCCGTGGTCGTGCCATGAAAGAGAGAAGATCCCGTTTTAAAGAGGTTCGCAGGCAGTTACAACGAAAAGGAACCCCTTCGGCAAGAAGAAGACTAAAAAGAATTGGTCAGCGAGAAAACCGTTGGATGACGGACATCAATCACACCGTCACGAAGGCACTCGTGAGCCGGTATGGAGAAAGAACCTTATTCGTGCTGGAGGATCTGACCGGTGTAAGAGATGCAACAGAAAGAGTGTGGAGGAAAGACCGCTATGAAACGGTGTCATGGGCGTTCTACCAATTCAGGCAGATGCTCACCTATAAAGCGAAACAGCGTTCCTCAAAAGTTATCGCAGTCCCACCCCACTACACCTCCCAAACCTGTCCCCGGTGTGGGCATAGGGAAAAATCGAACCGGAGTAAGAAAACCCACACCTTTTGTTGCAAAAGATGTTCGTACCGATCCAATGATGATCGAATTGGAGCAATGAACCTGTTTTTAAAGGGAATGGAGTACCTTAAAACAGGGGCTTTGCCGGCATGACCGGCAAGGCCGGGCAGCAGTCAACCTGCCCATGATGCAACCCCAATTGAAGGAAGGAGGAGGCTTTCGTTCGCACTTCCGGGGAGTTGCAAGCTCCCGCCTCTTAGTGAAACGTAGGCGGGGGTAGTTGACTTCTTTCCCAGAGTTTTAAGTGGGGGTAAGGGTCAAAGGCCCATTCGGAGCGACCGTTATATTTATACATACCATAATGGAGATGGGGTGGGAATTTGCCCGAAGTCCCCGGTTTGCCATATCCGGAACTGCCGACGTACCCAATAACCTGCCCAGGTTCCACGATCATGTGGGTCTTAATCCCTTTTTGGAAACCGGAAAGGTGGGCGTAATAATGATAGATGTTGTTCAGATCCCGGATTCCGATCCGCCATCCCCCATATTTATTCCAACCCATAATCTCCACATATCCGTAGGAACTGCTCCGCACAGGGGTACCGTAACCGGCAAAAAGATCGGTCCCCTCATGGATTCTCCGTCCCCCCCATCCCCGGGGATCCCCCCAGGTGCTGTGATAGCTGTAATGAAAACGCCGATCTAACACAAAGGCTCTGTCGAAGAGGTCCAGGCGTTTATATTTCTTAAAAATCTGGGCGAATTCATGGATGATCCGGACGGTCTTATCCTTCTCATAATATTCCCATAATCCGATGCGAAGATCTTCTTCCGTGGTGCCATATTGAGATAACCGGTGGGCGAAGGTGTAAAGGAGATCTTCATCGCTCTCTAGGGAGGCAAAACCGTCTCCATCCCCATCCTCTCCGATTCCCTGAAAGAAGGAGATGGAAACCGGGTTTTCATCTTCCTGATCCGGGTTTAGAGGTCCTGACCAGAGAGAGGAAGGGATTCGGATGGCGATGAGACGATCTTTTTCCCCCTTCGTTTTGTGGATACTCCGTTCGTATTGGTCGACCGCAGCGAGATAATACCAGGGGATGAGGGTAATGCTCTCCATCCGTTCATATAATGCCATTCGTTCTTCCAGAAGAGCTTTTCCTTCCTCATCGGCCGTTCCTTTCCCTGGGAATGGGATCAGGGAAAAAAAAGCAAGCAGAAATAAGAATGCGGGAGTCCTAAAAGAACGAAAGAGACGTCCCAACTGCAGAACACTTCCTTTCTTCCAAAAGGATTCTTTTTTATTCTCCCGTTTTTCAATAGGTGTCATTCATGCTTTCCCAAACCTACACTCATTCGCTTAAATCCTGGTCTCCTGCCGCGAAGAAGTTTATAATGAAGGAAAAGATGAACTCTAGGAGGACGAACCTGTGACCGAGAGAAAACCGGAATGGTTAAAAATCAGGCTGCGCACCGATGGGGAATACCAGGAACTGAAAGAGATGATGCGGAGTAAAACCCTGCATACGGTATGTGAAGAGGCGCGTTGTCCCAACATTTATGAATGCTGGAGCCGGCGTACGGCTACTTTTATGATTCTAGGCGATCTCTGTACCCGAAATTGCCGTTTCTGTGCGGTAAAGACGGGCCTTCCCACCGAATTGGATCTGGCGGAGCCGGAGCGGGTAGCCCAGGCGGTCGAACAGATGGGACTTGCCCATGTGGTGGTTACTTCGGTAGCACGTGATGATCTGTCCGATGGTGGGGCATCCATCTTTGCAGAGACGATCCGTGCCATTCGTAGGCGCGTACCGACCTGTAGTGTGGAAGTTCTCATCCCTGATTTTCAAGGTGATTGGTCCTCCCTAGAGAAAGTTATGGAGGCCTACCCTGCCGTTTTAAATCATAACGTGGAGACGGTTCGTCGTCTCTCCGACCGGATTCGCTCCAAGGCTACATATGATCGTTCCTTGGAACTGTTGACGAAGGCTAAGGAGATAAATCCACGAATTCCTACCAAATCAAGCATCATGGTCGGGGTTGGGGAGGAGTATGAAGAGATCCTGGAGACCATGGAGGATCTAAGAAAGGCTGAAGTTGACATCCTTACGATCGGACAATATTTGCAGCCATCTCCTCATCATATGAAAGTGGTTCGATATTATCCCCCGGAAGAATTTCATCAACTTAAATTGGAGGGGAAGAAGAGGGGATTCCGCCACGTGGAGTCAGGCCCTCTGGTCCGCAGCTCCTACCATGCCCATGAACAGGCGAAAGCGGCTGCTCACATTCAATCCTCTTCCGTGTAGATCTCCAATGTCATGAGGAAACTTGCGGTAAATCATGAGATCGTATAAAAGAGGTCCCTTGTCGAGACCTCTTTTCTTTCATCATGATCTGCCTATCTGCCACCGCTTTTCCGGATCCCTCTCCTCATTAAGAGTCGGTCCAGATCTTCATCAATGCGATCTGTCTTTCCGTTGGTAAGCCGTATGACTTCATTCGTTAGAGAAGGATTTGTTGAGGTGAAAACATCATAATAGGGAGGGAGAACGCTTTGTGCCGACTTCTTTACCTGCTGATCTAAGGACTCGACTTGGCCGTTCGGTTCCGCCGTGGAATATCCTACATATGCATGATCATCGGTAACGAGGATGGTCACATCCCTGACTCCGGAAAGACTACTTATCGCCTGGGCCACCAATTGAGCCAAATGATTTCGGTCATACCCTACGGTACTCTGCCGAACCTGATCTAACTCTTTTCTCGTAAGGCGCACCAACCCGTAAGTGTTAAGCGCTCCGGGTTTATTGGGGGCTTGCAATCCATTCCTCCCCGTTGGAGAAGAGATGGGAGCGGGCGGAACGGCCGGGGCATAAACCACAGAATTTATCCTCTCCTTAAAACGGTTTACATCCTCGGTAACCGTCCGGTTGATCTCCCCCGGAGATCGATTCGTGATCCACCCCTGATTTCCCCCGCAGCCGACAAGGAGTAGGAGAAAAAGAGAAATGAGCAAACATCTCATCTGTAAACACCTCCTGGGTTTATTCTTCCCAGGATGCGTAAAACCGTTGCATGAGAAGTGAGGGAAATGGTAAGATGGGAGACAGAAAGGTGGTAGAAATGGAGAAGAGTATTCGGATACAGGGAAATTATTTTCAGTTAGTCCATGATGAAAGAAACGGATGGAATCCTGAAGCCTTTCGGGACCGGTACAGCGAGGTCTTAGATAAATACGATTACATCGTTGGGGATTGGGGGTTTGGTCAACTCAGGCTAAAAGGTTTTTATGAAGATCGGAATAAAAAGGCGGCCTTCGAGCAGCGTATCGGCTCTCTGGATCAATATATACAGGAATACTGCAATTTTGGGTGTTCTTATTTTGTGGTGAAGAAGATGAGCCTTTTCCTTGGGGGAAAGAAAGAGGAAGAAAATCTTGAGGAGACGGGAGAAGAATAAGGCCGCCATGTACAAGTTGGCGGCTTTCGGTTTTAAAAAGAGAGAGGATCATATCGCCTCGATTTCAGGAGAACGAAGTAACCCAATTCCGTTAAAGGAGAGGCATTAAGAATTCTTTTAGCTCCGATGCTTCTTCAGAAGTGAGGGAGAAGGCGTCCTCCAAGTATCCGGATTCTTCCAAATCGTCCTGGCCCATGATGGCAAACCGACTTTTCTGAATATCCATCACAATCGTTTTCCCGAAATACTGATCCGTTATGAGGAGAGCTAAATCAAACCGGCCTGTCTTCCCCAAAAAACTAATGAACCGCACTTTTGTTTCCTCTTGGTAATCATATAAGAAGTGAAGGTTTTCCATCATTCGTTCCTCCTTCTTTCTGTTTGTAAGGTATAATTCATTATACACAAAACCATCCTCGGTGGGACACTTCCCCCCCATCCCAAGCGTTTTATAATTTTTGGAAGAAGCATTCGATTTCCCTTTGATGAGAGAGAACCCGGAAGAACAAAGAAAGGACGGTTCATCATGCAAGCGATTATGGAAGGAGTCACCATCCTCCTTGCGACCTTATTAACCTTCGCAGGAATACTACTCTTTGCCCGCAGAAAGAAGTGAAGATGAAATGTTCCGGACAGACCTTGACAAAGTAGAAGAACGGATCAAAGGGTATGAAGCACTGATTCGCTATCTCTTGGAAGAATACCCAAAGGAAGCGTTAACCGCACCTCAGCGGATGAAAGAGTTGGCGTTAGAACGGGGTTTTGAGCTTCTCTTCCACTCCTTTACCGATATTGCGGCCTTATTGATAGATCGATTCATTTTAAGGGATCCGGGGAGCTATGAGGATATGGTGGACATCCTCGTAGATGAAGAAATTCTTCCTCCTCCTTCCTCTTCTGTGTGGAAAGAGATGATCTCCATCTACCGCCGCCTAACCCGGGAATACTACCGAAACGAAGGGGCAACCTCCCTCCTTTCCCTTCTAGAGCAGGAGAGAGATGAATTTCTCCTCTTTCCGGATCGGGTCCGCTCGTTTATACGACAGGAGGGTTTATAAACCACATGATATATCCTATAAATTGGTAAATAAAGATAAACATTTATAAAGTTTACGTATAGTAGAAAAGGAGGTATAATAACAAAAAACTTATCTTTGCACCAAGATGGTAGGTGAAAATGTTGAGCAATACCACCCGGCAAGAGATCCTCACGATGTTAAAAAAGGCAGGCTCCCTTTCCGTTGGGGATATAGCAAAGGAATTAGGCATCACGGAGATGGCCGTTCGTCGTCATCTCAATGCTTTGGAGAGGGATCAATTGGTGGAGACCTCCATGGTCCGACAGTCGATGGGTAGACCGGCTACCTTTTACAGGCTCTCTGCAATCGGAGAACATGTTTTCCCTAAGAATTACGGGGATTTAGCACTGGAGTTCCTCAAGGATTTGGGTGAGGAGAACGAAGAACTAATCCATGCTTTATTCCGGCGGCGGAAAGAGAGACTGATCAAGGAGATGGATCGGCAGCTTCAGCGCGTAGACCGGTTTGAAGAGAAGGTCTTTCGTCTGGCAGAGGTTCAGGATCAGAAAGGGTATATGGTAAAGGTTGTCCCGAAAGAGGATGAATATATTTTATTGGAGCATAACTGCCCCATTTCAGCGATCGCCAAGCAGTATAAAGAGGCATGCAGGTGTGAATTGGAGTTATTTCAGGAAGTCCTGAAAACGGAAATAAAGCGTATCGATTGTTATGCGGAAGGAGAGAATTACTGTAGTTTTAGCATTAAGAAACCTGCTGGAAATAAAGAAGGGATAAAGAGAGATGTATAAAAGCTTTTTGATCGACTTGGATGGAACATTGTATCGGGGAGAAGAATTGATTCAGGATGCGCCTTCCTTCCTCGCTTGGCTTAGGGATGAAGGCTTTTCTTTTGCAATTCTCACCAACAATTCTACCCGCACACCGCAACAAGTGGCGGAAAAATTACTACGGATGGGGTTTTATGTAACAGCAGAGGAGATCTTTACCTCCTCACTGGCAACCGCAGAATATCTAAAGACGAAGCATGCGGGGAAACGTATTTATCCCATCGGGGAAGAAGGGCTGATCGAGGCTTTGCAAAAGGCGGGATACTCACTGGTAGACGGGGAGAACCCACAGGATGTAGAGGTAGTTGTTTCCGGACTAGATCGAGAGGTTACGTATGAAAAATTGGCAAGGGGAGCCCTTGCGATCCGGGCAGGGGCGGCCTTTATCGCAACCAATGGAGATAAGGCGCTTCCCACAGAAAGGGGCTTTCTCCCTGGGGCCGGTTCCCTCGCCGGCCTATTGTCCATCACTACAGGGGTAGATCCCACCGTCGTGGGAAAGCCATCGAAAATCATCGTAGAGATGGCCTTAAATCGGTTTGGTTTTAAGCAGAAGGAGAGCCTCATTATCGGCGATAACCTCCATACCGATATTCTCGCTGGGAAAAATGGGGGTTTAGATACCCTCCTCCTCTTTACAGGAGTCACCACCCAGGAGGAGGCAGAAACCTCCACGATCAGGCCGACCTATTCCTTCTCTTCTCTTACTGAGGTTCGACAGTGGCTCATGAGAAAGGGATAGGAGATCGACTAGGACTTATGCTCCTCACGGGTATGAGCGAGACGGCTGGAAGCAGCGGCAGCGAGCGCTCCTACGATATCGTCAAGGAACGTATGAATATATCCATCATTTTTATCATTTAATTTCTTCAGTACTCCTGGTTTGACCTTATCGATATATCCATAATTGGTAAATCCAATACTTCCGTAAACATTAACGATGGAGAAGGCCAGGATTTCATCAATCCCATATAAGCCTTCATCCGTTTCGATCATATGTTGAAGAGGTTGAAGCAATGCATTTTGCTCCGCCAATAGATCGAGCTGGATCCCCGTGATGATGGCATTCTGTATTTCCCTTTTTTCCAAAACCCGTTGGACATTGAAAAGGCACTCCTCCTTGGTCAGATCATCGTGATAAGGTTTTTGGAGAAAAAAGACCAAATCGGCGATATCCTCCAAGGTGACCCCCCGATCGTTAAGCAGCTCAAGGGCTTTTCTGCGTAATTTATCATCGTCAGTCAACCTGAATTCCTCATTTCTTCTTGAAATAAATTGAATCGTGATATCTAAAGTATGCTTGAATCGCTTAAAGTTCCCCTTTTCCCCTGGGCACCTTTCCCTCTATCAGGCATAGGATATAACGAGGATGAAAGGGGGAACAGGTATGGAACTGATTCACGCATTTATTGCTTCCATGGGCCATTATTTAGAAATGCGAGGTTTTATCCTCAACCCGTCTCCTCGTATGGAGACGAACCCACAGCAAAAAGAAAACTTGATCCGTGAAGAGCGAAAACTGCTGGAGAGCATCGGGGAACGACTGGCGAGATTTCATCGGGCTTCGGCCGGTTTTCCAGTCTCACGCAGGCATCCCTTAAATCGCATCGGAAAATGGCGGGAGATTTGGGTAGAACGACTAAAACGAATTCGGAGGTTTAGGGATGCTCTTTTTTCTCAAGGGATTTCCAATGAGTTGGAGTCCCTCTTCTTGGACAATTACACCTATTATCACCAATTGGCTCAAGATGCCCTATTTTACCTGGACGATTATCATTATCCTGAGGTGGTTCCCCTCTCGGCGGCCTATGGCGTCCTTTCATACCGGTCGTTGTCGCTTGATCAATTGGAGATAAAAGGAGAATCGATCGGATTTCGCCATGCAGAAGATTGGAGGTTGGACATTCCTGTTCGCGATTTGGGCCATTTTATGCGAAACACGTTTATGGAAAAAGGAGAACAGGCCGGGGCCTTCTCCTTTTTGCAGGGATATCAGCGGGTAAGGGAGATTCTTCCGGAAGAATTTCCGCTCCTCTATGCGATTCTCCTTTTTCCCTACGAATGGGCAGGGTACGTTGAAGGGTATTATGCTAAGAATTTGGAACCGGGTTTGGGGGAACTTAAGTTCCGCTCCCTTTTGAACCAAGAAGCTCAAAAAAACCGGTTCCTTATCCAATTTCGCGAAAAACTGAAAGAATGGAGCGGCGTTGATTTAGCGGAAATCGAGTGGTTAAATCCCACCCATCTGAGAGAACCAAGGGAGAGCCCTTAGAGGACTTGAATCACCTCGACCACTTCAGGAACTTTTTCCATCAATGCCCTTTCAATGCCTGCTTTTAAAGTGATGGTGGAACTGGGACAACTTCCGCAGGCGCCGAGCAGGCGAAGTTTAACGATCCCATCTTCTACATCGAGCAATTCTACATCGCCACCATCGCTTTGGATAAAGGGGCGAAGCTTATCTAATACTTCCTCCACTTTTTCTCTTACTTCCATCAGTTTCACTCCTTTCCTCTTCTATTATAGACCGAGAAGAAAATAAATTCTATTCGAAAGGGTACTTTTCCACTTTGGCATATGAAATCTCCTCTGTTAAGATAAAGGTGTAGGGCTAGCCCCTGTACCTTTATCTTTTTTGAATTATGTTATATAATAGAATAAATTTGTTATATAATATTCGCTTGATAGGGAGGGAGAGTTGATTGAAACCTTTGGAGATCATCGTGATCGGTTCTGAGCATTCCTGTGCCACCTGTATAGGTGCCCCATCCTCTCGAGAAACGGCGAGCTGGCTTCAGTCTGCCCTTTCCAGGCGCTATGATCCGAGCCGGTTCTTCGTTCGGTATATCGATATGGATTCGGAGAGTGGGGAGGAAGGGATCTCCTTCCTTAAGGATATTGAGGGGGACCCCTTTTATCCCGTCATCGTGATTGGCGGCCGGGTGGTATCGGAGGGCCCTCCGTCCCTCAAGGGGCTGTATCAGGAACTTGAGAATGCCGGTTTAACAGCGAAACAAAACATTTCTCTCGCCGGGGGATAAATTTTGCAGAGGATAAATGCAGGGTGGACGAAGCAAAGGATCGATTTGACCAAATCATTTCTCTCGACTAGGATAGAGGTAGAGGTGAGACCATTCATGCGCCCCATCATTGAGTTTTGCATCAGCAATTTGGCCAGCGGTACGGAGATGGTAAAGGAAGCATTGGAGAAAGAGCCTGGTTTAGATGTGGTAGAGTACGGTTGTCTGGGAAATTGTGGGGAGTGTTTTACCAATCCTTATGCTTTGGTGAATGGGGAGATTATCTCTGCGATGACCCCGGAAGAGCTTCTTGAAAAAATTAGGGTGTTGGTAGGTCTGGAGGAAGAAGGGGACATGGGGATAGGGCAAGGAGAAGAGGAAGTCGAAGAGCAAGGAATGAAGGAAGAGGCTCGGAAGAAATAGAAAAAAACGACCAACCGCAGAACAAGGGGGAAAACGCCCCTTGTTCTGCAATCATTTTTTTCGCTATGCCTTCCTTTGCTTCACGCAGACGTTGGAAGGTTTACTCGTAGACCCGAATGCGCCGATAGAAGGTATCCCGTTCCACCGGGCGTTTCCCCGCGCCTTGAATCAGCCAGATCAACTCATCCCGGGTAAGAGCCGATTGGGTGAGGGCACCTGCCGAGTGGCTGATTCTCTCTTCCACTAAGGTGCCGTGGATATCCGAGGCGCCGAAGGTCATGGAGAGCTGCGTCAGTTGGGTCCCAATGTTGATCCAGTAGGACTTAATGTGGGGGAAATTGTCCAGCATCAGTCTGCTGATCGCGATCGTGCGCAGATCGTCAAAAGCGGAGGTCCTCTTCTTGATGCCGGCGTTGATCGATTTAGGCTGAACCGCGAGGGGGATAAAGACCAAGAATCCGTTCGTCTCGTCTTGCAGCTCCCGAAGGAGGATCATATGGGTGAGGCGTTCTTCCAAACTTTCGATCAGGCCATAGAGCATGGTGGCATGGGTCTTCATCCCGAGGCGGTGCGCCGTCCGGTGAACCTCGAGCCATTCTTCGGTGGTGGCCTTGTCAGGGCTTAATTTACGGCGGTAATTCTCTGAGAGGATCTCCGCTCCGCCACCGGGGAGGGTTTCCAATCCCACGGCGATCAATTCTTTGAGCACATCTTCCACCGATAGGCCGGAGATTTTGGAAAAGAACTGAATCTCTGCGGCTGTGTAGGCTTTAATCGTAATTTCGGGATAATGTTCCTTCAGGATGCGGAGGGTATCTACATAATAGGAAAAGGGCTCATGGGGGTTATGCCCTCCCACAATATGAAACTCTCGAGTGGTTGGGGTGATTCGCTCTTCCACATATCGGAGAACATCTTCGGGGTACATGGTATACGCGCCGTCTTCCCCTCGTTTTCTCTTAAAGCCGCAAAAAGCACAGTTGGCTTCACAAATGTTGGTGGGGTTTATATACATATTCTCGATGAAGTAGACGTCATCGCCGTTGAACCTCCGGTTCACCGCATCAGCCATCTGCCCAATGCTTAAAAGATCCGGGGACTTGTAGAGGAGCAGCCCATCTTCCAGAGTAAGCCGTTCCCCCTTCTCAATCTTTTCAGCGATCGGGAAAAGTGCAGGATCTTTAATTTCTAAGGTTTTTATCATCTTCTTACTCCTTTCCATCCTTTAAAAGTTTAATAGGTTCGGAGGACATGATAAAGCGTATCCCGTTCCACCGGGATTCGTCCTGCCTCCCGAATCATCTGGATAAACGTCTCTTTCGGCGTCATTTGCGGGGTTTCCGCGCCTGCGTCATGGACAATTTGTTCTTCCATCACCGTCCCATCTAAATCATCTACGCCGAAGTAGAGGGAGATCTGGGCTAATTTTAACCCAATCATCATCCAGAAAGCTCGGATATGGGGGAAATTATCCAACATGAGGCGGGCGATGGCCAATAGTTTAAGATCATAAAGGCCGGTGGTCTCACCGGTGATCCCATACTCTTCCGCAAGTTTCGTATTTTCCGGATGGAAGGCAAAACCAAAGAAGGCATCAAATCCCCCTGTTTTATCTTGTAATGCCCTGAGGCGGAGAAGATGGTCGATCACATGTTCCGGTTTTTCGATGCTCCCGTAAAGGATCGAGGCGTTTGAGCGCATGCCCAAACGGTGAATCCGCTCGTGAATTTCGAACCACCGTTCTGCGTTCGTCTTATGACCGGAAATGATGGACCGCACCTCCGGGTGGAAGATCTCCGCTCCACCGCCCAAGATAGAGCCCAGCCCTGCTTCCCGCAAGCGGTCGATCGCCTCTTCGATGCTGATCTTCGAAAGGCGCGCGAGGTAATCCAGTTCTACGGCCGTGAACGCCTGTACATGAATCTCCGGCAGATGTTTTTTGGCGAGGCGAATCATCTCTTCATAATAGCTGAAAGGAAGCTTCGGATTTACACCCCCAACAATATGTAGTTCCGTAAATCCTTTCCCTTTCATATCGATGATTTTCCTTTCGATTTCCTCCAGGGAGAGGGTGTAGGAGCGGGGGTTTTCAGGCTTCACTCCGAAAGCGCACAACTTGCAGTCAAGATAGCACACATTGGTGTAATTCAGGTGAGTATTGACGATAAAATAAACATGATCGCCACTTTTCCTCCTTCGAACCGAATCGGCCATCTGACCGATGGCGAAAAGGTCGTTCGAAGTGAGCAGCCTCATCCCATCTTCAAAGGTAAGGCGTTCTCCCCTCTCCACCTTCTCCCGAATATCTTGTAGTGAATCCATCTTTATCGTCAAATAAGCATCTCCTTTCGTAAGGCTAAGGAACTGACTACAAACATTATAAATCTCGTTCCCTTCTTGTGGCAATACGGGGCGACGGCTCGGTTCATGGATCCGCGAAGTCGGGTTCATGATGAAGAAAGGAGCTGGGGAAACAGGATCGTGTCGCCAAGGATCTCTGCCCTAGTGGAGCTCCTCCTGAATGAAGAGGAGATGCTCTTTATTGCAATACGGGCAATAGCCGACGTGGATGCATTGATGAAGGAGATCATCGTAATATCCATTGGTTCGTTTTAGATCCTCTCCATCCCGATAAGGACTGTAAGGATCATAGGATTCCTCGATCCTTCCCTTATGGTCCAGCCTGGTGCCGCAGGATGGGCAGATCCGGTACAGGGTGGTCATGCCGTTACACAGGGGACACATATACCCCATGTTCCCGCCTCCTTTTATCCCGCGCATTCCCGCGCATTTATAAAGGTTTTGTAGGTAGTATATGCAAAAAGCCATCTTTCCGAGCGGGAAGAGATGGCTTTCCAAGAGGAGGGGTCACGTTAGAAGGTGAGGCTGCTGGAGTGTCCTGGCTGAACCTTGGCGGTAGGATCGATATAGCTCTTCGCATTGTTAACGGCTGTAGGAGCTTCCCCCAGTCCTACGGCAATCAACTTAATCTTGCCATCATAGGTAGCGATATCTCCTGCGGCGTAAACGCCGGGAATATTGGTTTCCATCCTGGAATTGACCAGAATGGCCCCCTTCTGTAAGGTAAGCCCCCAATTCTGAATCGGGCCGAGGGAAGAAACAAAACCGTAGTTGACGATGAGGGCGTCTAAGGGGAGGATGATCTCTTCTCCCGTTTTATTATGAACGATCGTGATCGATTCGATCTTGTTTTCCCCCGTCAAGCTCCTTACTTCATAAGAAGTGTGAATGTGGACATGGGATCGGTATAATTGCTCCACGCTATGTTCATGCGCTCTGAATTTATCCCTTCGATGAACGATATGAACTTCGCTGGCGATCGAATCGAGCATGAGAGCCCAATCCACTGCGGAGTCGCCTCCGCCCAGAATGACCACCCGTTCTCCCCGGAATTGTTCCATATCGCTGACGAAGTAGTACAGATTTGTTTTCTCAAATCGTTTCGCTTCCTCTAGCTCTAAACGTCTCGGTTCAAAGGCGCCGACTCCGGCAGCCACGATGACGGATCGGGAATAATGCGTCCCTTTATCCGTTGTCAGCTCAAAGAGGTTTTCTTGCTCCAGCTTCTTCAAGTCCAATACTTTTTCTTCCAGGCAGATTATGGGGTTAAAATAGAGTGCCTGTTTTTTGAGATTCTCCACCAAATCTTGTGCTTTAATCTTTGGGAATCCGGCCACATCATAAATATATTTTTCCGGATAAAGGGCGGCCAGCTGTCCCCCCAATTGCGGCATACTTTCGATGATTTTCACGGTAGCGTGGCGCATCCCCCCATAAAAGGCCGCGAATAGCCCTGCGGGTCCCCCGCCGATAATGGTAATGTCAACAATTTCATCCCGTTCCGACATGTCGGCACCTCCGTTAATCTCGATCTTCCCATGCTTTATGTTGTTCTAGAATCAGTGGATGGAATAGAGAGGGGAAAAATTTCTATTGTGAGCTTTTTCACTTGTCAAATAGTGAAAAAGCTCCTACAATAAATATTGTAACATATTTGTGAACGTAAGTACAAAGTCTTTGCAAAGATTTATGGGAGTAGGAGAAACTAGGCTTGGGACCGTCGTCAAAAAGAAGTCTCAGGCAAGAGAGGGGAAGGATAAAAATGACAGTACCAAAGGTATTGATTTTGGGGGCCGGGTATGGAGGCTTGATGACCGCGATCCATCTACAGAGGGATATACAGTATAATGAGGCGGAAGTTACGCTGGTGAATAAGCATAATTACCATTATATGACCACTCACCTTCACGAACCGGCAGCGGGCACGGCACCCCAAGAAGCGGTTAAAGTAAACATTGACGAGATTATTAACACCGATCTGATCCATTTCCGGAAGGGAACGGTTGAAGCCATTGACCCCAAAGAAAAAAGGGTTATTCTCCATGATGGGGAACTTCATTATGATTATTTGGTGATTGCATTGGGGAGCGAGCCGGAGACCTTTGGCATCCAGGGCCTAAGGGAATATGCCTTCGGCATTACCAGCCTTAATGCCGTTCGCACCATCCGTGAACATATTGAATATACTTTTTCGAGATACCATGAGGAAGGGGAACAAGAGTCGTACCTAACCATCGTTGTAGGAGGTGCCGGATTTACCGGTATTGAATTTGTCGGGGAGCTGGCGGATCGGATGCCCGATCTATGTAGGCAATTTGACATCCCGCGGGAAAAAGTGCGGATCATTAGTGTGGAGGCGGCTCCCACCGTACTGCCCGGCTTTGATAAAGAACTGGTGGAGTATGCGATGGAGCGCCTTCAGGCCAAAGGAGTTGAATTCCGGATTAATACACCTATTAAGTCATGTACCGCCGAAGGCATTGAATTGGCCAATGGGGAGAACATTCTTTCCAAGACGGTCATCTGGACAGGCGGGGTACGGGGCAACCACCTCTTGGAGGAGGCCGGATTTGAGACGGTTCGCGGGAGGGTGAAGGTAGATCCAGCTTTACGGGCGCCTGGTTATGAAGATGTTTTTGTCATCGGCGATGCTTCCGTCGTCTTTACCAAGGAAGGAAGACCCTATCCTCCGACGGCCCAAATCGCTACCCAACAAGGCGAAAATTGTGCGAAGAATCTTCTCTCCTTGCTCAGAGGCGGAACCTTGGAGGAATTTACGCCTTCCATTCAGGGAACTCTTGCCTCTCTGGGGAGAAGTGACGGCATCGGAGTGGTGGGGAAGATTCGCCTCAAAGGGGGATCGGCCCGCCTCATGAAGAAGGCCTCCGATCTGCGCTATCTCTACAAATTGGGTGGCGTTTCATTGGTCCTCAAGAAGGGACGCCTATTCGGTTAATCTTTTTTAAAAGTAAAAGACGTATGGATAAGGGATATGGGCAGGGCGGTCGTTCTCGATTGACCGCTCTTTCCCTTTTCAGTACACTGAGGGGGAGAAGGAAGCTAGATATGGGGGAAAGCAGAGATGAACATTGCCCAGTTTATCATTTCAATTCCGCTTTTTATGGTTCTATTCTTTGGAATCGGCTTCATCTTAAATATGCTCCTTAAAACCACATGGCTGCCCAGCGTATTAAGCGGAGGCGTGTTTCTCATCGCCTGGGTGGCCACGGGGGGGCTCAAGTGGGTAGATATCGTGATCCTGCTGTCCGGCGTCCTCGGTGGGGTGTTAAGCAGTGTGGCGATTCGGGCATTGAGGCGGCATGGGTACCGCATGTTTTAAGGGGCATTTGGCGGGGGAGAGGAAAAGTATAAATGGGAAGGGTGCGGGAACATTAAGCTAAGGCGAGAGCGACCAGGATCCCTAGAAGGGCTCCTCCGGCCACTTCGATGGGCTTATGTCCCAACAGTTCTTCAAGGGGTTTCATCCCAGGTTCCTTTTCTTCTTCTACGTTCTTTTTTTCATCGGGGGCAGCTCCTGAAGGAGTTGTCGTGCCGAAAAAAATCTGATTTAAGAGGGCGGCATGTTCACCGGCATGGCGGCGTATACCTGCCGCGTCAAACATAACGATCGAGGCGAGAATGAAACCGATGGCAAATGAAGGAGAATTCCACCCTTCCTGGATTCCTAAAGAAACGGTGAGCGCCGCAACGGCCGCGGAATGGGAGCTCGGCATTCTTCCGGTACTGAAGAAAAGCTCGAAATCCCATTTTTTATGGTGCATATAATAGAGGGGAATTTTTAGAAATTGGGCAATAAGAATGGCCCAAATGCTCGCCCATAAGGGATAATTATGAATAAGTTGAGACATTTTCTTCACCTGTAGTTCTTTTCATGATGGATATTATATCACATCCACTCTGTCGATAAAACGGAAACGAAGATTTTAGGTTAAACTGCATGAAAGAAGGGAGTAGCGGGGTGTCTTGGAGCCGTCATGGGGAAATTCTTATCCCAAAGAATATGATCTTTTTTTAGAAAAGTTTCATAAAGGGGAGTACTATGAGTGCCACGACCTCCTTGAGGAAATCTGGTTGGCGGAGAAGCAAAACCGCTTCTTACAAGGTTTGATCCAACTCTCCGTGGCGCTCTACCATTATGAATACGGAAATGTAAAGGGAGCCAGAGGGATGCTGAAGACCGCCCTCCATTATCTGGAGCAATATCGACCCAAACACTGGGGGCTCGATGTGGAGGAACTCTGCCAACAGATCCGGGTGTGCATCGCACAACTGCCCAACCGGGATGTTCTTTCCCTGGAAGAAGCGAAAAACCGTCCCCTGCCGCACGTTCGCCTCTCCTTTGATCCATCCGGAGAGGGAATGCCCCAGGGGAAAGAGAGCTGACCATCCAAGATAGTAACAGAGCGGATCGCGAAGAAATAGGGAAAAAGGTTAGGTGGAGAAAGGAATCTTCTCAAGCCTCATGGAGAGGTGTTTGAGGCCGCCGGCGTCTGCCGGACACGGGGGAGGAAGGGGGATCAAGACGTTTCCTTAAAAGGGAGAGTAACATGGGGCGATGATTCCGGACAACAAGTGAATCTCCGGTATGGTATCGAAAAGTACTTTATTCCGGAAGGAACGGGCGGGATATGGGAGAGGAGCCGGGAGATCTTCTACCTGGTTAGGATCAAAATGGCCCCCTGAGGAGAGGCGAAGATTTTTCCAGATCACGTGCTCCATGACCGTGCTTCATGACCTTAAACTCGCATCTATCCTCATAGGGGCCTTACCCTTCTACTCCGTCAATTTTAGGAATTCCTTCGCATCGGCGAGGGTGAGATCGACGGCGCTCTGCCAGAAGTCGGACTTGGTGAGGTCCTCGCCAAGATGTTTCTTCGCCAGATCCTCCACCTTCATGCGGCCTGTATCCCCGAGGAGAGCCTCGTAGCGAGGGGCGAAGGCCGGTCCTTCCGCCAATGCTCTGGCGTAGATTCCGGAGCTGAAAAGGAAACCGAAGGTGTACGGGAAATTATAAAAAGGAACTTCGGTGATATAGAAATGAAGCTTCGATTCCCAGAAATACGGATGGTACTGCTGCAGCGATTCTTTGTACGCCCTCTTCTGGGCAGCTGCCATCAGTTCATTTAGCCGATCCACACTGACGGGACCTTTCTTCCGCTCGGTATAGAAATCAAGCTCAAAGAGGAAGCGTGCATGAAGATTCATGAAGAAGGCGATGGCCCGGGAGAGCTTATCGTCAAGAAGTGCAATTTTCTCCTCCTTCGATGAGGCCTTCTTCAAGGCGGCATCGGAGACGATCATCTCGGCGAAGGTGGAGGCCGTCTCCGCCACGTTCATGGCATAATCCTGAGCCAAGTAAGGAAGATCATTCATCACCGATTGGTGATAGGCGTGCCCCAATTCGTGGGCCAGTGTAGAGACATTTTTCATGGTACCGCTGTAGGTCATGAAGATGCGGGACTCTTTCGTTAAGGGGAAGTTGGTGCAAAACCCTCCCGGCCGTTTTCCCGGTCGGTCTTCGGCTTCAATCCACCGGTTCGTAAAGGCATGGGCGGCGAAATCGGCCATCTTCGGGTTAAAGCGCCTAAACTGCTCTACGATGAAATGGGCTCCTTCATCGTAGGAGATTTTTGCGGCCGATTTCCGCAAGGGGGCGTCCACATCAAACCAGCTTAACCGATCAAGTCCCAGAAGGCGCGCCTTCCGCTCCAGGTATCGGACCAGGATCTCTTTATTTTTCTCTACCGTGGCCCACATGGCCTCCAACGTCTCTTCGGTCATACGGTTATATTCAAGGGGCTCCTTCAAGACGGAATCCCAGCCTCGATTCTTATAAAGGGCCAAGCGGAATCCTCCCAGGTGATTTAAGACGCCTGAGGTAAGCTCTGCAGCGTCGGCCCATGCTTCTTCGTATTTGGAAAAAAGGGCCCTGCGCACGTTTCGATCTTCATGATCCAGGAGGTTGTTGGCCTGGCCGACGGACAATTCTTTTTTCTCCCCGTCTATTTCAAAAGGGATGGTAATTCTCCCCACGACGGTGTTGTAATACTCTCCCCAGGCGTGGTATCCGTCCACCGAAAGATCGGTGGCAAGACGCTCCAGCACAGGATCCATGCGCACCTTTGCCTTCTCCCGGCGCTCCTCCAGTGGAAAGGAGATCTCCCGCAGGAATTCTTCCCGAAGGAGCTGATTCCAGACCTCATCGGGAATCTTTAGAATCTGCTCATCCAAAGAGGTTAAGGTGCTTGTAAAGTCTGCGAAGTATTGCTGTATCCTTCCGTAAAGAAGCTTCGCCTTCTCATCCTTCACATTTTGGGCGGTGAGGCAACTGAGGAAAGCCCCGACCTCCGCTAGGTGCCCGGAGAGCTCTTCGATATTGTCGATCACTTTCGCCCAATTTTTGGCCTCTTCCAGGGTTTGCGGGGCTCTCCCCGAAGATATCTCTTGTTGTAAAGCGTCTAAACGTTGCTTCAGATCTTCCATGAAGCGGTTTAACTCTTCCGATTGGCTCCCACCTGGAAAGATCTTCTCCAGATCCCAGGTAAGAGATAATCCTTGCAGCATACCCATTCCTCCCTTGAACCGTTTATGTATACCATTTCCATCTTATCGAGTTTAAAACGGAGGGTCAAGGAAAATCTTTCGGTTTCTGAAATAATGGAATTCAGCATCAGGCCCATCATCGGGGGAAAATGACCGTCTTGATGCGCCAAGCCGGCCTGCGTGTTCCCGGTCTGTATGGTCCATCGAAAGAAGAATGGAATTCATAGGTTTGGTCTTGTTCATTTCGGATATGCTAGGCAAAGGGATTGGGAATGGTACGCATCTGAAGATGGGGAGAGCAAACCCCGTCCCACGAAGGATGCGGAACGGGGTTTGGCCTACTCACCGCGTTTTCGCCTTATGGTCACCGACTCTCCTCCGATGCCCCAATTGTCCGTATCCACTTCATCGATGACGACCACCGTAGTTTTGGGGTTTTTACCCAGGACTTCTTGAAGCAGCCGGGTTACGCCTTGAATTAGCCGCTCTTTTTGTTCCGCCGTAACCGGAATTTTTTCCTTGGTTACCTTAATGTTCACATACGGCATTTTTTTATCCTCCTTTTCTGTACGTTATGGGCGCATGGCGGAGCCATGACCACTTCCTGCAATCTTCTCTTTAGAAGCTTTGATCTGCCCAGCCCCTAGGAAGAGCATTCCGCATCCAAGGACAACGGCTGCAAATAGCAACGAAGAGGTGTAATTCCCGGTGCCGGTGATGAAGAAGCCTGCCAGGGAAGGACCCGCCATCTGGCCTACGCCATAGACGAAGGTGAGAAGACCGATCACCTTGCTGCTTTCCCGAGAAGCCATCCGCCTTCCGGCGGAGACGGCCAATGTCGTAATCCCCATAAAGGTTCCGCCAAATAGCAATGATCCGGCCAATGCCCCATATGAATTATATAAGAGGGTGGGCAAAATGACGCCGATCATCTGGAGAAAATAGGCGGTTTGCAACACATTCAGATCCCCCCATTTCGCGGCGGCCTGCGCCAAAAGCACTGAAGAGGGGATGGCGGCCAGTCCGACGATCACCCAGCTTAAAGCGGGATCATGGTTTAATGAGGGAATCTCTCGGACCAAGGCAACCAAGAACGTTCCGCTTACGATATACCCCATCCCTTCACAGCCGTAGGCGGCAACCAACCATGGAAGGATCTTATTCTTGCCGGGAAGAGATGTGCTTAAGCGATCGGGTGGAGGTCCCTCCCGTTGGGGTGAAAGATCCTCCCGTAACCATCCGATCGTGAAAGGGCTTAGGAAAAAGGAAAGTAGCCCGACGCCGATCCAAGTTCCCTGCCAACCAAAGTAATGGTTCAACCATGGGACCAAAAGGCCTGTGAAAAAAATACCGATGCCTACGCCGCTGTAGAACGACCCTGCCCATACAGGCTTCCCGGCACGTGCGAGAACGTCAAGCGTAAGGCTGGAAGCAAGCACGAAAACAACGCCGCTGCTTAAACCCGACAGAAAGCGAAGGATAAACCAAAGCGGGAGATGATCGGTTAATCCCATGGCGACGGTCGTCAAGATATTAAGGGCCAAAAAAATTCGAAGTGGAAAGGTTTTGCCTCCCTTCCACCTGAAAATCCCGGCAAAGAGGGCTCCCAACAGGTAGCCCAAATAATTGGATGAAGCCAGGTAGCCTGCCGTCCCACTCGAAAGATGAACGAAATCTTGAAGGTAGGGCAAAATCGGGGTATAGGCAAAGCGTCCGATTCCCATCACAATGGCCAACGCGGACATTCCTCCCACGAGGACGAAAAGGGGTTTATTTTTCCGGTTCATCATCCCACCCTTACCAAAAAGTTTTAAAATTCTTTGCCATCATTTTACGGGATGATCTATGATTTAGTAAAATGATAAAAAGAAATTGTTCCTATTATTTTTTTCGATAGATGGTGAAGATGGTGAATACGGCTTTTTTCTAAACCACAGATGAGGAGGAGAGGAGAATGGCGATGAAGGGTTGGTTACAGGGCGTGATCGAAGGTTTCTACGGTCCGGTATGGAAGCCGGAGGAAAGAAAGGAGCTTCTTCGGTGGATGGGAGAGAAGGGGTATAACGCCTACATCTATGCGCCGAAGGGAGATCCTTACCACAGGGAAAGGTGGCGGGAGCCCTATCCCGAGGAGAAATTACAGGAGTTTCAAGATCTCTTTCGGGTCGGTGGGGAGGCCAATGTGGAAGTGATGATGGCCCTAAGCCCCGGCTTAAGCCTCACGTATTCCGATCCGACGGAACTGGAGGCTTTATGGAAGAAGGTATCCCCCTTTATCGATATGGGATTAAAGAGGTTGGGGCTATTCTTTGACGATATTCCCTTTGAATTAAGACATAAGGCGGATAAGAAGCGCTATGCCAATCTGGCGGAGGCCCAGGCCGATTTCGCGCTGCGCCTTCTGGAAAAAGGGAAGGGGGACGGACTAAATCTCATCTTCTGCCCCACGTATTATGCGGGAGAGCCGGATCATCCTTATCTTATCGAATTGGGGCGGCGTCTTCCCGAAGAGGTGGATCTCTTCTGGACGGGTCCTGCCATCTGTTCCCCTGCCATTTCCGAGGAACATCTGCGGGAGGTGTGGAAAGCGATGGGAAGAGCCCCCCTCATCTGGGACAATTATCCGGTGAATGATGTTTACATGGAGCCGGAATTACATATCGGTCCTTACCGGGGACGGGATTCTTCCCTTCTCACCGGAACCAGGGGGGTTTTCCTCAATCCCATGAGCTTACCTCTCGCTTCCCGCATTCCTTTGGGGACAGCAGCCCGGTTTTTTTCGGATCCGGAAGGCTACGATCCGGACAAGAGCTGGATAGAGGCGGTAAAGGAGGAACTAAGGGGAAAGGATTTCGGGGATGCTCTCATCGCGGCTTTTAAAGAATTTGCCGAAGCGGTGACGATAAGCCCCCTGGTTCCGGAGGAGCCCCCTCTCTATGTTTCCTTCGTGAAAGAATTTCAATCTCTTCTCAATGTGGGAAAGAGGGAGGAGGCGATCTCCCGCTATATGGAGCGGGTCACTGCGATGAAGAGAGCCTATGAAGTACTGCGGGAAAAGGGAAAAGAGATTCCCTTGTTGCAGGAGATCTCCCTTTGGATCACCGACTATGGCCGCTGGTCCGATGCAATGAAAAAGGGTCTGGAGTTAATCCTCGCCTTTGCCCGGATGGAGTCGCTTACCGATGGGAAGGCGAGGGAAGAGGGGAGGAAAATCGCCTTAGAGGCATGGGAAAGGGTAAAGATTCTTCTGGAAGAGGCGGTCTCCTGGCCGACCGTTACCTGCGGGGACACGCTTCGGGTTTTCCTGCAACGGATCCTGAGAGGGATGAAGGGGTTGATCTAGATGATTCGACTTTTTTCATGAGATGAGGTTTGACCTTAAAAAGAGGTTTCCTTATTCTTTCAAGGGGGCTTTCATCCGGTTTTGTAACCTGAGATCTTCCAAGTTTTTTTGCGATCTTACGTTCAATTCGTTCAATTATAGTCGTTTCTACAAGAATTTTTTACTGTTTTGGAGTTTATAAAGCGAGGGAGCGCATTCCACCATGAGTGAGACTTTGCGATGATCATGGTGTGATATCGTTCCAATGTTTATTTGTGAAAGCGGGGGGAGGTTTTTTTTAGTGAAAAAAAGGGGGCTATCCTTTGGAGTTTTACTGGCTTGTATGATCTTTCTTTCTTCTTGTAGTGCCAATAACGGAATAAACAGGGAAGAAAATGTAAGCCAATCTGCCCAAGGTATTTCCCAAAACACGGGAAGGCAAAATCTTTCTGATTCTCAACATAAGGAATCGTCCATGAAGAAACTGATCCAGGTTACGGTGAAAAGGGGAACAGAAGTTTTTCCTTTTAACGATCCATCCATTTCGGATCCTATGGGGATTGTTGTTGATATCCAAAATTTGTTATGGGTTGCTCAAAGGGGCGGGATCGGAATCGAACTTGAAACTGAAAAAATGGACTCAAATGAATTAGATCAATTACTGAATGTGGGGGCAACGTTGAAAGATCGGTTTTATTCGGTACTTCTTACCTTTGAGCCTTATAAGCCGAAGCCAGGGACGAACGATTTTCCGCATAAAGATTTACTCCTCTTTACCGATCCGAATCAAGTAAAAGATGCTTACCTCGGAGTCCAGAATCCAGATCATGAAACGGAATGGAAGTTATACCGTTTGCCCGACTTCAACAGTTGGCTCTCAAAAGAAGTAGACCTTCTTCTCCGTGTGTACACGGGTTTATAAAGCTATCCCCAATAGCTGGACGATCTCTCCTTTGTGGAAGATTGATCTAAAAAACGGTCTAATACATGTCGTTGCTGATCAAGGTGATATAAAGGTGCCCCAGCTATCGTTCTTTCTTTGATGAAACAGGGATACCGCAACTTCTTTCAGAGAGTGATTTCCACCCGATATTCCTTCAGCCAAGCGTTCACCTGGATGAGATAGGCGAAGAGTTGGGGAACGTTCATCAATTGGCCGAACCAGGGGAGGTGGCTTTCCGGTGTGGCTTCCTCAAGCAATTTCATCACTTCTTTCCGGTGAATCAGGGGAAGGATCGGAGAGTGGGGATCGTCCAGCAGCCGGTACATTCCCTGTTTTACCGCGGCGAGATAAGAAGGATTATGGGTCTTGGGATAAGGGCTCTTCTTCCGCTCCAGCACTTCGGCCGGGAGGATTCCCGTAAGAGCGGCGCGGAGGAGCCCCTTTTCCCTCCCGTGGAGAGCCTTCCACTCCCACGGAACATTCCACAGGTATTCCACGATGCGGTGGTCGGCGAAGGGAACGCGGACTTCAAGGCCGACCGCCATGCTCATCCGGTCTTTCCGGTCGAGGAGGACAGGCATCCAGCGGGTGAGGCTTAGGTATTGAATCTCCCGCATACGGGCTTCCTGTTCCGATTCTCCGGGGAGGCGGGGAACTTCGCTCAGTGCCTCCTCATACCGATGTGCCACATATTCTTCCGGACGAATCGCTTCCACCAATTCGGGAGAGAGGTAGCGAATGCGGTCCTTCAGCTTCACCGACCAGGGGAAGGTGGGGGCGGTGATGAGATCCTCCCGGAAGAACCAGGGGTAACCGGCGAAAATCTCGTCGGCGCATTCGCCGGAGAGGGCGACGGTTGCCCACTTCTTAATTTCCGCGCTGAAGAGGAGGAGGGAAGAATCCACATCGGTCATTCCCGGGAGATCCCGGGCGATCAGGGCGGGAAAGAGAGATTCGTATAGTTCCGGGGTGTCGATGAGAACCGGATGATGATGGGTACCGAGGTAACGGACCATCTTCTCCACCCAGGGGGCGTCGGGGTTGGGCTGGAATTCATTTTTCCTAAAGTAGCGGTCGTTCTCCACATAATCGACGGAGAAGGTATGGAGGACCTCTCCCCGACGCTCCTGATAGTAGCGGGAGGCGACGGCGGAGATGGCGCTGGAGTCCAAGCCCCCGGAGAGAAAGGAGCATACGGGAACATCGGAGACGAGCTGCCGCTCCACCGCATCCAGTACCAGTTCTCTCACGGTGGCGATGGTTTTCTCCAGGTCATCTTCATGGGGTTTGCTTTCCAAACGCCAATAGGGGATGATTCGTAGTCCGTTTCGATCAAAAAGAATCGAATCTCCTGGTAAAACCTCCTTTATTCCCCGGAAGACACCCACTCCCGGTGTCCGCCCCGGTCCCAGTGCGAAGATCTCGGCCAATCCCTCCCCATCGATTCGGCTGGGAACGAGGGGATTGGCGAGAAGGGCCTTGATCTCTGAGGCGAAGATCAGGCCATGGGGCGTTTCATAGTAGAAGAGGGGCTTTACCCCGATCCGGTCCCGGGCCATGAAGAGCTGTTCCCTTCCCTCATCCCAAATGGCAAAGGCATAGATGCCGTTCAAGCGCTCAACGCACGCAGGACCCCATTCGATGTATGAGAGGAGGAGGACTTCCGTATCCGAATGCCCTTCGAAGGAATAGCCCTTTTCGCGAAGTTCCCGGCGCAACTCCTCCGTATTATACAATTCCCCGTTGTACACGAGGACATAGAGTCGTCCCTCTTTTGCCCGGATCATCGGCTGCTTTCCCCCTGCGGGGTCTACCACCACCAGGCGGCGATGCGTAAAGGCGGCTGGCCCCTTCGCCCAAAATCCCGCATCATCGGGGCCTCGGGGGCTGATCCGTTCATTCATCTCCTCCAAGGTGTCCGTCTGTCCCCCGGGGTCATTCACCCAATCAATCCAACCCGATATTCCGCACATCTTATCAACCTCCCATCGTGATATCTGCCCATCGGCTTCGGTACGAAATTAGAGTATTCAGGAGGGGATGAAAGGGTGAAAAAGGGAAGGGATGTCGTCAAGGTGGTACTTTTTTGTTCCGCTGTGCTAAAATGAGGATGATATCCCGGTTACACAGGTTATGAAAAATGGGGATACTATGGAAGACCATAAACGCGAGGAAGGCGAACCATGAAAAGAAATGAAAGTCATCCAGCAGCGGTGCTCCTCTTTGGGGCAACCGGAGATTTGGCAAAGAGGAAGCTCTATCCCGCCCTCTACAGCCTATATAAACAAGGGATATTATCCCATGACTTTGCCGTCATCGGCCTGGCCAGAAGTCCTCTTACCCGAGAGGAGTACCATCGGCGGGTAAAAGACTCGATTGCCCGCCACTCCCGCTTCTCCTTACCGGGGCAAGAAGAGTGGGCGGCGTTTGCGAAACATTTTTTTTATCAATCCCTTGATATACACGATAAAGCGGGATTTGAAACGTTGCAAACGACGCTAATCCAATTGGATGAACATTTTTCCTTAAAGGGAAATCGCATTTTTTACTTATCGATGGCACCCGACTTTTTTGGATTGATTGCCAAAAATCTCCATACTGCAGGCCTCACCCGGACAAATGGGTGGAAGCGATTGGTGATTGAAAAGCCCTTTGGCCATGATCTTTCTTCGGCCGAACAATTGAATCAAGAGATCCGGGAGGTTTTCGCGGAGGAGGAGATTTATAGAATCGATCATTATCTGGGAAAAGAGATGGTTCAAAATATCGAAGTGATTCGCTTTGCCAATTCCATCTTCGAACCGGTATGGAACAATCGATACATCGACAATGTTCAGATCACATCCAGCGAAACGGTGGGAGTCGAGGAGCGGGGTGGTTATTACGAGAAGGCGGGGGCGCTGCGTGACATGGTACAGAACCATATTCTGCAGATGGTGGCCATGGTGGCCATGGAGCCGCCGAGCCGCCTTCAGACCGAGGCGATTCGGGATGAAAAGGTGAAGGTGCTCCGCTCGCTGCGCCGGTATGAGGGGGATGCGGTCCTACAAAATGTGGTGAGCGGTCAATATACGGAAGGAAAGATTGGGGAAGAGATCGTTCCGGCTTATCGCCAGGAGGCCAAGGTAGCCCCCGACTCCGTCACCGAAACCTATGTGGCGGCGAAATTGATGGTGGATAATTTTCGTTGGGCAGGCGTTCCCTTCTACGTTCGTACAGGGAAGAGGATGGCGGTAAAATCGACGGAGATTACCGTTCAGTTTAAGAATCCTCCCATGAACCTCTATTTTGAAAAGAGCGGGGAGCTGGGACCGAACCTTCTTACCATTCACATTCAACCGGATGAAGGAATGACCTTACATCTGAACGCCAAGCGGCCAGGTACGGCGGGTGGGGTCTTTCCCATCGCCATGGAGGTTAGCAAAGACAGCGGGATCGGCTATAACTCCCCGGAAGCCTACGAACGCCTCCTTCACGACATCCTGCACGGGGATACCACCAATTTTACCCGTTGGGATGAGGTGGCCGGGGCATGGGAGTGGGTGGATCCGATTACCCAAGTTTTGCGGGATACGGGAGGAAAGCAGCTACACTTTTACGCCGCCGGAACGATGGGGCCTGAAGCGGCCCATGAATTATTGCGGAAGGATGGCGTCGATTGGTGGCCGCTTACCCCGGCGGATCGCCCTTGTTCCCCGGTGAAGGAGGGATTGCCCCATGAACTATAAGCTCTACGACATCTCCCAACCCATCTTTGAAGGGATGCCCGTTTACAAGAATAAAATGGAGAAGCAGCCCCGCATTGAGGTGGTTCAGGATTTCCCGGCCTCCTCAGCCCGGGAGAGCCGCCTTCATCTGGATGCCCATACGGGAACCCATGTGGATGCTCCCCTTCATATGATTCCAGGAGGGGAGGACTTTGGGAGCATCTCACTGCAAGATTTGGTTGGACCATGCCGAGTACTTGATTTGACGCAGGCAGAGGATCATATCGGGAAGGAAGATCTCCTTCCCCACGGGATTCAAAAGGGGGAATTTCTCCTTTTGAAGACGAAGAATTCGGAGACCGATTCTTTCCGGCCCGACTTTATCTTCTTACGTGAAGATGGGGCGGAGTATCTGGCGGAAACGGGAGTGAGGGGGATTGGAATCGACGCCCTTGGCATCGAACGAAGTCAGCCGGGGCACCCCACCCACAAACGCCTCTTTCGCCAAGGGATTTTGATCGTGGAAGGGCTTCGCCTCAAAGAGGTTCCGGAAGGGGATTACTTCATGGTTATTGCCCCCCTTCACCTCCTTACGACGGAGGCGGCACCGGCAAGAGCCCTCCTTCTTCAGTTCGAGCCCCCTGTTTCCGGGACGTAGGGATTCGGATTTTGGGAGATGGAGTGAAAGGAAGATGGAGAGAAATGGAGAATCATCGGGGGAAAGTTTTCTTCATCACAGGCGCTTCCAGCGGCATCGGCAAGCGGATCGCCCTTGCCTTGGCAGGGAGCGGGGCCACTCTTCTACTAGCCGCCCGCAATGAAAAATCCCTAACGGAAGTGGCAAACCAAATTCGCGCCCAGGGAGGAGAAGCCTTCATCTATCCGGTCGATCTGAGCAGGAAAGAGGAGGTGGAAAAAATGAGCCGGCTCATTCAATCCCGCTTTGGCCGAGTGGATCTCCTCATTAATAATGCGGGATTTGGAGTCTTTGATCCGGTGGTTCGTGGTGATCCGGAAGATTGGGAGAAGATGATGACGGTCAATTACCTGGCGTCCGTCCGACTGATCCGCGCCTTTCTCCCCCAGATGCTTTCTCAAAGAGAAGGGCATATCATCAATGTGGCTTCGATCGCAGGCAAGTTAGGCTCGCCCTTTTTCGCCGGGTATAATGCCTCCAAGTTTGCCATCGTCGGTTTTTCCGAAAGCTTATACATCGAATTATTAGGGACAGGCGTAAACGTAACGACCATCTGCCCCGGCCCCATCGACACACCCTTCTTCAAGGATGGGGAGATGGAGCGGGTGTTGGGTAAGCGGGGTGCAAAGTTCCTGCTTCCCCCCGAGAAGGTGGTCAGGGCGATTCTCAAGGCGATCGAGAAAAAGCCCAGGGAAGTGATCCTTCCTCGATACATGAAACTCGTCATTCACATGAAGAACCTCTTTCCTAAGGCATTTTCCTTCCTTTCCGCCCGTCTTTTCCCTAAGGGGTAAGGATTGAGCTAATCCGATGGGAAGTGAAGAAAGATCTTTTTTTAAAAGAATGAGAGCCCCGTTCGTCAAGGAATGGGCTTAAATTATGAAAAAAATAGAATAAATACGTATATAAGGGATTAGACCCATAAATTAAGCGCTCCTATCCCTTCTTTTTCTTTTATACTAACCTTAGCCCAAACGACTCCGCCCGTACGATCCAAAAAAATCGAAAGGACGGTGGAGTGATGAAGAAACAGGCCAAGGTTCTTTTTCTTTTAACACTTCTTCTCATCACCTTTTTGCCCAGCTTGGCGGAGGCAAATCCCCTTTTGGGGTATGGTGATCAACAGGGGTTTGTTTACGACCTGCAGCATCGGTTAAATCAATTGGGGTTTTTTACGGGCAGACAAGATGGGCGGTTTGGCAAAGAAACCTACCAAGCGGTCCTCCGTTTCCAGAAAGATTATGGGCTTAAGGCGGATGGACTCGTCGGGGATAAAACGTGGAGAGCGCTCTATTCTCGCACCTTTACCGAAGAGGAGATCCGGCTTCTGACCCGGGTCGTCCATGCGGAAGCAAATGGAGAGCCTTATGCGGGTCAAGTGGCGGTGGCGGCGGTTATCTTAAACCGTCTCGAATCACCTGACTTTCCCAAAAGCATTAAGGGAATCATCTATGAACCCTATGCTTTTGAATCGGTGGCCAACGGAACCATTTGGCAAACTCCCGATGCAACGGCCAGAAGAGCGGTCTACGATGCGATTCGGGGGTATGATCCCACGCACGGTGCTCTCTTTTTCTTTAACCCGGCTACGGCCAAATCGAAATGGATTTGGTCCAGGAAACCGTTGGCCACCATTGGTCATCACATCTTCGCGGCCTGAAGCCTGAATCCTGGAGAGAACGTAAACTTCTTCCGTAAAATCGTACGGAAGGCGATTAGGCCTCTTCTTCCTCTTTTCTGGGGGGGAAGGGGCCGAAATATTGATAATAGTGGGTTTCTATCCTCCCGTTGTATAGTTTTCGGTTTTTGGTCGCTTTTTTCCCAAACAGGGCTTCAAAAGCAGGATGGGAGGTAATGACGAAGAATGACCACGACGGGTTTCTCTCATAGAGCCGCCCCATCTGCCGATACAAATCTTCCACCTCTTGATCCCCTCCGATCCGTTCTCCATAAGGGGGATTGGCGATCAAGACCCCATACTCCCCTTTTAAGGTGACCTCTTTCACAGGCAAAGGACGAAAACGGATGGTTTCACTCACCCCGGCCCGCCGGCTGTGATAATGGGCCAAGGAGAGAACTTTCTCATCCCGGTCTGTCCCGGTGATTTCCAGGCGAAGATTTCTTCGCGCCAGATCTTTTGCCTCTCCCCTGGCCAGGTCCCAGAGACGTTGGGGCACGATGCTCCATTCTTGGGAGGGAAAGGTTCGATGTAGGCCGGGGGCGATGTTTCGCCCAAGGAGGGCCGCTTCGATGGGAATCGTCCCGGAGCCACAAACCGGATCGTGAAAGGGACGATCGGGACTCCAGCGGCTTAAAAGGATAAGAGATGCGGCCAGTGTCTCTTTGATGGGAGCTTGGGCGGTAAGCTCCCGGTATCCCCGCTTGTGGAGGCTGGGACCTGTGGTGTCCAACGTGATGAGCGCTTTATTCTTAAGGAGGCTTACTTCGATGGTGTAGAGGGGACCGGTTTCCTCAAACCAGGAGAGGTGATATTTTTCCCTCATTCTTTCTACGACGGCTTTCTTTACGATGCTTTGACAGGCGGGGACGCTGCTTAATTGAGAGGCATGGGAGCGTCCCAACACCGGGAATTTCGCCTCTTTAGGAAGCCATTCTTCCCAGGGGATCGCTTTCGTCCCTTGAAAGAGTTCTTCAAAGGTGGTTGCATGGAATTCCGCCATTTTGATCAAGACCCGATCCCCGGTTCTAAGCCAGAGATTGGCGCGGGGAATCGCCTCCATCCCTCCCTGAAAAAGAACTTTGCCATTCTCGACGATTTGCTTCTCGTATCCCAATTCTCTCAATTCCTTCGCCACAATCGCTTCAATCCCCATCGGAACCGGTACAATATATTCCAGACTTTTCATGTCACAGCAATCCTTTTTTCTAGTAACGATATCATATCCCCCATTCGTTTACAAATTGTTCTTAAAGGGGGATAATAGAGGAAATCCTACATGGACCCATGGGAAATGAGATCATGAGGCGATAACGTCGTACCGAAGGATGATTGGGGGGACTTTAAGTGCGTGTGGTTCATCATATTTACGAGCTGATTGGACATACTCCGTTGGTGAAGCTAAACCGCCTCACTACAAAGGAGGATGCCGATGTTTACGTCAAGTTGGAATATTTCAATCCGAGCGGCAGCGTGAAGGATCGAGCCGCCTATTGGATGCTGCAAACCGCAGAGGAAAAGGGGCTCATCAGCCCTGGGAGAAGCACCCTCATCGAACCGACCTCGGGAAACACCGGGATCGGACTTGCGATGAACGCGGCGGCAAAAGGGTATCGGCTGATCATCGTCATGCCGGATAACAGCACGGAGGAGAGGATTAAACTCTTAAAAGCATACGGTGCGGAGGTCTACTTAACCCCTGCGGCAGAGAAGATGCCCGGCTCCATCCGGAAGGCACAGGAACTGGCGGCGGAGATTCCGGATAGCTTCATCCCCATGCAGTTTGAAAACCCGGCAAACCCGGAGATTCACCGTCTCACGACGGCGAAAGAAATCATTGAACAGATCAGAGAGATCGGAGGCCATCTGGAAGGGTTTATCGCCTCATCCGGAACCGGCGGCACCATTACCGGTACGGGGGAGAGATTGAAAGAGGTCTTCCCTCAGCTTTTCATCGGTGTGGTGGAGCCGGAAGGATCGCCGGTCTTATCCGGAGGGAAACCGGGCCCGCATAAACTGGTGGGGACAAGCCCGGGTTTTATTCCTCCTATTTTGAATCAGAACATTTATGATGAAATTTTCCGAATCAAGGATGAAGATGCGTATGAAACGACGAGGAGGTTGGCTCGGGAAGAAGGGATCCTCGTGGGCCCCTCTTCGGGAGCGACGGTTTATGCCTCGCTGCTTTTGGCCAAACGGTTGGGTCCGGGCAAAAATGTGGTTTGCATCGCCCCGGACACGGGTGAACGATACTTATCCAGCGACCTTTTTCAACAGTAGACAATCATTTGTCACAATACCCTATATCCTATCCTTGCTTTTTTTCAGAGGGTGGAATAGAATAATAGGAAACAGAATAACTTCCTTCGGGGCAGGGTGGAATTCCCGATCGGCGGTGATGGACGGATTGTCTTAAGCCCGCGAGCCGCAAGGCAGGATCTAGTGAGAATCTAGAGCCGACAGTATAGTCTGGATGGGAGAAGGATGACAGGACAGCAGGCTTCTTTTCGTGTGAACACGGAGAGGAAGGCTCCGTTTGCGTGCCCCAGGGATTTTGTTTCCTGGGGCATGTTTTGCTTTTCCTTGTCATCAGAATGCGCGAAAGAAGGTAAAAAGGAGAGATTCTGATGTCACAAAAGCGGTTGGTCAGGGTTGTTACGATATCGATGATGGGAGCGGTCGCCTTTCTCATGATGTATTTCGAGTTTCCCCTTCCTACCTTTCCCGTCTTTCTGAAGATTGATTTTAGCGAGATCCCTGCTCTCGTGGTCGGACTGATCTTTGGCCCTTGGGCCGGGGTAGGCGTGGAAGGAATGAAAAACCTGATTCACTATATGGTGAAGGGAAGCGAAACGGGAATCCCGATTGGCCAATTGGCCAATTTTGCGGCGGGAGGATTGTTCGTCTACCTCGTTTCCGTTCTTTATCAAAAGGGGAGGAACATGCGAGGGTTGATCCTGGGATTAGCTGTGGCGACCATTGCCATGTCGGCTCTTATGTCCATCTCCAACTATTACATTCTCTTCCCTGCTTATGCTTATTTCCTTCACTTTCCCCTTCAAGAAGAGGAGCTTTTAAAAACGGTTTTGTTCGGGATTGCTCCTTTTAACCTCATCAAAGGATTCATTCTTTCGGTTTTGACCGTTCTCCTTTATTCTAAGCTGGGAGATTTCATTCGAGAAAAAAAGGCCATCTTTTCCACGAGATAAAATGATTCTAAATCGAGACCCAATCGATCCGGATTCTGCCCCCATCGTTCAAGTAGAAGGGAAGAAAAAGGCGCCCATGTTTTATGGGTGTTTTTTCTTTCTAAATAGAAGAATAAATGATAAAATAATAAAAATGATGGAAAAGGGGAGAGGAATATGATGTCAAAAGTGATCTACCGAAAGTTAAAAGAACAGTTTGAGGAACTTGAGCTAGAAGAAGATTACCAAAAATTCAAAGAAACCATAGAAGAAGAAGTGAAGGTAAATCATCCATTAAAATGGGTCAATGCACTCATCAAGGAGATGACAGATGCTGAAAAGCGCCAGTTTGCCAAAATGATACAGATGCAAAACATCAGGATGAAGAAAGCGATTTCAGAATTGCTCCTTTATAAGGAGGTGGCCATGCTTTGCAAGAGCGGATCAGAAATGGGTTATTCTTCAAAGAAGAGATGCATTTTAGCGATCATGCAAATTATACAACCGATCTTGGATGAGGAGAAGGACCTGGACGGATTCATCCAAAGAAAGAGCGAATGGGTCTCCCGGTATGGAATATGGCACTATTATTGGGCTCTATATTTCCATCCGCAAAGAGGAACGGAAGAATGGAAAAGGGAATTACAGAATATAGAAGACTCGGTTCAACAACATGAAGGAGGTCCTCCTGAATCGGAGGAGGAGAGCGAGTCGGAGAGAGAGGGTTCTTCCGGGGAGCCAAGGGAGAAGGAGTCTCCTGCCCAGGATGATGAGAAAGAGATTAAAATCGGAAAACTGGAGAAGAAAATAAAAAAAGAGATGGAAATCAGGGTAGCCCTGGAAAAAGAACTGGACCAAAAGCGAAAGGAATTAAATCGGAGCGAACGGGAACTCCATGTTCTGAGAGAAGAGGTAAAGAGACTTCAGGAGAGAAACCGGATGAGAGAGGAAGAGATGGAGAGATTGCTCAAAGAATGGGGGGAAGAAAAAAAGAGGGGGGTTTCCAAACAACAAGAATGGTATGAAGAACGGGGCCAACTGCTCCAAGAAAATAAGCAGCTAAAGCAGCAGCTCGAAGCCAAAGGAAACGAAATTCAGACCGAACTCCAATTACGGGACAAGGAAATTCAAAAATTACGCCAGGAAGCAAACCGCTTGCAAAAGCCTAAGAGCCGTGATGAGCTGATCGACGGGCTCAAAGGATCTCTCTATCAGGAGGTGGCGCAACTTACCCAGATTCTTGCGAAAGGAGAAGAAGGAGAAGAGCGGCGCGTCCGGGATCGCCTTCGCCTCCATCTGGACTTCCTCGATCTTCTCGATGAGTACAGGGGGAAACTCGAAAAAGCGAATCGGCCCATCCCAAAGCAAGTAGAACCTGTAAAGGGGCTGGAATCGGATGTAATGATCATCCCCGAGGAAAGAGAAGAGGAGGAAGAAAAAAACCTTAGCGGGGAAGTGCTGCCGTCCGTTCCAGTGGAGCCTCTGACGGGCATTTTTTACCGGAGGGATCATGGGGGATACATCGAACTGGAGGATGGGAAGAGCTTTAGCATCTCCGAATCTTTGGTGTTAAATATCGGTTTGGAGCATGGGGCGGGCGTGGCCTGTACGCCGATGGGCAACGGACGGTATCATATCAAGCTCCTTTACCCCGGGGACGATGGCGCCTCCCAAGTGAAAAAATATTTCGGCTATGTGGAATTGGGAGAATATCACAAGTGGTATTGCGTCGATCATAGCAATCCTGAGAACCGCTTCCTCATTCACCTGAAAGACCTCAATATCTTGCAACCCCAAGATGGGACCCCCTGTACGTTTAATGTATTCGAAGGAAGTAAAATCGCGAGGATTTCCCGCCTGTATAGCTTTCCGGTGGAAGAGGAGGTGGAGGGAGGAGGGGTTGATTCGAGGGGAGAACCGAAACCCTCCCGTATCCCTTCCAAAAGAATCGAGGAAGAAACAGAAGAGGAGAGGAAGATCATCCCCTTCCTTCAGGGTTGCCGGATTGCGATTGTGGGAGGACAGCGGAAGTGGTTTGAGGATGTGGTGTTAGAGACGGGAGCGGAATTGATTCATGATGACGGACAGACGCCGGAGAGGATTTATGCGGATCTGAAACGGTCCAATGCTCTCTTTTTTCTTCTGACGGCAAATTCTCACAGAGCAACCTGGGGTTGCATGGAGATCGCAAAGGAGTATGATATCCCCCATTATATTATTCGAGGTTCGAAATCGAACTTGCGGGCGATGTTATGGGAGCACCGAGAGGAGATTCAAAACAGCAGTGAGACCAATTCGAAATCGGGTACTTGAGGGTTTTGCTCTATACCGCAGGTACTTTTTCGGGGAGGGGAATTTCCTCCCCTTTTATCATTTCTACCACTTTTAAAATATCCTCATGGAGAATGCGATCCTCTTCCAATGGAGGGATTTTTTTTCGCAAGGCTTGGTAAAGCCGGGAGGTCCATTTGCCCAGCCTCTTGCCACCGAATTCAACCCCTTGGGCCGCCACGATCGCTTCGATGGCCAAAACATGGGTGAGATTTTCCATTACCTGAAGCAGCTTCCGCATGGCGGTCGTCCCCATGCTCACATGATCTTCTTGGTTGGCGGAGGAGGGGATGGAATCGACGCTGGCGGGGTGGGAGAGGATTTTGTTCTCCGATACGAGTGAAGCAGCCACATACTGAGCGATCATCATTCCAGAGTGCAGACCGCCGTGACGGGTCAGAAACGGAGGCAGACCGCTTAAAGCGGGGTTAACCAGGCGCTCGATCCTGCGTTCCGAGATATCGGCCAGTTCCGAGAGGGCGATGGCCATATAATCGCCGATCAGTCCCAAGGGCTGTCCGTGAAAATTTCCTCCGGAGATGACTTCACCTGCTTCGGGAAAGATGAGAGGATTATCGGTGGCAGAATTAATCTCCACCTGCAGAATTTCGCTGAAGTGACGGAAGGCCGCTTTTGACGCCCCGTGCACCTGGGGAATGCAGCGGAGGCTGTAAGCATCCTGCACCCTCCTTTCCCCCGGTTTGCTCACTTCTTTGCTCCCCTCCAGGAAAATGAGCAGGTTCTCCGCCGTCTCTCTTTGTCCCGGATGGGGACGGACGTCCTGGATGAGGGGATGGTATGCCGTCGGAATGCCGTGGAGAGCCTCTACACTTAAAGCGGCGATGAGGTCGGCCAAAAGGAGTAAGTCGTTTATTTTTTTCCATGCATATGCGGCGATGCCGGCCATGGCTTGGGTCCCATTGATCAGGGCAAGTCCCTCTTTTTCCGTGAGCTGAATGGGATGGAGATGTTCCTTTGCTAATGCTTCCCTTGCAGGCAGGATGCGCCCCTTGTATTCCACTTCTCCCAATCCCAGCATCGGTAAGACCATATGAGCGAGGGGGGCTAAATCCCCGCTTGCGCCCAAAGATCCTTGCTCAGGGATGACAGGGTGGATTCCCCGATTCAGAAATTGAAGGAGGAACTGAACCGTTTCCACGCGGATACCGGAGAACCCTTTGGCTAAGGCATTCGCCCTTAAAAGCATGATCGCCCGCACGATTCCTTTGGTCAATGGGGCTCCGACGCCGCAGGCGTGGCTTTTAATCAGGTTTTCCTGTAGGATGAGGGCCTCTTTTTTGGGTATCACCACATCGCTAAATTTCCCGAATCCGGTGGTGATCCCGTAGACCACCCTCCCGTCTCGGACCAGATTCTCTACGAATTTCCTCGATGAGCTCATCCTCTCGATCGCTTCCGGCGCGAGAGCCACCTCTCTTTTTTCCTGCAAAACATCTTCGATCTCTTCTAAAAGCAGGGTGTTCCCCGTAAGAAGTAAAGTTGGTTTCACCATGTTTCTATCCTCCTTGCTCCTTCTTTCTTGCTTTATCAGAAGAAAGGAAAAAGGAAGGGGATTGGCTGATTCAGCCAATCCCCGTGATCGATCCCTTTTCCGATATTCTCCATGGATGAGGGCACCCTCCCATGATCCGAATTCCTCCTTATTATTCCTCCGTATATGGATGGAAAGTAAAACTTACGATCTCTATTATTGTATTCCATTTTCTTTTCCTTGTCATTTTTTTGGGGGCGAAGAATTCTTTAAACTCATCAGGAGTGAGGGGTAAAATCTCGTTTTTAGAAAGGGAGGGAGAGGCGTTTAATGCTGGTGCAAACGAGGAATCTTGAAGAGAAAACGGGGCTTATCCCCCATCTCTTCTTCATAGGGACAAAAGCGGGAGAGGGCCCGTTCTTCTACCCGGATTCGCCAGATCATCAGGGGGAGGTTAAGAAGGAAAAAGAGGATGGCGGTGCCATAGAGACCAAAGGTGAGGGGAAAAGAAATCAGCTCTGCCATGACGGCCAAGTAGTTGGGATGACGTAGGAAACGGTAAGGCCCTTTGGGATGAAGGGATGCGCGGGGAAGAATATAGATGCGCGTATTCCAAAAAGGTCCCAATGAGGAGATGGCTGAGTAGCGAAGCCCTTGGGAGAGAAGGAAGAAGATAAGAGGGACCGCCCACCAGGAGGGAAGGGGCTTCCGCTTCCAGAAAAATTCCCCCAGAAGGGAGAAGAAGAAAAGGAGATGAAGAAGAATGAAAAAAGGATAGTGACCCTTGCCCACTTCAAATCCCCCCTGTTCCTTGATCCATCTCCCGTTGCGCCGGGCTAAAATCAATTCCCCCATGCGCTGGGCGGCAAGGAAAAGCAGAAGAAGAAAGAAGAGGACAACGGAAGGTGTGGAAGAGAAGACGAGTCGCATGGTTAGGATTCCCCTTTTTTTCCCCTTCTCCAATGCAGGAGAAGTTGTTCAAGGGAGAAGCCGGGACCTAAGGCAGCCATCATCCCCCATTCCCCCTCTTGACCCTGGGGGTATATCTTTTCTAGCACGAAAAGAACGGAAGCGGAGGAGAGATTGCCGTAGTGGCGCAATATTTCCCGGGAATATTCCACCTTTCCCGGGGGAAGACCGAACGACTCCACGTAAGCATCCAGCACCTTTTTCCCTCCTGGATGAAGGAGATAATGGGAGATGCCTGAAAGGGCAAGATTTTCTTTCCCGAGATACTCCTCTACGGCATTCCGTAGATGTTTGCGGATGAAGGCGGGAATGTCTCGGGAGAAACGAACTTTCAGGCCATTCTCATCCAGATCCCAGCCCATCACCTCATAGGAGTCCGGGAAAAGGGTGCCGTAAGCCGAGTGAAAGTGGGGATAAACCCTGCCTTGATCGGGAAGAGGCAGATCCTCCCCTTGGATGAGAACGGCGGCTGCCCCCTCCCCAAAAAGGGAGGCGGCGATCAGATTGCTTTTCGTTAGATCCTCCGGAATGAAGGTGAGCCCCACAAGCTCGAGGGCGAGGAGGAGAATCCGGTCTTTTGGATAAGCTTTGGCCAGCTCAAAAGCCCTGGCGAGTCCCACCACCCCTCCGGCGCAACCCAGTCCCCATATGGGGGTTCTCATCACATGACGATCCATTCCTAAGTCCTGGATGATGTAGGCATCTACAGTGGGCGTGGCAATGCCTGTGGATGAGATGAAAAGAAAATGACGAATTTGATCCGTTCCGAGATTTGCCTTCTGAAGCGCCCTTTGAATTGCTTCTTTTCCTAGGGAAACCGCCTTCTCCAGATAGAGGCGATTCCGCTCCGAAAAAGAATGATTTTCAAAAAACCAGGAAGAGGGCATCGAGAAATATCTTTCCTTGATCTCGGTGTGGTCAAAGACAGGAAGATACCGTTCCAGGTTGGGGAAGGAACGGAACAATTCTTTGGCCAGCTCCTTCACCTGTTCCTGTGCAAATCGGTAGGGAGGGGTTGCCGTCCCAACGGAAAGAATGATGGGCATGGGAATTTCCTTTCTGAAATGGATCTTCTATTTTTACCCTATCCAACTCCTAAAAAAATATCCGGGATAACATCAAAAATTTAGATATAATTTGCAACCTTTCCAGTTCTCATTCGTTTATTATGTATAAGGGGCAAATATAAAATCCCACAGAGGATAAAGGAGGGATCGAAATCGAGGAGATTGTAGAAAAAGAGGTGGCCGCCACATTTGAAGACGAAATTTCCGTAAAAGGGGTAACCCGCTCCTTTCCGGTGGCGGGAGGGGAGCTGGAGGTTCTCAAGGGGGTGGATTTAAAGATTAAGCCTGGAACCCTCGTGATGCTTAAAGGCAGATCCGGTTCGGGAAAGACCACCCTCCTTAATATCATTGGAGGTCTTGATCTTCCCACCCAGGGAGAAGTGTGGTTTGAGGGGCATCCCCTCTCCAGCCTCACCGATATGGAACGAACCATGATTCGCAGAACGAGAATTGGCTTTATATTCCAGGCGTTTGCTCTTATGCCTCTTCTTACCGCTGCGGAAAATGTGGAGCTTACCCTTCGTTTGGCCGGGGTAAAGCCGAAGCTATGGAAAGAAAGAGTAGAAGAAACCCTCGCTTTGGTAGGATTAGAGAAACGGATGAAGCACAAACCGTACGAATTATCCGGGGGAGAGCAGCAGCGGGTCGCCATCGCCCGTGCTCTGGTTCATCGCCCCCGCCTTGTCTTGGCCGATGAGCCGACAGCCGAGCTGGATAGCAAGAGGAGCTTGCAAATGATTCAGATGTTTAAATCCCTAATCGTCCGAGAAGGGGTAACCCTTCTTATGACCACCCATGATCCCGCATTATTGGAGGTAGCCGATGAAATCTATGAGATGGTGGACGGCAAAGTACAGAAGATTTAGAGTAGAGGGCCGGATTTTCCTCGCGCCCCTCGCCTTTCTCCTCATGATCAATCTCCTCGTTGGCTGTGGCCTTCTTCCGGCGGAGCAGACGGAGGAGAACCTGCCAAACATTGAACCTCCCAAAATCTCAAAGAAGCCGGAGATGACCGTCACCCGAGGACCGATCGAGATCAGCATCCAAGGTCAAGGGAAAGTATTCTCTAAGGAAGAGGAACTGCTCTATTTCGTCGGGAGCGAACCGCCTTCTAACGGACAAAACGATACCGGGCAAGGAACGTCAACCGATACTTTTCGTTTGAAAGGAGTGTATGTGAAACCGGGAGATCATGTGACGGCAGGGCAACTCCTTGCAGAGGTGGAGACCCAAGACTTGGACTTGGAGATTGAGCGGAGCGCCAATGATCTAAAGGTTGAGGAACAGAAGCTGATCACCGAGCTTCGCAAGGAACCGATGACGGAGGCCGACCGCATCGCCCAGGAGCAGATGAAGGCCGCCTTTTTGGAAAAGCAGATTGCCCATCAGAAATTGGTTAGGAAGTTGGTCAATTCAAAACTTACCGCACCCTACGCAGGCAGGGTGGAGGCGGTCTATTATAACCCGGGAGACTCGGTGAAACCGTATGATCCTGTTTTTCTACTTATAAACCCGAACGATTTGATGGTGGGCGTCCGGGTGACCGATAAAGACCTGGAGTCTCTCCATATCGATCAAGAGGCAAGGGTAACCATCAGCGGGGTGAATGAGGCGCTAACGGGTCGGATCATCGCCATGCCCAACCCAAACAATCAGCAAAAACAAGATCCATACAACCCATACAACCCATACAATCCCTATCAACCGGTTAATGGGAGATCGGGAGGAGTTCAGGATGAACGGAGCCAGTATCTCCTCATTTCTCTGGATAAGGTTCCCGAAGGGGTGACTCGAGGGACCAATGCGACGGCTTCCATCGTTTTGCAGCGCAAAGAGGATGTGGTGAAAATTCCCCTTTCCTTCCTCTATACCTACGGAGGGCGGAATTATGTGATCGTCACCGATGGTGAGACAAAACGGGAGGTCGATGTGGAACTGGGGCTTCAATCTGCGACGGAAGTGGAGATCCTGAGCGGACTTCGCGGCGGCGAACGGATCGTGGGGCGATAAACCATGCACATCTTGCGTTTTCTCTTTATGAAAATGTGGAGTCGAAAGGGGACGACCCTTATATCCCTCGTCAGTCTCATCATCGCAGTGGCGCTAACCACCAGCATTCCCATGTATACCAACGGGTCGATCAAAAATCTGGTTTATAAAGAGCTCATGGACTATGGCGCCAAAGGGCTGCCTGCCGGAGCCCTCGTTCTCCGCTACCAGACCATCGCCAATCAATTCCCGGAAAAGGAGCAAGTGGCCCAAATGGACCGTTTCACCCGGGAGGAGTTGGCGAAGCGGATCGGGCTCCCTCTCGATCGCATGATTCCCGCCTATCAGTTGAAGATCCAACCTGTGGAGATCGTTTCGGGAGCGGAAGGGGAGAGCAGTAAGAGAAGGCAGCTGGGCATCCTATCCCTCTCCGACCCAAAGGATGAGATCCAGATGGTGGAGGGGAAGCTCTTCTCCGATCAAATCCAAAATGGAGTGATTGAAGCGATACTGCCCAGGGAATCACTCTATATCCAAGGGCTTAAGATCGGGCAAGTGGTCAGTTACCCGGTTACCGGAGGGAAGGGGATCCCACCCCTTAAGATCAAAGTGGTGGGAAGCTATGAAATAAAAGATGAAGAAAGCCCTTACTGGTACCTGGGAAAGGATTTAATGCGGAATATGTTCCTGGTCAGTGAAAAGGTCATGAAAGAGGAACTGATACAAAAGGGAGTCCCCTTAAACGTGGCCAACTGGCTCTATCTTTTCAATTTAAACGACCTGACCAGTTCCCAAATGGCTTTTGCCAGGAATGCCTTGGCCAATCTTGATATTGAGTTAAACAAGATCCTTCCCAATACGAAAACGGAAATCTCCTTTTATGACCTGCTGGATCAATTCCAGCGGGAAAGCGGCCAGCTCCGCCTTATGCTCTTTACATTGGCGGCACCCATCCTGGTTCTTCTCTTTTACTTTATCATCATGAATGCAAGACAAGGGTTGGAACGTCAGCGGGGAGATATCGTTGTCCTAAGAAGTCGGGGGAGCAGCACCCGGCAGATCATCCTCCTTTATTTCCTGGAGTCCTTGCTAATCGGCGGAGCCTCATTCATCCTGGGGCCGATCCTGGGATATTGGATGGCCAAAGTTCTGGGATCCAGCAACGGTTTCCTCTCTTTCGTCAACCGAAAAGCGGTCATGGTGGAGTTTACGCCGGATATTCTCCTCTATGCTCTCCTTGCCATTCTATTCGCCGTCTTGGCCAACACCGTTCCCATCTTGGGTTTTGCGAAACAAAGCGTGGTGAATTACAAGCAGGAATTGGCCAATGTGGGGAGAAGAGCTTTTTGGGAAAAGATCTTTCTGGATCTCATATTGCTCGGAGTGGCCGCCTATGGATGGTATCTCTTCATGCAGCGGAAGATCACCCTTCTATCTACCGGGCTTACCGCCGATCAACTGCAGGTCGATCCCCTGCTCTTCTTCATTCCTGCCATATTTTTGTTTGGTGCGGGATTTCTCTTCCTTCGCCTTCTTCCGCTTGTTTTGCGGCTCTTGTTCGTCTTGACCAAGCGTTGGTTAAACCTTCCGTTTTACTTAACCATGACCCAGCTCTCCCGGTCGGCGAAGCAATACCATCCCGTCATGCTCCTCCTCACCTTGACGCTGGGTTTAGGGGTTTACAGCGCTTCTTCCGCCAGGACCATCGACCAGAACGAAACGGAGCGGTTTCTATATAAGACGGGGACCGATGTGGTAATGGAAGCCCAATGGGAGAAGCAGATTGATCCCAGCGAGATGGGGAGTATGCCCTCTGCCAATCCCGGTGGTGGGAGTCCGGGGGGAGGAATGCCTGGGTACTCCGGAGGGGGTTCGGGGGGGAATTCGGGAGGTCCGGGCGGTCCGGGAGGGGGGGGTCCACCCGCTCCTGTGGAGATCCCCTTTCGTTATGTTGAACCTCCCTTTGAAGCCTTTCAAAACCTAAAGGGGGCGAAGGCGGTGACCCGCGTCCTCACGAAGGATGTAAGCGTCGCGGTGGGGGGGAAATCGTTAGGGCAGGGGAAGATGATGGCCATCGATAACGCCGATTTTGCCAAAGTGGCCTATTTTAAGAGCTCCCTCTTCGCGCCTTACCATCCCTACCAATATCTTGAGCTTCTGGGCAAGCATGAGGCGGCCCTTATCGCCTCCAAGAAGTTCATGGAGAAATATGACCTAAAACCGGGTACCGTTCTCACGTTGGTGATTAAGTCCCAGCCGGTAGACTTCATCCTATATGCAGGGGCTCCGTATTGGCCGACCCTCTATCCGGATGAAGCCCCCTTCTTCATCGTAAATCTGGCTTACCTTCAGGACCAGATTCCCATTGAGCCTTATCAGGTATGGATCAAGATGGCCCCGGACGGCAGCGTGGTGGAGATGATGAACCGCCTTGCGGATCAAGGAATCTATCTCCTCAGTGTGGAGGACCATCGGTCTGAGATGATTCGCCAGTTAAAACATCCTTCCCGTGGCGGTGTTTTCGGCGTCTTAAGTTTGGGATTTCTCGTATCCATCTTCATCTCACTCCTGGGGTACCTTCTTTACTGGTTCTACTCCCTCTCCTCCCGCTCCGTTCAGTTCGGCATTTTGCGGGCGTCCGGACTAAAGCGGAGTGAACTCATCACGATGCTCTTATTAGAACAGATTTTCACCGCGGGGACTTCTATCCTCATGGGCCTCGTTTCCGGAGGGATGGCGAGCCGCCTCTTCATCCCCTTCATGCAGGTGACGGGAACGAATCAGACCCAGGTGCCTCCCTTTGAGGTGATTTTCCGCCAAAGCGATCTCTACAGCCTGCTCACCATGGTTCTCCTGATGATCGCGATCGGAGCTTTATTCCTCACCTATCGGATCCGCAGTCTCCGGATTCATCAGGCTGTAAAATTGGGAGAGGAGCGATAAGATGATCCATTGCGAAGGGTTGGTAAAGATTTATAAGACGGAAGAGGTCGAGGTGATGGCCCTCCAAGGACTTAATCTCGACGTGGAAGATGGGGAGATGATGGCGATCATCGGAGCGAGCGGAAGCGGCAAGTCCACTTTGCTCAATATCTTGGGCGGATTGGACCGCCCTTCCGCCGGCCAGGTGAGGGTGGGGGAATGGGATCTAACCAAGATTAGTGAGCAGGATTTAGTGAGATATAAGCGCTCGACGGTTGGTTTTATTTGGCAGAATAATGCCCGCAATCTGCTCCCTTATCTCACCGCCCTTGAGAATGTAACGCTGCCCATGCTTTTAAACGGACGGTATGATGTAAACCGGGCAAAGGAATTGCTTGACGCGGTAGGTCTTTCCCACCGCATGAAGAACAGGTTGGAACAATTATCAGGAGGAGAACAACAACGGGTAGCCATCGCCATCGCTTTGGCCAATCAGCCGAAACTTCTTTTGGCGGATGAGCCGACGGGTGCGGTAGATACCGCAACCGCAGAAGTGATTATGAACATTTTTCGGGAAATTAACCGGGAAATGGGGGTAACGGTTCTGATCGTCACCCATGATTTGGCGTTAGCGAAGAAAGTGGATCGGGTGGTGGCCATCCGGGATGGATTAACCAGCAGCGAATTTCTCCGTGGGGGATATGCTCCCTCGGGCGCACCAGGCGGGCAGGGAGATCTTCACCAAGAGTTTACCGTGGTGGACCGGGTGGGAAGGCTGCAAATCCCTCAGGAGTACTTACAAGAAATGGGGATCCGGGATAAGGTGATTTTGGAGTTTGATGGGGAGAAGATCTTGATCAAACCCCCTTCCCAGGAGGACTCCTTGACGCATGCGGAAGAAACGTTCCCCTCCGGAACCCAAACCATATCATGAGAGGTGAGTGACGTGATGAAACGAAACAAGTGGTTCTTGATTCTTGCTCTTTTAAGCATGGGCATGACGTTACTGACGGGATGTTTCGGACAGACGGAGCCGGTCAACAGCCAGCCAAAGACGTTAAAAGTTTTGGCCAGCGAATGGGTGTATCGAGACTTCGGTCAACTGTTTGAAATTACCCATGAAAATGTGACCACCGAATTGATCAATATGGACCAACTGTACCAAAAAATGTATTCCCAACAGCAAAACATGAAGGACCCCAATGCGAAGCCGATAGAACCCATCGATATTTACAGGGAGGCTTTGACCGGCCCCAATCCCCCCGATGTGGTCTACATCGATAACGTGGCTATCTTCCCCAAATTGGTGGAGGAAGGATTGCTGCAACCCCTCGATACTTACATTCAAAAAGAGAAATATGATACCACCGGCATCGCCCCGGCCGTCATTGACGGGATTAAGGAGATGGGGAACGGGACCCTCTATGCCCTCGCCCCTAATTTCAGCGCTGCCGCCCTTTTTTACAACAAAACCTTCTTCGATAAGCGGGGGGTGGAATATCCCAAAGACCACATGACCTGGGATCAAATCTTTAATCTGGCCCGTCAGCTTACCTATGAAGAGAATGGGGAGAAAAAATATGGACTCTCCATGGGGTATGGCGATCTCTATAATCAGGTGCAGCAGTTTGTCAGTCAGTCCGGGCTTTCCCCTTTTGATAAAGATTTTAAAACCTTTACGGTAAATACCCCTGAATATGAAAAGATTTGGAGTACCTTCATTGACATGCAGAAACAGGAAGTCATTGCTCCGCCCTTTAACTATGAAGAACAGGTGAAAAAAAACGGCGGGAAGATGATGCCTTTTGTAGAGCATGACTTCATCTCCGGCCGGGCTGCCATGATGGTGATGCGCTATGAGGAGATTCGCCAGCTTTACGATGTGATGAACGGTAACATGTATTTCGGTCCTGATGCTCAGATGCCGGAGAAGTTTGATTGGGATGTGGTCACCTATCCGGTGATGGAGGAGGGCTCCGATATCGGAGGGCTGGTTTATTACAACGGGATGATGGCCATCAACGCCAAGGCACAAGAACCGGATCTTGCCTGGGAATATGTCGCATTCATGAATGGGGATAAAGTGGCCAAAGCGAGGTCTCAAGCGAGCTGGCAGTTGAGCTCCCGGACCGAGTACAACCAGCCTCCTGCGGGGTTAAACATCAACATGCAAGCCTTTACCGCACTGAAGCCCGCTCCCATGCAAGATGACAATGCCTTCTATACGAAATTCAATCGCCTTGATCCCTGGTCCATTTACCAGGTCGGCCAACAAGAATTTGAAGCGGCACGCACGGGACAAAAGACGGTTCAGCAAGCGCTGGCCGATTACCAAAAGAAAGGGCAAGAGATGCTCGATAATCTGAATAAAGGGTTAATGACGAACGGGCAGCAATCTCCGCAGCAATCGGTAGGCGGCGCCAGCGGTGTTCGCCCCATGCCCGTAATGCCCTAACGGTGGTGAGGAAAGCCATCCGTTTTCCGCCAGGGACGAAATGAACGATGATGTCGGAGCCTGAAAAGTTCGCCTTCATCAATAAGAAAGGAAGGTGTAGGATGCACCGTCGAACCATTGTTACTCTGCTGCTCATTAGTTTCATTCTGATCACCTCCTTTTTACCGCCTTATTATTCTGAGCGGGCCGCTTCCGCCCCTGCATGGGTTCCTCTCTCGAAACCCCTTAACCTGGAGGGAATGGGAACGATAGAGCTTAAGACATTATTCGCCGTTCCGAACCAAGAGGGTCAGGCGGTCTCGTTTACCTTCGAACTGAAGAATCGGAGCAGCGGGATGATCGATTTTTATAATTATTGGATTCGCCTGCAGACGAAATCGGGGAGCCGTTACCCCATTAACATGGTGGATCCGGGGAGAACCCGGGTTTATCCGGGCCAGACGGAAACATTCCTGTTTTACACTCAGCTCCCCTTTGGGGTGAAGGTGGAGGACCTGCAGGTTAAATTGATCAAATGGGACTTCTCCCAACCCAATTTTGAACGACAAATCGGGATTTTCCCCATCCATGCTCCTTCCATCCCCTTGCTCGGAAAATCGATCACGAAGGCGATTCCCCTCACCCACAATACCCTTATCGCCAAGGTGGAGGAAGGGGGTCAAGTAGATCTAGACGGGAATAAGGAAGTAACTTACATTTTAAGCTTGACCAATAAAGGATATCAGCCCATTCCGCTGCCCAATTACCAATACATGCTGGTGACGGAAAACGGCTATGCTTATCCCTTCACGGCGAGCGGAGAGGTTCCGGCAGGAGGGCAGCAAGGAGGTTCGGGGGAGATGCTCCTTCCCCTCATGGAGAAACGAATCGCCTTAACCGGAACGCTCCCCGCCAGTGTGGACCTTACCAAGGTAGGGCTTTATCTCCTCAACAGCTATGGGGATGATAAGGGGTCCGTGCTGGTTCCCATCACCGTTTTTCGTGCGTTTGCCACGGTCGGCTCACCGGTGGATGAAGGAACGAGTATCCCCTTTGGCACGCCTTTCTCCCTTCCTTTGGGGCCCAATGGAAAGGGGACGATTACGCTGGATCAGGTGCAGCGTCTCCCCTGGAGCGACAAGGATCTTCTCTCCGCCCGCTTTACCGTAAAGAATACCGGAGATCAGCCTTTCACCCTCCCCGCTTTTGAAGGTTCCGCTTCTCTTTCCGGTGGAACATACACCGGAGATGTGGTTGTCTCTACAAAAGAGACGCTCCTAAATCCGGGGGATACGGTAGCTTACACCTTAAGCGCTCCCTTTCCGTACCATGTGACCTTCCATGATGGAACGGTACAGCTTAAGGAAAAAGTAGGCGAAGGCGGAAAGCGAATTCTCCTGAGTAACCTGCCGAAGTTTAGTTTCGTGGAAGGAAACTTGAGGTTAGATCTCATCCCGACGGATAAAGAAGCCCTCTTTGGCCAGCCTGGGAATCAGCGTTCTGTCAAGGTGGCCGATGCCAGAACCTATATGACGTTAAACGGGGTCATTATGGCGAGCCGGGTTGAAGTGAAGAACATGGAGAGAAGAGGTCTTCCGTATACGAAAATGACCGCCTTTTTCCAGAGCGAAGATGGAGGACTCTATCCGGCGAAGATCGATGAAGTGGCCAACCTGATGCCCGGAGGCAGTGGGGTGATCACGGTTTCCGCCGAGATGCCGGAGGGAACGAAGACGGAGACGACCCGTCTGATCCTGGGAGAAAGCATCGAGGATAAAGGGGTGAGCAATGCGTTTGCCTTCGCCCTGCCAAAGGAAGTCACTTCTCCAACCGGAAATCTTAGCAACATCTCCATATACCCCTATACATTCCAGTTTATACAAACCTCTTCGGAAATAGGCTATTCAGGAACCATCCGCATCAAGAAAGAATCGGGAGTGACCGCAAACTTCGGGGATCGGCGCATTACCTTTGAATTCTCCTCGGATGCGGGAAATTCCAATGTTGACCAGACGGAAACCTTTACCTTTGACGGAACACTGCCGTCGGAAAAAGTGGTGATGGGTTCCTATCAATTTGTTAGCGTTTATGATGAGTTCCAGGGAGGAAGGAGGTTGATTGGGATAAAGAGTTTAAGGTAGTCAAAAAAGAAAACCCCCGTTTCATTGGGGGTTCTCTCTTTTTTGACATGAATGGGGACTCCCATATAGAATAGAAAGAAAATTGGAGGAAAGGAGGAAGGAATGATTGACGGAAAATGCCTCACTGAATTCCCTGATGATTGTCGTCCTCCTCTCTTTCCTGGTCCCTGCTCTTTTGGCCAGGTTCCGAGTGCGCTTTATTCCTTTTGTCGTGGCGGAGATTATGGTCGGCTTACTGATTGGAAAAAGCGGGCTTAACCTCATCCATGAAGATCAGTGGCTAAACCTTCTCTCCCTCTTTGGGATTATCTATCTGATGTTTCTCTCCGGACTGGAGATTGATTTCTCTCTCTTTCCCATGCGACAAAAGTCGAAGAGAGAAGAGGGGAAGGGAAATCCCTTTCTCATCGCCTCTCTCCTCTTCCTCTTTATCTTCCTCTTATCGGCGATCTGTTCCTTTCTCTTTGCCTACTTTGGATTTATTCGGGATCCTTTCCTGATGACCCTTATCCTTTCCACCATCTCGTTAGGGATCGTCGTTCCGGTCCTGAAAGAGCGGAAGATGATGCACACTTCCCTGGGCCAAACGATTCTCCTCATCACGGTGATCGCCGATTTCGTCACCATGATTTTGCTTTCTCTCTATGTCTCCCTTCAATCGGAGAATAGGGGGCAGGCTCTTCTTCTGCTTGTTCTATTTGTCCTGTTTTTTGCCATTTATCGTCTTCTTTTAGCCTTTTCCAGAAAGGGAAAGGTAAATCCCAAATTTTTTACAGGAGCCGCTCAACTGGGAACCCGGGGTGTCTTTGCCCTTCTTCTTCTTTTTGCCGCTCTGGCCGATAATTTTGGGGCGGAAAGCATCCTTGGCGCCTTTCTGGCGGGGGTGACCCTCTCGCTTCTCTCACCGGAACCTGCCTTTGTCCGACAACTGGAGTCTTTTGGGTATGGGTTTCTCATCCCGATCTTTTTTGTGATGGTAGGGGTCCGCCTTGATCTTTTTTCCCTCTTTGAGAACGGACGGGTACTCCTATTTCTCCCCCTCTTACTTCTCGCCTTATTTTTAACCAAACTCCTCCCTAGCTTTCTCCTCTTGCGTTGGTTTTCTCTCCGGGAGGCTTTTGGGACGGGGATTCTTACCACTTCTACATTAAGTCTGCTGATCGCGGCGGTAACGGTTGCTCAGGGCTTGGGACTTATGGCCCAAGACGTGGCGGCTTCCCTCATAGTATCTGCGGTTCTTACCAGTTTTATCGCTCCTGCCTCTTTTGCCCGGCTCTTCCCCATTCCGGAGGAAAGGAAGATCACGGTCTCCATCGTAGGGGTCAGTCCCTTTACGATTCTCACGGCAAGGGATCTCATCCACGACGGATATGAGGTAGAATTGTATGGAACCAGGCAGGAAGAGGGGAGGGAGGGCCACGAGAAGTTAAACGTTCAGATCACGGAGGTGGAGGAACTAACCAGGAGGTTTCTTGAAGAGAAAGGGGCTTTCCAAAAAGAGATTCAGGTCTTTGCCACCAGTTCCGATGAGCGGAATTTGCAATTGGCAGAGACTGCCCAATCGCTAGGAAAGGGTAAGAGGATCATCCTCCGCCTTGAACAGACGGAATATCAGGAACAGGCGAACCGATTGGGGCTTACCCACTTTTCCACCCTCTATTCCACTTATACCCTTCTGATGGGGTTGATTGAACATCCGGATGCCATCCGAATCTTTACCCATCAGGATGAAGGGTTAAGGGAGATTAAGGTAAATAATGAAAAATATCATGGGGTTGCCCTTCGCAATCTTCATCTGTTGGGAGACGCCCTTGTCCTTCGCATCTACAGAGAAGATCAATCGATCATCCCCCATGGAAAGACCCACATAGAGCTGGAAGACCGCCTGTTGATTAGCGGCTCTTCCGAACAGTTGGAACGGATCCGGGAGGAATTGGAGCGGTAAATGGAAAGGAGAAAACCGTCGCTTTTCAAGAATTTTCATTGCATCTTCCACTTTTTTCGTATAAGCTGGAAAGGGAACGGGAAAAAAGGTTTTTTAACATAAAGGAGGGACCGGGCTACCGTTAATAAATACGAAGCAGTAAACATAGAGATGAATCATAGAGGAAAAGAAGAAAAATTTTTTTGAGACAAAGGGGTATTTCATGATGGAACCACAATTAACGCGCAGTCGAAAACGAAAGCGACTGCAGTTAAAACGCTGGCAGTGGATTGTCATCGTTTTCGTCGTTCTCTTGGGATCCGGGGTCGTTTATGCATATATAAAAGTAAATTCGGTACTGGATAAAATTACAACGAATGGGGAACCGCTTACCGATGAGGAGAAAAATTCGCCTCCCCCCAGTCGTCCCTTTTCGGAAGACCCCTTCGCCATGGTTCTCCTTGGCAAAGACTCCAGGCAAAATTTGGGTCTTCTCAATACCGATGTCATGATCGTGGCCGTCGTGCAACCGAAGGAGAAGAAAGTAAAGCTCCTTTCCATCCCCAGAGATACCCGGGTCATGATCCCGGATGTGGGATATGCCAAAATCAACTCTGCGTATGCCCGGGGCGAATCGGAGCGGTTAAAAGCGGAACGGAACCAAGAGCCGGTCAATATGACGGGTATCCGCATGGTGAAAAAGACGCTGGAGGGATTTCTGGGCATACCCATTGAACATTATGTGACGGTCGATTTTGAAGGTTTTAGAAAAGTGATTGATGAACTGGGCGGCATCGAAGTGAACGTGGAGCGTCGATTGGTTTATCACGATCCCACCGATGGCACCAGCATCGATCTTCAGCCTGGGCTCCAGGTTTTAGATGGAAAGAATGCCCTGGATTATGTCCGCCACCGCCATGATGATCGTGGCCCGAAGTATTATTCCTCCGATTTTGAGCGGAATGAAAGGGAGAGGGAAGTGATCAGGCTCGTCGCCGACAAAGTCAAGTCCCTGGCCGGAATTTCCCACATCTTCGGCATTCTTGACATTGTGGGCGACCATATCACCACCGACTTATCAAAGGATGAAATCATTGGGCTTGCCAATACTTTTGCTCCCGTAGGTTCCTCGGCCATTGAGACGATTGAGGCCAATGCGTATTGGGACGGAGTTAGCTACACGCTCTTTTCAAAAGAAGAGATCGATCGCATACGTCATGAACTGTGGGCCGCCATGGGCATGACGGAAGAAGAGGGATTGGCTCTGGTTGATCCTGCGAACGATGAAGAACCGGTGAAAAAAGTGGTGAAAAAATCGACCGCTAAACCGAAAAAAGAGACGACCAAGGAAGCGAACCCTCCTGCTCATGATGCGGGGGATAATCAAAAGGATTCCACGAATACCGGAAATAGTCCGGAGGCAGCTCAACCCCCTACCGACTCGAAGGGCAGCCCATCAAAGGATGGAAATGACCCGGGGAGTGGGAACGCGCCTTCCACCGACGGGACGAATCCTTCAGGCCAAGGAGAAACACCGGGAGAACAAACTCCTCCGGATCAAGGAACCGTGCCGCCTGCTTCGGCAAATCCACCTCAAAATGGAGGGGGGGAGGTCCCTCCCGGAAATACCGCATCACCATAAAAGCCTGATTTTTTCAGGCTTTTTCTTATCCTATTAAAAAAGGTATAATGGAGAGAGAGGTGGATGGAAATGGGTCGTCCCTTTCGAAAAGGGAAGTGGTGGATGCTTCGCGTAGAAGAAGGGGAAGGGGGGATTCCCCTTGAAGTAGCCTTGCGGGAGCGTATGCACATCTCCGGCAGGAAATTGCAAAAATTAACGAGAATGGATGGCATCCGACTGAACGGTGAAAAGGTTTCCCTGCAAAAAAACATCCGGGAAGGAGATCTTCTTCAAGTCCTCCTCTTCCCCGATGAAGAGTATGGTGTGGAGCCGGAAGAGATGCCCCTCTTCATCCCTTATGAAGATGAACATCTGCTCATCGTGGATAAGCCGGCAGGGATATCGGTTCATCCCACTGAAGTAGGCCAAAAAGGCACCCTGGCCAATGCGCTGGCTTACCATTACTACCAAGAGGGTTTACGTACCAAGGTAAGGCATGTCCATCGTTTGGATCGAGAAACTTCAGGCCTACTCCTGGTGGCCAAGCACGCGCTGGCCCATTCCATTTTGGATGAGGAACTTCGGGAAAGACGGGTGAAGCGGATCTACTTAGCCATCATCGCAGGAACTTTGCCAAAAAAGGAAGAAACGATCCATTTCCCCATCGGGAGGGACAGGCATCATCCCACCCGAAGGCGAGTCTCCAAAACAGGGGAGCGTGCGGTTACGCATTATCAAGTGGTGGAAGAGTATAGCCAAGGCAGCCTCCTTCGTTTAGAATTAGAAACAGGAAGAACGCATCAGATCCGGGTTCACTTAAACCATTTGGGTCATCCTCTCCTGGGAGACCCTCTCTACGGTGGAGATCAACGATGGATAAGAAGACAGGCTCTTCATGCTCATCAACTTTCTTTCTTCCACCCCTTTTTGGAACAGGAGATGAGGTTTACCTCCCCTCTTCCACAGGATATGGAGAGCGTCATCCGGCAATGGAGAGAGATGGACGGGAAATTCACGCCCCGTTGAGGAAGTTTGAAAGTGTCATTCATCTCTTGTATCGAATGGGAGGAGAACGTATATGAAATTGGCAACGGTACTACATCGAAAAACAGGGAAAGAAAGATGGGGGTTGTGGGGAGAAGAGGCCTTTTTTCCGGTTCCGGAAGAGCTGGGGTATCCCACACTCCTTTCTTACATCGAGGATGAAGAGAGGGACCTTTCGGTATTAAAAAACCTGAAAGAAGGAATCCCTTTTGAAGAGGTGCGCTTAAAACCTCCTTATCGCCCGGAGAGAAATCTCTACTGTGTAGGGAAAAATTATAGAGAACACGTAAAAGAGGTGAGCAACTTTACAGGCAGTGGTGAAATCCCGGAATATCCCCTCTTTTTCACAAAGGGGCCAAACACCGTGATCGGCCATCTCGATGAGATTGATCCCCATGTCGGGATTACGAACGCGATAGATTATGAAGGGGAATTGGCCGTCATCCTGGGTAAGGGGGGGAGAAATATCCTGGAAGAAGAGGCGATTGACTATATTTTCGCGTACACCATATTTAACGACGTGACGGCGAGGGATCTGCAGAAGAGGCATCAGCAATTTTTTAAGGGGAAAAGCCTTGATACCTTTGCCCCCTTTGGGCCCTACCTTCTCGTGAATGAAGGCAATCTTATGTCCCAACCTTTTCATATTGAAACTTACGTAAATGGTGAGAAACGGCAGGACGGAAAGACCGATCAGCTCATTTTCTCCATTCCCAGACTTATACATATTCTCTCCCAAGGCATGACGTTAAAAGCCGGCGATATCCTGGCGACCGGGACGCCGAGCGGAGTAGGACAGGGCTTTACTCCTCCCCGTTACTTACGTCCTGGAGATGTGGTGGAGGTTCATATTGATCAAATCGGGGTGCTCAGGAATCAAGTGGGTCCAGGAGAGAAAAACTAGGAGGATAGGTTGTGAAGAAATACCAATTGGTGGTACGAGAAGACTCCCAGAGCAGGGAAATTGCAGCATGGATCGAAGAAAAACTCCAAGAGCATCAATGGCAAAGGAGCGAGGAGCCTGAGTTGGTGATCGCCATCGGTGGAGATGGGACGATGCTTGAGGCTTTTCACCAATTTTACCGTCCTGAGGTGGCTTTGGTCGGTCTTCATACAGGGCGCCTTGGTTTTTATGCAGACTGGGACAGGGATGAAGCGGAGGATTTTCTCCATCATCTTTTGTTCAAAACGCCCCGGATGGTGGATTACCCCTTGGTGGAGGCCCGTTTTGAGCTGGGCACAGGGAAAGTAAACCGCCATCTCGCTTTGAATGAGGTGATTTTACGCAGTAAAACCCTTTCCACCTTTGTGCTGGAAGTGTGGATCAACGAGCGGCGCTTCGAGTCTTTTCGAGGGGACGGCATCATCGTCTCCACTCCTTCCGGTTCCACCGGTTATAACCATTCCGTAGGGGGGAGCATTATTCATCCTTCCATTGAGGCCATTCAGGTTTCGGAGCTGGCCGCCATCAATAACCGGGAATTCCGCACGTTAAACCGCTCCTTTATCTTGCCTGCCCATCACGTCCTCGACCTCTATCCCAAAAACCCGGATCGCGACATCCTGGTTGGGATTGATGGAAAGGAACATTTCATAACGGGACTTACCCGGGTACGGATGCAGGTCGCACCGGAGAAGCTCCGCTTTGCCCGGTATCGCATTTTCCCCTTTTGGCAGCGAGTGCGGGAGAAATTCTTGGTGGAATAATGAGGAGAGAATCAAAACGAGATCTAATCGGTCACGGGTGGAGCAGCGGTTCAGGAATCTCGCTGTTTAAGTAGGATTCCAATTCCCCGACGCCTTTTTCCAGATCGGTCACATCAAATTCGCGATATAAGCTTTCATATTCCTGCTGTTTATGCCGATACATGGGATCATAGTAGTAGAGGAGAAGAAGGCGAATGAAGGAAGGATAATCCTCCCGATTGAGCGCATCCGCCATCTCTTTGGCAGCTGCCGGGGAGATTCGCTTCGCGATCAGCGTTAAGGCATGCTCCACCCGCGGTTTAAAATCACGGTGGGAGAGATATGGCTCTACATACTCTTCATAGAGTCGTGTGACCCTTGTTTCAAGATCGGCAGTGAGGAGGAGATGAACCCCTTTTTCCCGGGCCGCTAAGAGAAAATCAGGTTGGGTCGCTTTTCCAATGCGGCGACTTTCCGCTTCGAGAATCAGAAAGGGGCTTCCTTTTAAAGTGAAGAGCCTTTCGTAGAGAAGAGAATCGAACATCTTTTGGTTATAAGCCTCCCCATAGCCAAAATTCCCGAATACGGAGCCTCGATGATTGGCGAAGGCTTCCAGATCGACGGTTGGCCATCCCTTTTCCTGTAAGGCGAGGAGAACCTTCGTTTTTCCCACTCCGGTTAATCCATGAAGGTAAAAGAGATGGTCGGGGATGAGGCTTTCGTTTAAGTGCTCCAGAATATATTGACGATAGGCTCGGTAGCCGCCAATCAGGCGTACCCCTGAGAGGCCGACTAGGCCGGCAAAGGTAGCTACGGCTTTTGAACGCATTCCTCCCCGCCAACAGTACAAGGCAGGCTCTTTTCCCGACCGGATAATTTTCCTTAGCCCCTCCATCAAGTGGGGAATCTTCGGGGAGACCATCTCCATCGCCCTCCATTTGGCGGCTTCCGGTCCTTTATTCGTATATAAGATGCCGATTTCGGCTCTCTCCTCGTCTGAAAACAAAGGGAGGTTGACGGCTCCTGGGATACGGGCTTCATTAAATTCTTTAGGAGCCCTTACATCGACATATTGATACGCTTTATTCAGGAAAATTTCTTCGATGGGAAGATCACGCATAACCACACCGCCTTCAGGCTCTTATAGCATAAATTCTACTTTTTTTCGGGGAATTGTCAAAAACGGTTGGTTGGAAGGAGGCTGCAGAATGAAGGGGGAGTCTTTCCCCATACAGAGGGGAGATGAAAATAAAACGGAGGCTGATCTCCGCCGCCTCCCTGCGGTGTATCGGCTGCTGGATTATCCGCCGATCCGTCGTTGGGTGGAGGAAGGCATCTGCTCCCGGGAATATTTGGCCCAAGAAGTGGCAGGACTTCTACAAACCATTCGTGAGGAGATCTTGGCAGGGAGACGCAGAGTGGTAGACGAGGAGCAAGTAATGGGAGAGATCTCTTCCTCGATTCAGGCGAGGTTTCAGCCGCAATTGAAACGGGTGATCAATGGGACGGGAATTCTCCTTCATACGAATCTGGGAAGAGCCCCTCTCTCCGATGAAGCGGTCAATGCGATGGTGGAAATCGCCCGGTCCTATTCCAATTTGGAATATAATTTGGAAAAGGGGGAGAGAGGGTCGCGTCATGACCATGTGGAGGAATTAATCTGTCGTCTCACCGGGGCGGAAGCCTCGATGGTGGTAAATAATAATGCGGCCGCCGTTTTTCTCGTTTTGAGGGAATTGGCGGCCGGGAGGGAAGTGATCGTTTCCCGGGGAGAACTGGTGGAGATCGGTGGATCTTTCCGGGTATCGGAGATCATGCGAGAGAGCGGCGCCATCCTGGTGGAAGTGGGAACCACGAATAAGACAAATAGAGGCGATTATGAGAAGGCCATTACCGAGAGGACCGCTCTTCTACTTAAAGTGCACCCCAGTAATTTCCGCATGGTCGGGTTCACCCAGGAAGTGGCGATTTCTGCCTTGGCGGAAATAGGGAAAAAATACGGTTTACCAGTTTACCAGGATTTAGGAAGTGGAATCTTGGATGAGTTTCCGGGGCATTCCTTTGGAAATGAACCGTCAGCACGAAAGACGCTTTCGTCCGGTGCGGATCTCATCAGTTTCAGTGGGGATAAATTGCTCGGCGGACCCCAGGCAGGCATTATCGCCGGAAAGCGGAAATGGATCGAGCGGTTGAAAAAGAACCAATTGGCCAGGGTTCTCCGGGTGGATAAATTTACATTGGCGGCCTTGGAAGCGACCCTTCGTCTCTACTTGAACTCGAAGCGGGCGATGGAGAAGATTCCGATCGTAAGGGATCTCTTCCTTCCCGCAGACCAGGTAAAGAAAAAGGCGGAAAGGTTTCTTGAAAGCATCCTAAACGAAATGGAGGAGAGGAAATGGCGGGTTGAATTAGGGGAAGTCTCATCCGAAGTGGGTGGAGGTACCCTGCCTACCCATGTGATTCCGAGCTGGGCGCTTCTTCTATCCCATGATCAAGTCCGTCCCGTCCAATTAGAAAGAGCCCTTCGCCAAACAAATCCTCCGGTCATCGGAAGGATTGTGCAAGACCGCTTCTGCCTCGATTTTCGCACCATTCGCGAGGAAGAATATCCCGCCCTTTTCCGCTCCTTATTGGATGGGTTGGCAAACGTTCAAAGAGAAGAGTATGGGGAAATGGAGTAAATTAGGGAGAAAAAACCTGTTGACTTCACCGGTGCATTGATGGTATATTTAAAAACGTCGCTGCCGTATCGATCGTGTTTCCCTTTTCGGAAAAAAGACTTGAAAACCCGATGGGTTTCATAGTATGATATGTCTTGCCCCTACTATTCCGCAGTAGCTCAATGGTGGAGCAACCGGCTGTTAACCGGTAGGCTACAGGTTCGAGTCCTGTCTGCGGAGCCATGGATAGGTGTCCGAGTGGCCGAAGGAGCACGATTGGAAATCGTGTGTGCGGTTATAAGCCGTACCGTGGGTTCAAATCCCACCCTATCCGCCATCTATGCTCCTGTAGCTCAGTAGGCAGAGCGCATCCATGGTAAGGATGAGGTCGCAGGTTCGATTCCTGTCGGGAGCACCAGTTAAGAAGTTGAAGACGGTAAACGAAATTCGTGTAAGGAACTTTGGCGCGGTTCGGAGACGGCCCGTTGGTCAAGTGGTTAAGACACCGCCCTTTCACGGCGGTAACAGGGGTTCGAATCCCCTACGGGTCACCAATCTTCCCTTACACCTCACCGCTTTTACATTTACATTGAAAAGGACGGTTAGCTCAGCCGGGAGAGCACCTGCCTTACAAGCAGGGGGTCGGCGGTTCGATCCCGTCACCGTCCACCATCCGCATGAATCTTCTGTGATCCTTCAGATCGCGGGGTGGAGCAGTTCGGTAGCTCGTCGGGCTCATAACCCGAAGGTCGCAGGTTCAAATCCTGCCCCCGCAACCAATATTTATTGTCGCACTCGTGGTGCTGTGGTGTAGGGGTCAACATGCCGGTCTGTCACACCGGAGATCGCGGGTTCAAATCCCGTCAGCACCGCCATGTATGAACAGATGGCTCGATAGCTCAGTCGGTAGAGCAGAGGACTGAAAATCCTCGTGTCGGCGGTTCGATTCCGTCTCGAGCCACCACCATAGGTCGTATAGCGATCCCCGCTCGGGGGCATCGTTTTAAGGGGAAGGAATGAACTCCCCTTGATAAAAGAAATAAAAAATAATAAAATAACTTTTGTACGGGTTCTTTGGTTGATCGTCAAATTGGGGTGTAGCCAAGCGGTAAGGCAACGGACTTTGACTCCGTCATGCGTTGGTTCGAATCCAGCCACCCCAGCCATTTTATTTCAATAGCCATAAACTTGCGGATGTAGCTCAGCTGGTAGAGCACAACCTTGCCAAGGTTGGGGTCGCGAGTTCGAGCCTCGTCATCCGCTCCATTTTCTTCATGTGCCGGGGTGGCGGAATTGGCAGACGCACAGGACTTAAAATCCTGCGGTAGGTGACTACCGTACCGGTTCAAGTCCGGTCCTCGGCACCATTTCATCGATGCGGGATTTCCCCAATTCGAATACTTCATGTGCCCGTAGCTCAGCTGGATAGAGTGTCTGACTACGAATCAGAAGGTCGGGGGTTCGAATCCCTCCGGGCACGCCATATTACGGAAATCAGAAGTCGGATGCCGGAGAACGGGAATCAGAAATAGAATGGATTTGCGAAAGTAATTGAAATCGATAGATTATGCCGGTGTGGCGGAATTGGCAGACGCGCACGACTCAAAATTGTACGAGGCGGTTTTGGTTCGCGCGAAATGCCGGGACGCCTTGATAGATAAGGGGTTTGCGAAATGTCGACCTCGCTTTTTCCGGTTAGGCATCGCCAAACTCCGTAAATTTCAACCGCTTTTGACCCGCCTCGCTTTTGTAGCGACGTTGAGAGGTGGAGTTGTGTGCGGTTGGTGTGTCGACATTACCTCGAAATGATAAATGAGTCAAGTTGTTCGAATGTAAAAATCTGTAAAAATTTTATTGTGGACAATATGATTCAACTTGTGTTATAATATAATAATATGCCGGTGTGGCGGAATTGGCAGACGCGCGCGACTCAAAATCGCGTCCGAAAGGGTGTGGGTTCGAGTCCCTCCACCGGCACCATTACGTATATTGGATAACCCAGCCCGATGGGCTTTTTTTATTTTTACCTTGTTTTCTTTAGAATTGTTTGACACTGCAAACAGGGAAATGCTAACATTTGTCGAAATATACCCATGATTGACGTAGAGGTTCGGGGGTTTGGGAAGTGAACGGCAATCCGTCCGTGCATCATAAATTGGAGATGGCTCGACAAGAATTATTGGACCTCGGATTACGGAATTCTCTACTGAATTACCGTCTTTTGAAATCCCGTGGTTTGGAAGTGGTAGGCGGGTCACCGCTGGACGTTTTTGAAATTCTGGTTTGCAATCAAAAATCGGTCACCTTCATGCCCGTGGAGAAAGGAAAAAACGAATTGCTTCCATCTGAAGCGGAAGCTGAAGAAACTGAAAACGAAATTCCGTCTTCGGAAGAGGATTTTTCGCTATCCCAACAGCGCGTTCCTGAATCCAAGTTGAAAACGAATTTGACCGAAAAACAATTGCAGGCAAGGTTGTTAAATACATATTACACAGCCCGGACTTTTATCGAAGAACAGGGCGTTAACATTTTGTATATGGCTCTTGGAATGCTGCACTGGCATGAATCCGAAAGCAGTCAAGAGGTTCGAAAGGCTCCCATTATCTTGATCCCGGTGAAACTGGAACGGACGAATGCGCGGGAACGGTTCAAAGTCTCTTATACCGAAGAAGACATCGGATCCAACTTATCCCTGATCGCGAAGGCGAAAGCGGAATTCGGGATTTCCATTCCGCCTCTTCCGGAAGAAGAGGAGATCGATGTCGTCCAGTATTTCCTTCAAGTGGAAGAAGCCATTCAAAGCGAGCCTCGGTGGACGGTGGACAAACAGGCCATCGTTTTGGGATTTTTTTCATTCGGCAAGTTTTTGATGTACCGGGATTTGGACGTAACGAACTGGCCGGAAGAAAGCAAACCTACCGATCATGCCATCCTGCTCAGTTTGTTAAATGAAGGATTTTCGGAACCGGCTTCCGTCATTCAAGATGACGATTTTATGGATCCGCATGTTTCATTTCATGATGTGCATCATGTGGTGGATGCGGACAGCTCGCAGTTGCAGGCCATTCTCGACGTCAACAGCGGCCGGAATCTGGTCATCCAGGGTCCGCCGGGAACGGGGAAATCGCAGACGATCACCAATATCATTGCCGAAGCTGTGGGACGCGGGAAAACGGTATTGTTCGTATCGGAGAAAATGGCTGCCCTGGAAGTGGTCAAACGGCGGCTGGATCACGTCGGATTGGGAGACGCTTGTCTTGAATTACACAGCCATAAGACCAACAAAAAAACGCTCCTCAGCGAATTGGCCAGAACGTTGGAGTTGGGCAAACCGAAAGTGAAAGAGTTTGAAGACAAAGTTAATGTGCTAGAAGACTTTCGTCGACGGCTCAATGATTATTGCGCGGCGAATCATACACCGGTGGGGGAAAGCGGGCTCACCCCTTATCAACTATTAGGCGAACTGGTGCGGTTCGGGCACAAGATTGGTGACGACTTTATTTTCCCCAGCCTGGAAATCAACGGGATGGAGAAATGGGATCGCTCCACGTTCCAGCGCCGTCTTCTGCTCGTGGAGGAGCTCCAGAAACTGCTGGGCACGATGGGAATTCCGAAGGAGCATCCGTTTTGGGGAAGCGGGCGAACCGTTTTCTTGCCAACGGAAGTGGGCAAATTAAGGGAGATGGTGAACAAAGCGAAACGGGCGCTCGAAACCTTAAAGGAATCTTCCCAAGCGTTGGCGCAAATGCTGCATGTGGAAACTCCTCAGGACGTAAAAGAAGTCCAAATGGTCGGTGTTGTCGCAAGCAAAATACTGGAAGCGCCGGAATTGCAAGGGGTCAAGATAAGTGCGGACGAATGGACTCAACAAGCTGAAGAAATTCAACGTCTCGTTTCGTCAGGTCTGAAATTTTCGGAATTACGGCACCGATATCGGGACATTCTGATTCCCGAAGCGTGGGATCAGGATCTGCTCGATGTTCGACAAACGCTCATGATGTACCAGAAAAAATGGTGGCGATGGTTATCGGGATCTTATCGGAAAGCAAGGAATAAGCTTTTTCGTTTATATAAGGACGTCTCTTATCAAAAACTGGATGTCCTCCAAGTTGTGGAGGACATCATCGAAGCAAGGCGTCAGCAACAATTCATTCAAAGCATGGATGCCTTGGGGGGATCTTGTTTTGGCGTGCACTGGAAGAAAGAACAATCGGATTGGACTCGCATCAACGAGTGGGTTCAATGGTTGTGTCCATTGCACAAAGAAATCCAAACCGGCCGTTTACCGGGCTGGATCATTCCTTTGTTAACTACACCCGTGAATCGTACGGAATTAGAAAACAGTATGGCAACAGTCGGACAACGTTTGGAGCAGTTCCGGGAATGGGTTGCAGAACTGGCCAACCTTCTGGAGCTCGACACTTCCACTGTATTCGGGAATTCTCAGTCGCTCTCGGATCAACCGTTTCAAGAGTTGGATGAACGGTTTCAGCGTTGGGCGGATCATGCTGATTCGATACAAACGCTGGCTTCCTACAACTTGCTGTGCGACGCATGCAACAAGGAAGAGATGGGGGCCGTTGTGTCGCTCAGCCGCACTTGGGAACACGCCTCGCGACAGTTAACCGATCTTTTTCGCTTTACATGGTATGATGCGCTGACTAAACAAGCTTTTCAGGAACGATCCGTATTGGTGCAGTTTGACGGGGATCGGCATCGCCATGTCGTGGAAACGTTTCAGGAATTGGATCGCGCTCTTTTGGAACATAACAAAATGAAACTGGCCGAAATTCATTGGAAAAGGATTCCCCAGTACGAAGCAGGAGGACAGTTGGGGGTCCTGAAACGCGAATTTGAAAAGAAAAAGGGACATTTGCCCATCCGCCGGCTCATGGAAAATGCGGGCTATGCGATACAAGCCCTCAAGCCGGTGTTTATGATGGGGCCACTCTCGATCGCGACATATCTTCCGCCGGGAAGTTTGAAGTTTGACCTGGTTATATTTGATGAAGCGAGTCAGGTCAAGCCGGTGGATGCGTTCGGAGCCATTCTTCGCGGCAAACAGGTGGTGATCGTCGGAGACAGCAAACAAATGCCACCGACCCATTTTTTCGACTCTATCACCAAAGGGGAAGAAAGCGAAGAGGATGACACCGTTGGCGATCTGGAAAGTATCCTGGGGCTCTTTCTGGCTCAAAATGCGCCGCGGCGGATGCTCCGTTGGCATTATCGAAGCCGGCACGAATCGTTAATCGCGGTTTCCAACTTGGAGTTTTACGATAACCGGCTCGTCGTTTTTCCAAGCCCTGACTTGCAAAAAGACCGTTCGGGCCTTGTGTTTCAATACTTGCCACATACCCGGTATGACCGGGGACGCAGCCGAACCAATATGGAAGAAGCCAAAGCCGTCGCACAGGCGGTCATGGCGCATGCCAAGCGGGATCCCCATTTGACTTTGGGTGTCGTCGCATTTAGTGTAGCGCAAATGCAGGCGATTCAAGATCAGCTGGAACTTTTGCGCCGGGAAGACCCGTCGTGCGAATCGTTTTTCCAAGCGCATCCCCATGAACCGTTCTTTGTTAAAAATTTGGAAAATGTCCAGGGCGACGAACGCGACGTGATGTTCATCAGCATCGGTTACGGCAAAACGGAAGACGGGTACGTATCCATGGATTTCGGAGCGCTGAATCGCAATGGAGGAGAGCGGAGACTAAACGTGCTGATCACCCGTGCTCGTTTGCGTTGCGAAGTGTTTACCAACATCACGGACGATGATATCGATTTAAGCCGCACGCAAGCCCAAGGAATGAAAGCCTTGAAAACATTCCTCAAATACGCTAGGACCGGAATCCTGGATATTCCCAAGGCCACGGACAGGGCGGCGGATTCGCCATTTGAGGAAGCGGTGGCGGAAGCGATCCTTTCGATGGGATATGAAGTCAGAAAACAGGTAGGATCCGGAGGATTTTACATCGACTTGGCTGTGGTGGATCCGGAATCGCCTGGCCGATACCTTTTGGGTGTGGAATGCGATGGAGCCACCTATCACAGTGCCAGGTCGGCGCGGGATCGTGACCGGTTAAGGCAGCAAGTGCTGGAAGGACTGGGGTGGAACATTCACCGGATATGGAGTACCGACTGGTTTCGTCATCCGGATCGGGAACGAAAACGGCTGGCTGAAGCCATAGAGAAGGCGCGGCTTCATATAAAGTCTAGCTCGAAGGAAATTCGGAAGGAAGAAGCGAATGTTTTTTCTCTGGAACGGGACGAAAGCACGCGTGAAGAACAACATGCTGTAACTCCTTATCAATGTGCCACTTTTAGAATAGGTGCGCCCGGTTACGAGTTTCACGAGATTCCATTAGAACAAATTTCTTCCTGGGTCTTGGAAGTGGTGAAAGTCGAAAGTCCTGTGCATATTCATGAAGTCCTAAAAAGAATTTGTGAGGCGGCGGGTATTAAACGGGCAGGCAATCGCATTAAGGAAGCTATCGAAAAGGCATGCAGATTACTTGTCCGAACGGGAAAAGTTGTAATTAAAGATGATTTTCTGTGGTTAAAAGGAATGAATCGACCTACTATTCGAGACCGTAGCAACCTTCCCGCTTCATCCAAAAAACTGGAATGGGTTTCAACGGAGGAGATCCGGGTTGCCATCGAAAAGGTGATTTCCGATGCGTTTGGGATGAAAGAAGATGAAATCGCTCCTTCAGTCTGCAGATTATTCGGTTTTATGCGAGTAACGGAGGAGATGAGGACTCGAATCGAAAAAAATCTAGCCAAGATGATAGAAGAGAAAGTAGTTGATAAACAAGGTAATTATTGCATGTTGAAAGAAGCCTAGCTTGGAAGACTGGGTTTCATCAATTTTAGCACATCAAAATGGGCTGCGATTGTATTCCAAAAGACCAGATCGGTTGATGGGCGAAACTGGCCGTGCTGCCGGATATCGTGACGGGAAAGAGAATGACAATATTCGCCCGAATACACCTATTATTTGCGCCTGTAATAATTACCGTAGTGTTTACACTTACGCCCGGTAATATGCCGGTGTGGCGGAATTGGCAGACGCGCTGGATTCAGGTCCGTGCGGGCTAACACCCCGTGGAGGTTCGAGTCCTCTCAACCGCACCATACATATTATTACGCCCTTCAGAGTCTGGAGGGTTTTATTATTGTTTTTGAACAATAACATGGCATTGGTGTCGCGTCTACAAACGTAGAAAATATAACGCATAGAAAACGACGGCTGCGCTAGACCCCGGAAGGGGTAAATATGATATTTATTAAGGATAAGCTTACGTATGAAGAAGTACGGAGTAGATTTGAAAAGGAAGGCTACAAGCTACTTTCCACAGAATATAAAAATGCAAAAAGTAATTTGAACGTGATGTGTCCCAAAGGTCATGAATGGACGACCAATATGAGTAATTTTGGTTCTGGACGTAGATGTAGCGTATGTGGACGAAAAAAGAAATATTCTCTGTATCAAGTGATAAATATTTTCGCGGTGGAAGGATATAAAGTTTTGGATTCAATTTACATTAATGGGAAAGCGCCGATTAAAGTCATTTGCCCCTATGGACATGAGACGGAGATTTGTTTGAATAACTTCTTGAGCGGGAAACGATGTGGAAGGTGCCGGAGATGGAATGATTCTCAAGACAGAATGAAAAAGCTTGAATTGAGAGCGAAGATCAATTTAATTCCCCTTTGGGAAACCTCGGGTCGTTTTTTTGAAACAAATGATTGCAGAAACAAGGATATGTTGGATAAGTGGACGGAAGAAGAATGGCTAATAAAGCTCGAAAGTATGAAGAGGAACTTGAAATTAGCAAAGAGACGAACTTATAGAGATAATATACGGAATTCATATCACGGAATTCAGCAATTTAATATTCATCCCGACCAAGTATGAACTATTTTGCAAACCGGTAACGAAACCGGTCTTTTGTTTGGCTGATACATTTTTCAGTGGTTTGGTGTTGATCTGCACCGCACAAAATTCAGGTTCCAGAAACTGTTTCTGAGTCTGACCCTGTTTTCGCTTTGGAAAAAGGGTCGAAATTCTTCTTCATTATAGTTGCAAATTGCAAATAAAAATGTATAATGATCATTGGAGGTGAACTCGATGGAAGATGTTCGCCATGTTCTCCAATTGATTACCCGGCGTTTTGGTTTCCTGAACAAAAATTGTTGTTCGGTTGGCGGAATGAGTGTCTCCTTAACTCAGAGCCACATTCTTTATGAGATTGATCGCCAGCATCGTCCGTCCATGCAACAGATTGCGGATGCTTTGGGAATGGATATCACCACATTCAGCCGGCAAATTCAATCGTTGATTCGGAAAAAGCTCGTGAAAAAAACGCCTTTCGACCAAGATCGAAGGGTATATATATTAGAGTTGACGACAGAAGGGAAATTTGTCGCGGCAGCGATTGAGCAGCAGGTGCAAGAATATTTGAGTCAAATTTTCTCCCATATGAATGAGTTTGAAAAAGAAACCGTGATCCGCTCGCTGAAGCTGTTGAACGCATGCATGGAGAAAACGGGGTTTTGTTGCGGTTAACAACGGGAAAATCATGGCTTGTTTTGCCGCATACTTGCAGTTTGCAAATAAAATTTCTAATACTTGCAATTTGCAAGTAAAGTCTGGGGAGGAATCGGTATGAAAGAGCTATGGGATACCATCGTCATCGGAGGAGGTCAGGCTGGTCTGGCCTCAGGGTACCACTTGCAAAAGAATGGACTGCGGTTTCTCATTTTGGAGGCGAACGAGCGAGCAGTCGGATCGTGGCCGAATTACTATGACAGTCTTAAATTGTTTTCTCCCGCGCGGTTTTCATCGTTGCCCGGCATGAAGTTCCCAGGGGCAGGTGATCATTACCCGCTGCGGGATGAAGTCATTCGTTACTTGCAGAAGTATGCCAAACAATTTCGGCTGCCGATTCAAACCAATCAGCGGGTGAAGTCGGTGGAGAAAACCGGCGATACATTCACGATTCGAACGGTTTCCGGAAATACGTATCTGAGCAGAACCGTCATTAACGCAACTGGGGCTTTTCAACATCCATATATGCCCGTAATAAAAGGACGGGAAGAGTTTCGGGGAAATATCCTTCATTCTTCCGAGTACCGCAACCCGACTCCGTTTGTGAACCAAAGGGTGGTGGTTGTCGGGGCCGGAAATTCCGCCGTTCAGATCGCCGTCGAGTTGGCGGAGGTGAGCAAGACGTCTTTGGCGGTACTGCGGCCCGTGAAGTTTGTCAAACAAAGAATCCTGGGGCGAGTGTGAGTTAAAGCATATTTTTGCCGTTGTGGCAAGTATATGCTTTAAAAAACTCCCGGCAAACAAATGCTTTAATGGCAGACGAGACTACGCCACATACAAAGAAGTCCTCATTTTGAGGGCTTCTTTGTATATTCCAGCAAGCATTTTAAAGAGGGGACATGTAAATGGATGATATTGGGCAGAGAATCAAACATATCCGCAAAATCAATAACATGACGCAGATTGAATTTTCAAGTAAAAATCGCTTTCAAATTGACTACGCTGGTACTACTATCATCAGATTATCAGGCGGGTTAAAGTTCCGCTGTGACTCGGACTAGGGGGCTCATATCCAAACTTTGGGGTGATGCCACGTGGATCGGTCAAATCACCTACCCAAGAGGACGTGGATTTTAGACCTAAAACAAAAGAGAGCCCTTTGGCTCCCTCGTTTTGAAAAAAAACGGTTATTTTAACGACAGCAAATATTTGATTAAGGCTTCCTGTTCCTTCTCCGTAAATCCGGTGGAGGAATCCACCCAAAATTCATGCCCAATTCCTTGAACGTGAACGGATTGTAAATCTTTTGATGAGCGATTGGCGTTTACCACTTGTTCCCTCAGTTTTTTGTCCACGAGTGCCCGGATGCTGTTCGTTGGGTCCGGTTGAATGCCCTTCATTAGGGTTGCCGTTACTCCAAGTTGGGTTTTGGCGTCCTTACCAACGGCTACACCCCCATCATGCAGGTAAGGGGCAGTCCAATAAAGACCGATAAGGCTTGGCACCTTGTATCCTCCCTCGGAATCCCCGTGGGCAAAAGCAAGTTTGATTTGCTCTTTGTCGAATAGATCCGTAGGAACCTTCAGCGCACGTGCTCCATTAGGAAGGGGTACAGGAGTGTTTAGGCGAATACATGTAGGATTCTCCAAAAATTTTCTCCGTTTTCTTTAATGCTTTAGCCCTTGTGTAACCGCTAGAATAGAATCAACAGATTCCGCTAAATAAGAATGAGCAACATTTACCATACCCTTCCTATTAAGCTATCATAGAACTGGTAATTTAGCACCAGGAGGAAGAGGTATGAGGAAGAAGGAAAGGTGGCCTATGTACTTCGCCATTCAGGAGCAGAAAAAACTAGGGTTGAGAAAATCGCAGGTGGCCCGAAACTTAAATCTATCCCGGAATACGGTGATGAAATACTGGAACATGTCCGTCGATGAGTATAAGCAGTTCTTAGAGAGTCTCGAAACTCGATCCAAAAAGTTGGACTCATTCGAAACAGAGATCCTCAGTTGGTTGCGTAAATACCCAGACCTATCTGGTGCTCAGGTGATGGACTGGCTGCAGGAACGTTACAAGGATGTGAAGATCGCTGAAAGCACCGTCCGAAATTATGTGAGCGGTCTGCGAATGGAGTATGGAATACCGAAAGAAAAGCGCATGAGACAGTATGAAGCAGTTGAAGAGCTGCCAATGGGAAAGCAGATGCAGGTGGACTTCGGGGAAGCCAAGCTTCGGCACCCGGAAGGTTATCTGGTCAGGCTTTGGTTCATCACTTTTGTTCTATCCCGGTCTCGGTACAAATACGCGAAATGGCAAGACCGGCCGTTCACAACGGCGGATGTCGTGCATGCCCATGAAGAAGCCTTTGAGTTCTACGGCGGTTTGCCAGAGGAAATCGTCTACGATCAGGATCATTTGCTGCTAACCAGCGAAAACCACGGCGATCTCATTCTAACCCACGAATTTGCAAAGTATGTGGAAGAACGAAACTTCCGGATACACATGTGCCGCAAAGGCGATCCCGAGAGCAAAGGCAAAATTGAGAGCGTAGTGAAATACATCAAACGAAACTTCGCCCGGCACCGCCCTTTCACCAACGTGGACAAGTTGAATGAGCAATGCATCGCCTGGTTACACCGAACGGGAAATGCGAAAATGCACCAAACGACCAAAAAAATACCGGCCGAAGTATACGCCATAGAAAAAGTGTATCTTCGCCCGATCCACAAAAAGATAGAAATTAATGTTAACTCTAGTATAACGAGAACCGTGCGAAAGGACAATACCATCTGGTATCAATTGTTGTTGTTCTGTGATATTGTCAGGGTGTAACTGATCCGAGAAAATGTCAGTATGAGCAAGGAGCAGATCACCTTGACAAAGAACGAACTGAAACGCGTTATGGTCATTGAAAAATGGATCGACGGCCATCTCACGGAACAGGATGTTGCACGCAACCTGGGCATCAGTGTCCGTCAAGCGTATCGGCTCAAGGCCAAATATCGTCACGGAGGTGCACAAGCGATCGCACATGGGAATCGGGGCCGTAAGCCGGCTCACACCTTGACCGATTCGCTCAAACAACGCGTTATGCTCCTGTATCAGGAGCGCTACTTCGGAAGCAATGCCACCCACTTTGCCGAGCTGTTGGCCGAACACGAAAACATCCATTTAAGCGTCTCTTCGGTCCGCCGCATTCTGCTGGAAGGCGGGTTGCGTCCCGCGCGGCTGCGCCGTCGTCCGAAGGCTCACCGACCCCGGCCCCGCAAACCTCAGGCGGGCATGCTGTGGCAGATCGATGCTTCTCCCTATGCCTGGCTGGAGGATCGCGGTCCCATGCTCACCCTGCACGGCATCATCGATGACGCCACCGGGGAAGTGGTCGCGGCCACCTTCCGCCCGACCGAAACACTGGAGGGCTACGTGACCGTCATGATCGAGGGGCTTAGGCGCAAAGGCGTACCGCTTGCGCTCTACAGCGACCAACACTCCATTTTTCACCCGCCCAAGGGCAAGCCAACCCTCGAGCAGGAATTGGCCGGTGAGCCGCCGTCGCTTTCCACCTTCGGACAGGCCCTCGCCGATCTGGGCATTACCCATATCGAGGCGCTGTCACCCCAAGCCAAAGGACGGATCGAACGGCTCTGGCAAACCTTTCAGGATCGCCTGGTGATCGAACTTAGGCTGCGCAACGTGTGCACGATGGAGGAAGCCAATCGCGTGTTACCGGAACTTATCGCCAAGCACAATCGTCAGTTTGCCGTCGCGCCGCAAGAAGCTGAACCGGCCTACCGGCCGCTGCCCGAAACGCCTTTGGAGCATATCTTCACGCGTCGGGAATACCGGCGCATCAGCGGCGGGCAGACGTTCTTCTGGAAAGGGAAATGCTACATGCCAAAGCCCGTCCCCGGTGTTCCGCGCTGGGAAGCGAAGAGCGTCGTCGAAGTGCGTGTCGGCATGGATGGACAAGTGTGGCTGTGGGATCAAGGGCGGGCCTGGCCTTGTGTGGAGACACAGGCCACACAGACCCCGGCGCCAACAACGGCCAAAAAAGAAGCGGCGCCTGCGTCCCCGCGCAAGCCCGCTGCAAACCATCCCTGGAGAAAACCATTCTCCAGCAAGCAGTTACAGCGTAGCACAGCATCCGGCTAGTCTGCAAGAGGACGGCGGCTGTTTAATCAGCTATCATCTCCCTGACATTTTCATAGAACAGTTAACCTGACATATTCACAGACGCTTGACATACCATCTGGTATCAATCCAATCGATACACTGTTCCCCTCGGCACATACGATGGAACCGATAAAGAAGTGGCTGTGCAGGTAACAGAGGACAATCGCCTTCTCATCTATGATGGGGATACAGGAGAAATTTTGGCAGAGCATCCACTTAGCCTCCATCGAAAGGGAGAACTCATCCGTAATAATAACCATGGCCGGGATCGAACGAAGGGCATTCAAGCATACATGGATCATGTTGCGGAAAGATTCACGGATTCTCATGGAGCTAGGCGTTACCTAGAGGAGATTCGCCGACAGAAACCTAGATACATACGCGATCAACTGCAAGCGATAGAACGGAGCGTCTCGGAGGCGACCACCGAATCGGCCGATCAAGCTCTAGCTTATTGTCTAAAGCGCAGCCTGTACCGTGCTGCAGACTTTGCAGATGCCGTTAAATACTACATGGATACGGCGCAGAGGCAAATCGTTGAGAAGCCGAATGAAAGCAATATTCAATTGCTGGCTCAGGTGGATCCCGCAAAGCTAAAAATAAAGCCCCAAATACGGGGATACGAGACATATAAACGCATCTTGGGAGGTAGATAGGATGTCAGCATCTACGGGCGAATTGAAGCAATGGATGAGCGCACTCCACCTGACGGAGGCGGCACAGATCTTGGAGGAAAGTCTCATGGACGCTCAAACGAAGGATTGGAGCTGTGGTCAATTCCTGCATCATATCTTGAGGCATGAACTGCAGCGACGGGAAGAAAAGCAGCGATTGAAACGCCTGAAATGGGCGGCCTTCCCCTTCATTAAGTCCCTGGATGAATTTCGGCTGGAAGAACAGCAATCCCTTACTAAAAGACAGATGGAACAACTTCGGGAGATGTTGTGGCTGGAGCATACATATAACCTGATTCTGTTGGGCCCGCCCGGCGTTGGTAAGACGCATTTGTCAGTGGGACTGGGATTGGAAGCATTGGAACGAGGCTACCGGGTCAGCTTTGTTTCCATGGGTAACCTGGTCCATCTGATGAAGACTCAAGAGATTGCACGGACGTCACAGACTCGCATGAAACGGATCTTACGGTCAGATCTTGTGATCATCGATGATCTCATGTTTATGGCCATGGACAAAAGCGAATCGAATTTATTTTTTCAATTTGTGAATCAACTCTATGGCCAAGCCTCCATTATTCTAACCTCAAATAAAGGTCCGGAGGATTGGGGAGAGCTGCTAGGTGATCCAGCGATTACAACAGCGATTCTTGATCGGATTTTGCATAAGAGCGAGGTGATTAAATTGGATGGGGACAGTTTTCGCCTCAAACACAGAGAAACCATATTTGGAGATTTCTAGGTGTTGAAACTTATTTAGCGGAATTTGCTCAAAAGTACTTGACGGTTACACCTTGAAGGTTCGGTTCCGATGTCTTTTACTGATATGATGCGGTTATTGGTAAAAGCGTCCCCTGCATGACAACGAATACACCCTGCACGCTGAAATACGGTTTTGCCCAATGCAAGTGTCCGGGAATCGATTTGTTCTTCAGGCTTTGGTGGTACAATCGTATTTTGCCATGCCGATATTCCGTTGATCTGTTCCCATACCCTATACCCCGGAGAACTTGCCAATAAACCGTCGGGGGCAATCAACGATACTTTGGGGAATGTCGGAGACGGAATCAGTTCATTGACCCCGGGGGAACCGGGTGTCGGGTCAACGGTTGCGAAAAATTCCGAGGGTTTTTGCCCTTTTTTTGGGTCAAAACGGTATTTGGGATTTGCAGCATTTTGTAATATCGTCCCGAGATATACTTCTTTATCCATCCCAAAAAGCTCTTTGCTGACGTCTGCCTGGGATAGGGAATCCGAATTTTGGGCATGGACGTTTTGACTGAACGTACTTAATCCCTTGAACGGTCCAGCCATTGCAAAGCCACTCCAACCATACGGATGGTCGCCCAGCGTGAATGAATCGGGAATCTGTGAAGGATTGCTTTTCATATCGATGGTGGAATCAAAATTCCCCTGCGGCCATTTGACAAATGTTTCGTCAACGGCTTTTTCGATGGCTTCGGGATCGGGCAGCGGTTCCGTATTACCATCAGAGGTAACGACGGTTCTGTCCAAATTCTTGATGTATTGGGTTAACCCCTCAATTTGAGCATGAGTGAAGTATGCGGCCGAATTGGTTGCAAGAGCCATAATAAGCCCAACGTTAAGATCTGCGTTGGGAGCCCCCTCAATAACCCGTTTGGTTTCCCGGTCTACCGTGGCATGGCATGCGGCACAACTAATGCCTACTTTCATCCTTCCTTCAGAAAGTTTAACTGGCATTCCTAAAGGAGCATAGGCTCCCTTGGGCACATCAATGCCTGTATCAATTTTCATACCTTTTTTGAAAAATTTGTTGCCAATCGTTACATCCTTCGCCAATTCCACTTGCAAATTGGTGGTACCTTGCCCTTTGAGCTGAAGAATGGCTTTCATCATATTGGGAATGGTCAGTGCCCCGTCGACGATTCCCATAATGTCGGTCAAGAAAACTTCATTGCCGAAAGTTTCTTGGTAAAAGGCTTTACGACCTAATTGCAATAAGGATTGATTTACTTCTATTGCACCGTGATCGGGCGATAAGAGTTCACGCCCGTTTTGAGTTTGCCTCAGTTGATCCGCTTCTTGTTGTGTTATGGTTTTTCCCCAAACATCAAATCCGGAAGCGTTATTTTTTTGTGCTATGCTAATCGCTGAATCACTTTTTAACTTCTTTTCCGGAGGAACATAAGCGTATTCGGGTTCAATGACATAAACGGTTATCAAGATAATTACAGCCAAAGCAAAAATCGAAAAAAATAACCGTCTGGCCATTTTCATTAGATATACGGCTTTTTTCATTAGTATTTCCCTCTTTCATAACCAAAAGTATCAATCATGGGGTATTTTGATTACTACAGCGCTTCTTTATTCAAAGAGTTCAAGGAACCATAACGGACTAACTGATGTAACTCGGGCAATGTCTAGTCATGGAAGCTGTACTACGTCGCGATGGAGAGTACGGGCCATCTGGAAGCTCTGGAAGCTTCAACCTGGACTTTCTGCTGGCCAATAGACTCCATATTAAAAATCTTCCGTTTGGGCTGTTTGGGCTGAGCCATACCATGTCCATTTGTTAAATGTTAAAATAAATATTTGAACAATCTCTTGACAATTGCAATAAACCGGAATACACTAATATTCAAATAAATATAAGAATAACGTCGACTTGAGGTGAATCCATGAAACGAGAAGATGCATGCGAAATATTTTGCTTTGACGAGGATAAAGTCAACCGGGTCAAGGAAAAACTATGTAAAAATAACTTTCAAGACATGGCTAAAGTATTCAAATCGCTTGCTGACGAAACGCGGCTAAAAATTGCATTCGCCTTGAGTGGCGAGGACGAATTATGTGTATGTGATGTTGCCAACATTATCGGTTCTACCGTCGCTACTGCTTCACATCATTTGCGTCTGCTTGGCAATATGGGATTGGCTAAATATCGGAAAGAAGGAAAACTGGTTTTCTATTCACTGGAAGACGAGAACGTCAAACAGTTAATTTTATTGGCGGTAACCCATCAGAAAGAAGGTGTTTCACTTGGAAAATAGCGTGAATAAAAAAAGCGTCTATCGTGTTCAGGGCTTTACCTGTACGAACTGTGCGGCCAAGTTCGAACAAAACGTGAAGGCTTTGCCCAAAGTGGTTGATGCGAAAGTCAATTTTGGGGCTTCCAAAATTACGGTATATGGGGAAGTCAGCGTTCAGGAATTGGAGGAAGCCGGTTCTTTCGAAGGATTAAAAGTATATCCTGAAAGTGAAAAACGAGCGATCGAACGCGTACCTTTTTGGAAGCGGAAATCCACGATAACCGCCGCTGTTTCCGCCATTTTTCTGCTTGCAGGTTACCTTGCCGGTGAAGGACAAACCGTATCGACCTTGTTCTACGGTTTATCCATCCTTATTGGCGGTTATGAATTATTTATAAAGGGCATCAAAGGTCTCGTGCGCCTCAACTTTAACATGAACACATTGATGACCGTGGCTATTTTGGGAGCGGCAGCCATCGGGGAGTGGGGCGAAGGCGCAACGGTTGTATTGTTATTTGCCATCAGTGAAGCGTTGGAGTCATTTTCGATGGAGAAAGCCCGTCAATCCATTCGCTCGCTCATGGACGTGGCGCCGAAAGAAGCGACGATCCGCAGAGGAAATCAGGAGATGCAGATCCCTGTCGATGACATTCAGATTGGTGACATCATGATTGTAAAACCGGGTCAAAAGATCGCCATGGACGGCAAAGTCATCAAAGGGAATTCAGCGGTAAATCAGGCGGCCATTACGGGCGAATCCGTCCCGGTATCTAAAACGCCGGGCGATGAAGTGTTCGCAGGGACTTTAAACGAAGAGGGCTTGCTGGAAGTCGAAGTCACCAAGCGAGTGGAAGACACCACTATCGCCAAGATCATTCACCTTGTGGAAGAAGCGCAGGCGGAAAAAGCGCCTTCTCAAGCATTTGTAGATAAGTTCGCCAAGTATTACACTCCGGCCATTATGTTTACAGCACTTGTCATTGCGGTCGTTCCACCACTTTTATTCGATGGTGTTTGGAGCGATTGGATTTATAGGGGATTGGCTTTGCTTGTAGTAGGGTGTCCGTGCGCCTTGGTCATCTCGACCCCGGTTTCCATCGTTACAGCAATTGGGAATGCGGCTAAAAACGGTGTACTAATTAAAGGTGGTATCCACCTGGAAGAAACGGGTAAACTCTCCGTGATCGCATTTGATAAAACCGGCACATTGACCCGAGGAGTCCCTGTCGTAACCGATCTGATCCGTCTGAAAGGTCCTGAAGAGGGCGACCTGTTGGGAATCGCCGCGGCGATTGAAAAATGGTCCCAGCATCCGCTCGCTTCCGCGATTGTGCGTAAAGCGGATGAAGAGAACATTTCTTCGGAAAAATGGACCGCGGATGATTTTTCGTCCATTACCGGTAAAGGCGCGAAAGCCGTTGTCAACGGAACGTTATATTACATCGGAAGTCCGAAATTGTTTGAAGAAATGATGGGACTGAATAACGAAGTTAAGGAACAGATCCATCACCTGCAAGGGGAAGGCAAAACGGTGATGGTGCTTGGAACCGAAAGCGAGGCGCTTGCCCTCATTGCAGTCGCTGACGAAATTCGTGAAAGCAGCCGCGAAGTCGTACGGAAACTTCACGAACTGGGCGTGCAAAAAACGGTTATGCTAACCGGCGATAACCGAGCCACGGCGGAAGCAATCGGGAAGCAAGTTGGCATTCGCGAGGTTCAAGCGGAGCTTATGCCGCAGGATAAACTGGAGGCCATCAAGAAGTTAAAAACAACTGGACGCGTCGGGATGGTAGGTGACGGCGTCAATGATGCTCCCGCCTTGGCCAGCGCCAACGTAGGCATCGCGATGGGTGGGGCCGGTACGGATACAGCACTTGAAACAGCCGATATTGCCCTCATGGCGGATGACCTGACCAAACTTCCGTTTACGATTAAGCTTAGCCGTAAAGCGTTGCAAATCATTAAGCAAAATATTACATTCTCTTTGCTCATCAAGGCATTGGCGCTGCTTCTCATAATCCCCGGCATGCTTACGTTATGGATGGCAATTTTCGCCGATATGGGGGCGACGCTGATTGTAACGTTGAACGGACTGCGTTTAATGCGAGTTAGGGGGTAATCCCCTAACTCCTTCTATATAGGGGTGATAAATTGCTTCGTTATTATATACTTGCCATCTTCGTTCTAACGGTCGATCAATTAACCAAGCGGGCTGTCGCTACGTACATGAACATGGGACAAACGATTCCTCTCATTCCAGGCGTTTTTCATCTGACCTCTCATCGAAACCGGGGAGCAGCTTTTGGGATTTTGCAAAACCAACGAGTGTTTTTGATCGTCATCACGATCATTGTCATCATCGGAATCATCGTTTATTTACGTAAAGTTTACCGCGAGAAAAAGTTCTTTTCTTACGGATTATCTTTTGTTTTAGGCGGAACCCTTGGAAATTTTGTTGACCGAGCCATCAAAGGGGAAGTCGTTGATATGCTTGATTTTCGCTTGATTGACTATCCCATTTTTAACATGGCGGATTGCTTTATCGTTATTGGTGTGGCCATCATTTTCCTCCATACATTCTTGGAGGCGAGAATGGAAAAAAAGCGCACCACAGAATGATAGCGTACAAAGCTCAAGCCATGAATTGAAGAGATTATCACGGCACTGTCGCACGAATAATGGAGTGGTGGAATGAATTGGAGCATTTTTCTGTTTGTTATGCTGACTGCCTGCGCCAATGTGGTGGGCGGGCTGATGTTTGTGATGAAACAAAGCTGGTCGAGAAGGGGAATCCATGCTTTGATGGCATTGAGCGCGGGTCTCTTGATGGCGATCGCTATTTTGGATTTCATTCCCGACGCTTTGGAGCACGAATCATCAAGCCCGGTATTTATACTCTTGGGCGTGATTGCCGTTTATTTTTTTCAACAGTATGTAGCCGGGCATTTTCATTTTGGCGAGGAAACTCATGTTCATGACCACGTCAAAAGTACTACCGTGGGAGCTATGACGGGAATGCTCATCCATACCTTTTTTGACGGGTTATCGATCGCGGCCAGCTTTGAGGTTGATTTTAGCTTGGGAATTACGGTGTTTATTGCTGTACTTCTTCATAAAATTCCCGACGGATTAACCATTTCGTCCATCATTTTTACCCTTCTTCAAGACCGAAAAAAGGCAATAGGAGCCGCTCTCTTATTAGGGATATCCACTCTTACGGGAGCCGTTGCTGCATTTGTTCTATCGGATTTTTATTTGCCGGGCGAACAGATAGCCGCTGTCTCCATTGCATTCTCTTCGGGGATCTTCCTGTATGTTGCGGCGACGGATTTACTTCCGGTAGTGAATACTGCCGGGGACCGTCGATCGGCCCTATTTTTTTTCGTTGGTATTCTTTTATACTATCTGCTTCAATGGGGTTCAAACTGGCTTGCCCCTTCTCTACATTAACCATGCTGTCAAAACTGGAAAAGGAGGGTCACCTTATCGGAAAACATATCGACTTAGTTACTTTATGCTGCTGTACCTTTTGTGCCGCTACGTACAGATAAAGCCGAGATTCGGGTTCCCCCAGTAAGCGATGTTCCCGTGCTCGTCGACTGAATGAGCGTAGGGTCTGTTTTTTTTCTCTTTTAGTTGCCAGAAAGGGGTTTATTATGAACACGACCGACATCACGATATGGCTGGCTTTCGGTGCAGGATTCTTATCATTCATATCTCCATGCTGTCTGCCGCTGTATCCATCATTTCTATCCTATATTACAGGCGTATCGGTGAAAGATTTAACCGAACAAAAAGGCATGCTTCAACGCCAGGCCTTATCACATACGTTATTTTTCGTCCTTGGCTTTTCAGTGATCTTTCTTGCCTTGGGACTGTCAGCCAGCTTAGTGGGTGAGATGTTTTCGAATAACCGGAATTTGATACGCCAACTGGGCGCTGTTGTTGTCATCGTTATGGGACTTGTGATGCTAGGAATCTTTCAACCGCATTTTTTGATGAAAGAGATCCGACTAGATTTGAAGAGCAAGCCAACGGGGTATTTGGGTTCGGTTTTGGTAGGGATTATCTATGCAGCAGGGTGGACTCCATGCGTTGGACCGATATTATCCGCCATATTTGCATTAGGGGTTACAAATCCGGATAAAGCATTATGGTATGTGTTCGCTTATACTTTCGGCTTCAGCATTCCTTTTTTTATCATGGCTTTCTTTATAGGAAGCATGAAGTGGATGATAAAATATTCCCGTTTGATGATGAAATTGGGCGGGGGGCTAATGGTTTTGACGGGTGTTCTTTTGTACACAGATAAGATGACCAAGATAACCATCTGGCTCATCCAACTATACGGAGGGTTTACGGGATTTTAATTGGAGTTCTGACCTAAAGACCGGATTAAGAGGGGTTCTGGGATGAAAAAGGGGAAGATAGGAACCGATTATATTCCTGCTCTACGATTTCATTGGCTTACATTTTATGATTCGATACTTCGTTGGAGGTTCCTGTTAGGTATGATCCCTTTAACATTGGTGTAGCTTACGCTTATATTCGTGTACATATTACATGCGCACATCCTGAACATTCGCGGCAACAGCTACCGCTTGAAAGACCGTCTGCAACTTGCCAACAAGGAAACGTGAGACTGTGGGTGGGTCAATTTTAAGTCGGCGCTAGCGGGTCAATTTAAACCCGGCGTTGACATCAGCGCATTGCTTACAATGAGTGTCCTGAAATTTTGCGCATTCTGCTCCGCATGCATCACAGATTGTTGCGCACAAGTTGCAAATTTGCTTGGCGTATGCGCTGTCGCGCGCCATAAATTGAGCGGCTAAAGCGCAGACATCGATGCAATCCCTCAGCAGATTGATACAATGGATTCTGGCTTGTACATCGGGTTCTTTTAAGCATGAAGTTAAACACTCTTCACATGCTTGCATACATTTGTTACAAGCATCAATACAGGTTTGATATTGTTGAATGGTTGAATTTACTACGGTAGCCATTGAAAATTTTCCCTCCTCGGTTTTAGGTATCCGGTTGTATCTTAAGCAACTTTGGCTCTTTTATTCACCCACATCCCACATTTTCCGAACAGCGCCTGCCAAAGGAAGAAGCAAGCTGACGCAAACGGTTCAACGTCAACGGGTTGGAAAAAAGAACGTTTTGATTGCGCCATGGGAACAAGCGCTGACCGCCTTTAAGAAAGAACACGGCTCGGCCTGGTTCGCCTTATGAGATTTTAGACGGAACGCACCGTCCTCAAACGCACCGGTAAAAGTCGTCCAAGAATGGGAGAGCTTCCTGCGGAAAACGATTCGATGGGAAATCACCCTGCAAGAGCCACAAACGAAACGAACTCGCCATACGGAAACCTCGAAATGCGGGCATGTTCATCTTGATGACCAACCGGACGAAGGGAGAAGGATGGGACGCGCTTCGGAACTTGGAAACCTGCAAGGGGCAAGAAGCGGCGGAAATGCATTTTCGGCTGCTGAAAGATCCGGCGATTCTGGATGCGTTGTATCTGGACAAGCCGAACCAAATCGATGTCTTGGGCATCGTATTCGTCCTGCCCTTTTCTTGTTCGGAATTTTGGAATGGCGCGTGAGTACGAATCTGAAACAGGAAAACGAACCACTCGTCTTACCCGTAAGGCTTTACCCCTACCGGCGAAATGCGCTGATTTTGCTGAAAACCATTCAGGTGATCTTGCTTTAGATGGAAGATGGTCGGGTAATCCGAACGGTGTCGGCGAACGTTCAGCGACCAGGTGAAGCGCGTCTTGGCCTGGCCGGCTATGACTTGTTGAGCTATATGACCGGGCTTGTCGAAACAGCCCATATCTGAACCCGCTTCAAGGAGCGATCCACTTAAGGAAAGGCAAATGGCATTCGAAAGTGTCTGACGTTGACCACGGTCACAAAAACTTCTCGATTTTTCCCGATCGCTTTCAAAACGCCCCAGGCGCCTCGGATAATTCAGCTGCGCGAAAAAATTTGTGCGAAAAGTGGGTTATTCATACGATCCGTTATCCATTAATGAATTTGAAAGAGGGCCGCTAGCTAAGACGAATAATTATTTAAAAAATAAAAATCCTAAGATGGGAGGTGTATGCGATGATGGATGGCATGATAATCGATAATTCGATGATGTTCATGATGTGCATGATGATGTGGATTGGAGGACTGATGTTTATCATTATTATCGGGGCGACGGTTTATGTTGTTGCCCGATGGCTCATGATGAAGAGCAGGGTTGTGGACCGACCTTTAATGATGCTGAAACTGCGTTACGTGAAAGGCGAGATTAGCGATGAAGATTATGCGCGAATAAGAAAAACCATTAATGAGTTGAAATAAATAATGAAGGGATACATTTCGTACTATTTTTGTGGTTTTGCCCAGATCAAATAAAGGTATCCCAACAAAGCACGTTCAACCCTTTTAATTATTAGATTGGATTGCTTTATAATATCTAAGATATCCCGGTTTTGATGGCAGCCGATAACTTGGAAGGCCAGAGAATCCAATTTTTTTTGAATCCAGGCCAGTGCTGGCACAGAAAATAACCCATGCTCCATAAGCAAGATTTGCCCGTCTTCTTTACACCATCGATTGAAAAGATTTAAAACATGGACAGGATTGTCATAACCGCATAAAGAACCTGCCGATACAATTGTATCAAAGGTATTTTCCGGGAAGTCAAGGCTTTCAACATCGGATAAGATAAAATCGGCTTTGATCCCATAAATTTTTGCCGCTTCTTTGGCTTCATCAATCATTTTGGGACTGAAATCAACACCTATATATTCAATGTCTTTAGGATAGAAGGCGAAATTCATTCCGGCTCCAACAGCCACTTCAAGAGTCTTTCCTCTGACAAATTGAAAAATTTGCCTTCGCCATTTATTTTGTTCTTGTTTTTTTCGCTTTCTGGCATATTTGGCCGCTTGCTTATCAAACTTTTGAACTAATTTATTTTCTCCATGGATTCCTGCCTCCCCGATTTCGATAAAGTTTATCATCTCCTTCTTAAAAGAAAAGTAAACAAAGGTTTTAAGGTTTTATTATGAATATACGAAAAAATAATCAACAACTTGGTTCCTAAAGGCACTAGCGTTGCATCAAACTTCACATCAAGAAAGTTAGGTTGAATAAATTCCTATTTCTGCAAGATAAAGATGCATTTCACCTGTTCAAGGCATAAAAAAGCTCCTATTGTTGAGGTGTAGGCATGTTACCCTACTCCACAACAAAGGAGTCAAACGCATGGGTAACATACCAAGCGACCAGGTGATTTGTAAATGTCTCGATTTGCTCGACATCGATAGCAAACGCCATGATTTCTTAGATTTTCGCACGCAGAAGCTCACGGTCGCAATTTTCGTGAAATTGATGATCGAAGCTCAGTTGAAGCAACACAGCAGCTATGCGGTCATCACCGAACATCTGCGTTCCTCAAGCGTGCTTCAAGAGTACCTCGGGCTTCCGTCGATCAGCGAGTCCCAAATCTCCCGCAAGCTGCGGACCTTGCCGTACATCTACTGCCAGCAGTTGTTTCTAAATGCCGTTTGCAAACTGCAAGAGCTCACCCGAGACGGCAAGGGCATCCCGGGACTCGGCCGACTGCGCATCATCGATTCCACGGAGCTCGCTCTGCCGGAAATTGTCGGCCGCTGGGCGTACTGCTCGAAACACAAAAATGCGGTGAAGATGCATACCCGGCTCATCGTCACCGATCCCGACACGGTTTACCCGGAGCGAATCATCGCTTCCACGGCGGATGTAGCCGACTCCGAAGTCGTGATGGATCTGGTGGTGGACGATGATGCCATCCATGTGATGGACCGCGGGTATATCGTGTACGGCAACTTCGCGCGCTGGACCGAGCAAAACAAGCGGTTTGTGGCGCGCATCCAGCAGCGCAACAGGGTGGAGATCCTGCGCGAACGGCCGGTTCCGGAAGGGGCGAAGGTGTTGCGCGATGCGGATGTCCGCATGGCGTTCCGATGGAACCACGAGGTGAAAACAGCGGACCTTCGCCTGGTGGAATTCACCGATGACCAGGGCAAGACGTACCGCTTGCTCACCAATGTGCAAGACCTTACGTCGGAGCAAATCTGCGAAGTCTACCGACACCGCTGGATGATCGAGCTGTTCTTCAAATGGATCAAAGGCCATCTGAAGCTGGTGAAACTGTACAGCTATGATCCGGAAGCGGTCTGGACGCAGATGTACCTTGCCCTGACGGCCTACGCGCTGGTGCTCATCGTCAAACACATGACCGGAACAACGCGTACACCATGGCAAGTGCTCCGGTTGCTCAGGCTTTACATGAGCCTGAGTTGGGAAGCGTTTCTGCAGGCGTTGAATCGTCAGCCGAGTCGCACCAGCAGAGGGCGCGTGAAGAAAGGCAAGCGAGGCCGACCACGCAAGCATCCGCTGAAGCTAAAACCGGCACGACTGATTGTGAAATAGCACAACCGAGATTTACATTTCCTGGTAACATGCTCTACGTTTATGGCGTCATTCACCTTTTGGCGCTGGACCAGGAAATGCAAATGTAAATATTTTGCTCTCTTTGTTGGTATAGACGAAACCTCCTTTATAAGGAATCCAATGGTAGCTTTAGTGCAACGCTAGTGTCCTAAAGGCGTTTTACCACGTTTAATTGGATTTCACCCGATATTTAATAATATACCGAAATTAAAACAGATTGAAAAAATGTTGACAACCGAAAACCGATATCGTAGTTCAATTTGAACCTTGACAAATACTATACAGGGGTATACTATAAAAACAAGGAAGGTGAATGTAATGGAAACCATTCATGATGCAGAAGAAGAAATTTGTCCTCATGGAGATCACAGGAAAAGCCACCACTCCGAGAAAGTAAAAACGGATCTCATTACTCGGTTGAATCGTATTGAGGGACAGATCCGCGGCATAAAAGGCATGATTGAAAAAGATACGTATTGCGATCACGTGCTCAATCAAATATCCGCAGTTCAGTCAGCTCTGAATGGTGTAGGTAAGCTACTGCTTGCCGGACATATGAGAAGTTGTGTGGTGGAACGGATTCAGGAAGGCGATCTCGATGTCATCGACGAGTTGCTCACCACAGTGAATAAGTTGTTAAAATGAGATTTACAATAACGGGTAAAGGAGAAGAGGATATATGCAAAAAGTTACGTTGAAGGTGGAAGGAATGTCCTGCGGGCATTGTGTAAACGCTGTGGAGAATGCATTGAAACAAGTTGGGGCCAAAGGTTCGGTTGATCTGGCAAATGGGACTGTGACGATTGAATATGACGAAAACAAAGTTTCTTTGGAAAAGTTGAAGCAGGCCATTGAAGATCAAGGTTACGACGTTGTTTAATCTAACCGGCCAAAGCCGTTCGGTTCAGATGAGTCGAGCGGCCCTATCATTATTACAAACCTTATTTTTTTTTGATTAATTTTATACCCTATAGGGGTATATTTCAGAGGTGCTTTTTATGGAAATGAACCAGGCCAAGGAAATGAACCAGGCCAAGGAAATGAACCAGGCTCAAATCCAAATCACCGGAATGACTTGTGCAGCTTGCGCAAACCGGATTGAAAAGAGTTTGAGCAAACTGGAAGGGGTCGCGGAAGCGAATGTAAACTTCGCTTTGGAAAAAGCAACGGTCATTTACGATCCAAGCAAAGTGGATCTAAGCAAAATGGAGCAAAGTATAGAAAAATTAGGTTACGGAACAGCAAAAGAGGCTGTCGATTTACAAATCAGCGGAATGACATGCGCAGCCTGTGCCAACCGAATTGAAAAAGGGCTCAACAAGCTGTCTGGTGTAACCAGAGCCAATGTGAACTTCGCTTTGGAAACGGCGCATGTGGAATATTCGCCTTCAGCTGTTTCAGTTGAAGAAATGATTCGCAAGGTGGAACAACTGGGATACAAAGCGATTCCAAAAGAAGAGCAGAATGATGCGAAAGACCATCGGCAGCAGGAAATTGACCGGCAAAAACGCAGGTTTGTGCTCTCGGCTATTCTTTCCTTCCCTTTGCTTTGGTCGATGGTCGGCCACTTTTCGTTTACGTCTTTTATTTGGGTGCCATCATGGTTTATGAATCCTTGGGTCCAGCTTGCGCTGGCTACCCCCGTTCAGTTTGTGATCGGCAAACCGTTTTATGTCGGTGCTTACAAAGCGTTGCGCAACAAAAGCGCCAATATGGATGTGCTTGTCGCACTCGGCACATCGGCCGCTTATTTTTACAGCTTGTTTCTGACTGCGCAATGGGCCAATATGGCCGAGCGACATCATGCCCCGGCCATGTATTACGAAACGAGTGCCATTTTAATTACCCTGATCGTCCTCGGGAAACTCTTTGAAGCTCTTGCCAAGGGGCGTACGTCCGAAGCGATCAAAAAGTTGATGGGTTTGCGCGCAAAAACTGCGCTGGTGATACGAAACGGCCAAGAAATCCGTGTCCCTGTAGAAGAAGTGGTTGTAGGGGACATCGTGCTTGTCAAACCGGGAGAGAAAGTACCGGTTGACGGGGAAGTTCTGGAAGGCAACTCCTCGGTGGATGAGTCGATGTTGACCGGGGAAAGCATTCCAGTGGAAAAAAGCGCGGGAGATACCGTAATTGGCGCGACCGTTAATAAAAACGGAATTCTCAAAATAAGAGCGACAAAAGTCGGCAAAGAAACGGCTCTGGCACAAATCATAAAGGTCGTGGAAGAGGCGCAAGGTTCCAAGGCGCCGATCCAGCGGGTGGCTGACGTCATCTCGGGCATATTTGTTCCGATTGTCGTCGGCATCGCGCTTCTGACGTTCCTGATCTGGTATTTTTGGGCTGCTCCCGGCGATTTTGCGGGCGCTTTGCAAAAGGCAATCGCCGTCCTTGTCATTGCCTGTCCTTGTGCGCTCGGTCTGGCGACCCCCACATCCATTATGGCGGGATCGGGCCGCTCGGCTGAACTCGGCATATTGTTCAAAGGCGGCGAGCACCTGGAATTGACGCATCGCATCGATACCATCGTTTTGGATAAAACCGGCACGATTACAAAAGGCAAGCCTGAATTGACGGACGTGATCTCCGAGATTCCGGATGAGACCGCATTTTTGCGTTTGGTCGGCGCCGCGGAGAAACCTTCCGAACATCCCCTTGCCGAGGCGATCGTATCGGGCATTGTCGCCAAAGGGATCGAACTGCCTAAGGCTGACGAATTCGAGGCGATTCCCGGTTACGGGATCCGTGCCGTCGTGGAAGGGAGGGAAGTTCTCGCGGGTACCCGCAAACTGATGGCCAAATATGAGGTGTCGGTGGATCAGGCGTTGGCGACGATGGAGCAATTGGAGGAAGCGGGAAAGACCGCGATGCTGATCGCCATCGACCGCCGATATGCCGGAATCGTTGCAGTGGCCGATACGATTAAGGAAACGTCGCGGGTAGCGGTATCGCGTTTAAAACAAATGGGCATCGAAGTCATCATGATAACGGGAGACAATGAACGAACGGCGCGGGCGATTGCGCGGCAGGTCGGCATCGACCATGTTCTGGCGGAAGTGTTACCGGAAGGGAAAGCGGAGGAAGTGAAGAAACTGCAGTCTCAGGGCAAAAAGGTGGCGATGGTGGGCGACGGGATCAACGATGCGCCCGCACTGGCGACAGCCGACATCGGGATGGCCATCGGCACCGGAACGGATGTGGCGATGGAAGCGGCGGACGTTACCTTAATGCGCGGCGACCTGAACAGCATTCCCGATGCGATCTACATGAGTCGCAAAACGATGACGAACATCAAACAAAACTTGTTCTGGGCGCTCGCCTACAATTCGCTTGGCATCCCTGTCGCCGCCGCGGGTTTTCTCGTTCCGTGGGTGGCCGGAGCGGCAATGGCGCTAAGCTCTGTTTCTGTCGTATTGAACGCATTGCGGTTACAGCGAGTAAAGGTGTAAAAATCTTGTTTTTCATGGGGAGGTTGAGGGAAATGGGCTTTGTGAAGTTCGCGGTCACTCCCGGATTTGAAGTCGGGGGAACCTTATTTAAACCGGAGCATTTAGCTGCTCTAGGGGCCACGGTTGGGGAAAACGCCAAAATCGAATTAACCGCATTCAAGCAGCTATATGTCGAAGTGGACGAAGCAAGAGCAGAGGAAATCAAAGAAAAACTGAAGGAAGCGGGTTTGCAAATCCACCCCGCAGGATTTGTAACGAAGAGCCTTATTGCTTGTAATTTTTGCCGCGGCGCAGAAGACGCCGGTTTGGATGTGGCGCGATCGCTGGATGAAGCGATTTCCGGCCATGAAGTGCCGAGTCCTCTGAAAATCGGGTATGCCGGCTGCGCGTTAGGCACGAGCGAGCCTTTATTAAAAGATATTGGGATCGTCAAAATGAGAGACACCTACGATATTTATGTCGGCGGCGACGGCAAATCGCTGAAACCGACGCTAGGTGTATTGTTCCTTTCGGGGTTAACGGAGCAACAGCTGGTTCCAGTCGTACGCAAACTCATCGAGTTGTTCCGGCAAAATGGGAAAAAGAAAGAAAAATTCTCCAGGTTTTTAGAACGCATGACCATAGAGAAAGTAAGAGAGGCTGTGAGTTAAGTTAATTAGTGTCCCCTGAAAAAATCGGATTTTGAGAAGAGCTCTTCCCTCGCTTGAATTTTTACAGGGGGGATTACCAGTTTGTTCCTGTTGCTGTTCCTTACTTGACCATTTGAACCGCTCTTACGAGGTTATGAGTCAAAATCCCTAGGCCGATCCATGATTTTGAGCCGAAAAAGCCCCTGTACCGGCTGCGATTCAATCCGTACTTGCGTTTGAGCAAACTAATTTTTGCTTCGCCCGCAGCACGGAAGCGTTGCAGGTCCTGAAACCATAACTGCTTTTTATGTTCGGTTCGGGCCTTGCTCTTCTTACCTTTGGCCGGAATACTCACACGCTGAACACCAAGCCCTTGAATCGCAGTTTCATTCTTTCGGCTTCCGAATCCCCGGTCCGTCGCGATGGCGTTCGGTGCTTTCCCGAATCGGGCGATGTGTTTCTCCACGGCTGGTACCAGAAGATCATCCTCCGATGGATTCCCTTGGTACAGTTCATAGCCCGTGATCAAACCATCCTCATTTTCGTCGATCCACAGTTTGTAGCCGAATTCCACGGTTTTCGACAGCTTGCCTTTTTTGATCGGGCGAGCTTCCGGATCGAAGAAGCTGATTATCCGATCGGGAATGACCCGATTGCCGGCGACCACTTCTTGGGCTTGGGCGATCAGCTTGCGTGTCAGATCTATCGCATCACACAGCTTCGTCTTGAGTGCTTGAGCGGCCGCCTTGCTTTTTTCGCTTATGTTTTTCGCCACTTCCTGGGCTTGATCGCAGACGCTCTCCGAGATGTGGGTCGCTCTCTCGGTAATGGTATTGATTTCGTTCCAAGTTTGCCGAGTTCGACGGCGAAGCAGCTTGGCGATGGACAAAATTTCTTTTTGACCTCAGCGTGCGGTCTTGAAACCCTTGAACCGCTTGAGAAGCGACTTTACGAATCCGGTTGACCAACCGCGTGATAACGTTAACGCCATCCTAAGCAGGGGTCGCATCGGTGGGATGATGGACGTCAGATTCCACGACGGTGGTATCGATCCGAATCTTTCTGGTTTTCAGAAGTTCTTTCTCTTGCAGCTTTAGGAGCAAGGCTTCATTGAGTTGCTCGATCATGTCGTCACCATAGCGCTTACGGGCTTTGATCAGCGTACTGGCATCGGGCATGTTCGCATCGATGGCAATGCGGCAAAATCTTCCCCACGTGATGCTGTCGCCCACTTCTTTAACCAACGTCTCATATCCCAGGTTGTAGCGAAATTTGAGAACCATCAAACGCAGATACGTTTCTGCCGGAATGGTTGGCCGCCCACGCTGAGAAGGATGTTTTTCGATGAATGGCTTCATAAAGGCGGGATCATCCAACAAAGCATCGATTTTGGCAAGCTCCTCCGGTAAAGAACGGAACGGTTCCGGTAGAATCGCATCCCAGAGTGTGAGTTGATCTTCGCGAAGCTTTAACATTTCATTCACCTCAAACAGGATTTTCGAGGCGAATGTTGAATTCATGATACATAGGAATTCAGTCATTCACCTCGATAGGGGTTTGGTTGTCTGGACAATAACCTTTTCCCGGATCAAGGTGCTGAATTCCTTTTATTTGTTATTCGAAACCCCGGAATTTTTCAGGGGGCACCAGGTAAAAAATTTTCTATAATACTTATCGTTACGGTAACAATGTCAACCTACTATGAAACTATCTGGATGTACTATTTATCAATTTCATTTTTATGTTTCTTCATGGTAAAATAATCCTATAAAAATGTCGAACAAAATAGGAAAAATGGCAAACCTGTTCGAAAGACAGGGGCGCAAAGCCACGGGTCTAATGCATTGCTATCAATGCAATGATCGCCGGGTTACCCTATTGTAATGACAGCTAGGCACTACCTCTTGGGTACGTGTCTTTTTTGTCTTTATTTACAACTTAGGTTTGGCGTATGTACTGAATTCTTCGCCACACATCAGTACATTCTTTACAATTTCGCACCGAGGACTTCATCTAACTTCTTGGTACGATCCTTCTTCCACGACTTTAAGACGCTTGTTAATCATTGACAATCTTACGCATAAAAGTACACTGCGTTGTTAAGTATTGCCAGGTTTGCTCTGGGACACTGCTGCTTTTACGAGGTTTGCACTTCGTTCCCTTCTCAGAGTGCAGAATAGGTTTCATTCATTTCAACGATGCCTTCATAAAGCTGATAATCGTATTGTTCAGCGCTGCGAGCACCAGTAAAACAAGGTCATATACTACTTGATATCGCTTAGTATAGTTGTTGAAGGAATAAGACGTTTCGTGAAAGGGGGAAGGATGATGGTATGGTATTAGTTCTTATTGTATTATGGACGTTGGCTGCCATATTGCTCATTACCAATCCCAAATATGAAGCGGCCAGGTGGATCTCGCTTACGCTTTTTGTCGCCGGCGGCGGAGCACTTTCCCTAACCATTACGGAAAACATATTGCCGTATTTGCATCATTTTCAGATTGGCACAAACGCTTTGGAGCTGATCTTGTTCAAAATCCATTTGGCGGGTTCCTTTCTGAATCTGGTGGGAACCCCTTATTGTTTCCTGATGTTCGCGATTTGTTACTCTGAATTGTTTCGGGAGAGAATCAAAAAAGTCATCTCCTTCCTATTATTTTTACCGATTCCCGTCATGTTTTGGATCACTCCCTTTGCTCCGGACATTCAGCCGGATTACCGGATGTATTTCGTTTGGTGCGTTCCATATTTCATCATCGGAACGCTTCTTTTGCTGTACAGTACGAGAATCGAAAAAAACGGTTGGTTCAGGCGGGACCGAATGCATACGAATATTTTGGTGATTCCGCCCGTGGTGTTTCAGGCGACAGCCCTCTATACGACGGAGGCTTTCTTTCCCGGGTGGCCCGAAATCTGGAGATATGCGCCCGTGGTGATCGGAGTGATGTTTTTCACTTTTTTGCTGTTGTCCAAGCATGGCATTCTCGGTGTCCGCTTTCGGTTTGAAAAAAACAGTTTGCATCATGCTCTTCGGGCGACAACAGCGGGAACGTCCATCATCAACCATGCAATAAAAAATGAGATGGGGAAGATTAAAATCATGGCAGAACTGATTCAATCCGCTGCCGCAGCCAACCACCAAACGGAAATCCAGCAATATGGCCGCGCCATTTTGGATTCTTCGGAACATTTGCTTACGTTGGTTTCCCGCATTCAAAGCCAACTTCGGGACGACGAAGTGAAAAAACGATGGTGCAACCTGGAAGACATCATCCAAATGAGCCTGTCGCATATCCGGCCTTATTTGGAACAGAAACAATTTCAGGTAATCGTAGATTCGACGGGAAACACTTCGGTGTTTTGTGACGAAGTGTTGATCCGGGAAGTATTGAAAAATCTTTTCACCAACGCGATGGAGGCGATGGAAGAAAGGGGGAGGCTGTACCTTTCTCTTTATGAGACGCAAAAACACGTCATTGTGGAAGTCATGGACAACGGGGTAGGTATTTCACCGGAAGATTTGCCGCATGTGATGGAACCGTTTTATTCGACCAAGAAGGAATCCGGAAATTTTGGATTGGGATTGTCATTTTGCTACAACGTCATGCAAAAACATGAGGGGTTTATTGAGGTTGAAAGTGTTTTAAACGAAGGCACGACGGTGACGCTCTTTTTTCCAAAGCCGAAAAACAGGTCTAATCCCGAGTGTTGAATAGGAGGTGAACGGGTTTGGAGAAAATCAGAATTTTGCTCGTGGAGGATGATCCGGTGTGGCAACACGCTTTGGCCGCGTATTTGGGGAAACAACCGGATTTTTGTCTGGTGCATGCCGCGGCAACCAAGGAAGAAGCCCTTTCGATCTTCCAACAGACGGAAGTGGATGTCGTTCTTATAGATATCGTGCTGACTCCCGGAAAGTACGACGGGCTGGATGCGGCTTTGGACATGTTGCGACAAAAACCGGCTGTCAAAATGATGATGCTGACTTCCGTGGAAGAAAGTGAAGTGATTCTGGATGCCTTCACCGCCGGGGCCGTCAATTATATCCCAAAGACGAAATATGAAAAACTTCCGGAAGCGATCCGTCAGGCCCATCAAAACGTGACGGTGATCCCGGAAGAAGTGGCGGGCGTGATCCTGGGGGAATTGCACCGGCTGAGACAAAGTGAATTGCAGCAACGGATCACATCCATGGAAAAAGAAATTCTTCAATTACTGGCCCAGGGATATACCCGATCCGGCATTGCCGAATATCTGCAAATATCAACGAACACCGTCAGAACCCATATTCGACATATCATGAAGAAATTGGGGGCCACCTCGGGCCAGGAAGCGGCGCAAATCGCGAAACGAAAAGGGCTGTTTTAAAGGAGAGGCCCAATTCAAGGGGGATGACGAAAAAATCATCCTTCCATATTTTGTCGAGTCCCGTATCATAAAAAATACAGACTGGATCGTTTGACCTATTTTGCTTGGGATTTTCGGTTGACTGGAAGGGAGCGCTTACGGGATCTGTGTTGGATGGGAAGTTGTGTGCCTGGGTCATTGTATGGATGATTGTGGGACTGACGCTTTGCATCACGTTTATCGAAATTCGATATGTTCACCTTAATCAGCGAAAATGGAGGTGGGAGCGAAGAAGGAAGCGTTAAAAAGCATATGCAGGATTCAGCAGAAGCCAAGTCATTGGCTTCTTTTTCACCTGTAAAATGGTGCTGAATCAGAAGGGAGGTGATGAGGAATGAAGAAGAATCGCATCAAAGTGGACAGGCCTGCCCCGCATTTCCGCTCAAGCCCTTCCTAAGCAGGTTTGGAGAAAAACGGTTTTTTGGTGACGGTAAACGTCTGACAGGGACCCTCCGTTTCGGCTTCAGTTGATTTTACCTCCGAAGTCCCTGATTACGGAAAGGAGGGATGACGATGAGCCTTGGCGTTTTGCCTCACCACGGCCATTTGTTCGAGCCGATTCGCGGCCGCGAAGAAAGTCAATTTTGCTTTTTGGAAGGAAGGATACGTCACGATTCGCGTTTTCGAGTGGAGGGAAGCATACGGCAGCAAGGATGGGGGAGGAGGGAATGACACAAACGACCCCTTACGGTTTGGTCGAATCCTGGTTGCTGTCCTACAATCTGTGGAAATCCAGAATTGAAGCATTGAAAATTCAACTGGAAGACATCCCGAACCTGGCACAGCACTTTGATTTGGTAGCGATCCATGGAAAGGGCCGGAAGAAAGATCCCGTTTTAAAAACGGTTGTGCATCGTTCGGAATTGGAAAACGAGATGTTCAAACTGGAAAGGCGAATTCGCCTGATCGACGTCTCTCTCCCCACGCTCACCCCGGAGGAAAGAGAGTTTGTGGAAATTCGTTATTTCAGTCAACTGGCCAGTTCTTTGACCATGGATCGCTTGCACTTATCGAAAAGGATGTATTACTGGCGGCGCAATAAAATCTTGGACAAGATCTACCAAGCCATGGGCGGTGAAACATGTTTGCCCGATTTTCTGGACGGTAAAGAAACGATGAACAATGAAACAACGGGTCCGGATCTGCAGACATGTTCATAAAGGGAAGAGAGATACATTCGGACAGCGAATGTGTCTCTTTTTTATTTTATTTCCCATACTACTTCAAAAGCACACAAGAACATTATAGAAGAGAATCCCAATCCCGAGTTCGACAGTTGCTAGGTAAATAAAATGCCCGTCATCCCTTGCGCAGTCTGGGTTTTCGGGCATAAGCATGTGAAACGGCGTGTATCTATGACTTGGGTTGGATTTCGAGGAACCTCGGAGGAGCCTCAATCCCAAGCGTATCAAAGGTTTTTCGTTGTTTGGCGGTCAATTCGGTGCTCTGGTACACGTCTCCGTTTTTCGAAGAAAAATGTCCGAGATGGATGCGATCCAGTTCCTTGCGAAATGCACTCCAAGTTTCGCCGGTTTCCACCTCGACAATGCGCACCAGCAGCAACGCCAGCCAACTGAGTAGAATATGCGCGCGAATGCGCTCCTCCAGACGATGAAACATCGGGCGAAGTTCTAGTGTCGTCTTCAGCGTACGGAACGCATCCTCCACATCGACGAGTTGCTTGTAGCCAAGCGCCACATCTTCCGCGGAAAGCGTGTCATCCGAAGTTCGGATCAAATACTTGCCGTCGTACTTCTCCGCATCGCGGATCGCCTGCTTATCCAGCTTGAGCGTCCCGTCCTTGAGCTGGCGCAAATACTTTCCGTAGGTCGGATGGGAGCGCAACTTACACGTTGCCTTCGTATGGGCTTGGCCGCTCAACTGCTTGAGTGCATTCAGTTCCACTTGCAGGTGGTCGATCATCTGTTCACGGCGAAGGCGATCCCGCTCAGCTTCCCTGGGATTGTGAACCAAGACATAGCGCTTGCGTGCTTCTCCATCACCGACGACGATGTCCTTGACTTGCAGATTTGTTGCCGCCGGAGTATAATTGACCCGGGATCGCCGGAAAGAAAATGACCCACCCCTGTAGAATAAAAGCCCTCTGAGGATATCGACCAAGATACGCAGAGGAGACTGTTTATGCTCAGGAGTGGGACAGTGATTAGCTTACACGAACTCAAAGCTATGGGCAAGAGCATTCGCGAAATCGTCCGAGAGACCGGTTATCGCTCGCAACACGGTACGCAAATATTTGCGCTCAGACGGCATCCCCGAGCGCCAGCCGCGCCCCAAACGCGGCTCGAAACTGGATCCGTTCAAACCTTTGCTCGACGACTACATAGCCCAAGGCATCACCAATTGCGAGATGCTGTGGGAACGCATCCAGCTTCAAGGCTATACAGGTGGCAAGACTATAGGCGAGTACATCGATGAACAGGGTGTCCTCCATAAGGTACCGGTGTTCGTCATGGTGCTCGGCTATTCGCGGGCGATATACGTCGAATTCGCCAAACGCTGCGACATCCGCAGCTTCCTGCATTGCCTCATTCATGCGCTGGAGTACTTTGGCGGTGTTCCGAACGTCATGCTCACCGACCGGATGAAGACGGTGATCCTGGGGATGGGCGACGATCGCAAGCCGCGGTGGCATCCGTTGTTTGCCGATTTCGCCGCTGCCATTGGCAGGGTACCGAGAGTCTGTCGCGCACGGCGTCCGCAAACAAAAGGCAAGGTGGAGCGCGGCGTTCGCTTCGTCAAAGACAACTTCTTGCCCGGACGCACATTCACCGATCTCGGAGACTTGAACGCGCAGGCTCGGAGGTGGTGTGACGAGAAAAATCGCCGTGTGCACGGCACCACGGGCGAACGCCCTTGTGACCGGCTGCCGCGGGAGAAGCTCCAGGACTTGCCCGCTGAGGAGAAACTCGCTCCGTTTCGCTTCGAGACGCGGCGCGTCAGTCAGGATGGCTTTGTCAGCTTCGACGGGGTGCGCTATGGCGTGCCGTGGGCCTACAGCGGTCGGGAAGTCGCCGTACGCTTGCTGCGGGGCCGCCTTGAGGTGTGGTTCGACGGCCGGCTGGTCGCCGAACATTCCCAGGTGCACCGTTCGCGTGCTGTCGTCATGCTGCCTGGTCAGTACGCCGGCCTTCAGGCTGCCCAAGGCCACGCCGCCGCTCGGCCGTGCGCGCGACAAGTCCCGATGGAAACGGTGGAAACTCTCTCGCTCGATCTTTATGACCGACTGGCGGAGGTGAGCGCGTGAGTGCCGTGATTGACGTTCGCGAACGCCTGGCCGAACTGGGACTGGAACACGCGGCGACGATTCTGGAGGATGCGTTGCGGAGGGCCACACGCGATAAAAGCGACTACCTGACCTTTGTGCAGACGCTGCTCGATTACGAGCGCGCAAAGCGGAGGCAGCGTAATCTCGAAGTGCGGACGAAGCTGGCGCACTTGCCCTATCGCAAAACGCTGGAGGAATTCGACTTTTCGTTTCAGCCCAGCATTGATGAGCGGATGGTTCGGGAATTGGCGACGATGACGTTTGTGGGAAGGCAAGAAAACGTGATGTTGCTCGGGCCTCCCGGCGTTGGTAAGAGCCATCTGGCTGTGGCGCTCGGTGTGGAAGCGATCCGGCAAGGGCTGTCGGTCTATTTCGTCAGTCTGACCCGGATGATGAGCGACTTACGCAAGGCGTACGAGGAGAATCTCCTGGATCGCCGCATGCGCGTCTACCTTCGACCGAAACTGGTCATCGTGGATGAGGTCGGGTATATGCCGCTGGACGCGGTGGCCGCCAACTTGTTCTTTCACATCGTGAGCGCACGTTACGAACGTGGAAGCCTTGTCATCACGAGCAACAAAAGCTTCGGCGAATGGGGCGAGCTGCCAGGGGATCGCGCACTGGCAACGGCCGTGCTAGATCGGCTGTTACACCATGCGCACATCCTGAACATTCGCGGCAACAGCTACCGCCTGAAAGAACGGCGGCAACTTGCCGACAAGGAAACTTGAGACCGTGGGTGGGTCAATTTTAAGTCGGCGCTAGCGGGTCAATTTCAACCCGGCGTTGACAGGTAGCGTGACAACTTTCCCGATTTCTGCTATATTTTAGTTAAATTATTAATCTATGAAATAATTTGTCGACACGTTTCGAAAGGTGGGGCGTTTGCAACATGAAGGTCGAATCGCGTTTTCTCGCCAAGTGCGCATGGATGCTTGCATTCGTGACGCTGCTGGCCGTTGGCTCGCACGCGGGACAGGTGAGGGCCGACGAATTGGTGTTTGAAGGTTTTCATTACATTGTTTTGGGGTCTAATGAGGCGGTAATTACGGGATACGATGGAGCCGACACGGAAGTGGACATTCCCGAAACGATCAACGGACTGACCGTGACCAAAATCGGGGATAGGGCATTTGATCGTACCTCTAATCCAAACAAGCTGACAAAGGTGACGATTCCGAACAGCGTCACGAAGATTGGTACATATACTTTTGCCAATAATCAACTCACCAGCGTGACCATCCCGGACAGCGTAACAGAGATTGGCCCATATGCTTTTAACCGTAATCAACTCACCAGTGTGACCATTCCGGACAGCGTGACAACGATAGGCAGTTCTGCGTTTGCCAACAACCAGCTCAAAAGCGTGAAACTTTCGAACAATATGACAACGATTGCGTTTGATCTCTTTTACAATAATCAACTCACCAGCGTGACGATTCCGGACAGCGTCACGGAGATCGGCATTGGGGCTTTTCGGTCCAACCAACTCACCAGCGTGACGATTCCGGACAGCGTCAGGAAGATTGACCAAATGGCTTTTTACAATAATGAACTCACCAGCGTGACCATTCCGGACAGCGTCACGGAGATTGGCGGTTTTGCTTTTTACAGTAATCAACTCACCAGCGTGACCATTCCGGAGAATGTCGGTTATATCGATTATAGAGCCTTCGCATATAACCTGATATCGATTGTGGTGATTGAGGGAGATCACACAACCTTTGGCATAGATGTATTTGCCCCTTCTGGCAAATGGAATTCCTCCGTAAACATCATCGCTCCCGAAAAATATGCAACTCAATTTGCCGGCACTTATCCATTTATCCCCATCGAGTCCATAGATCCGAGCGACATCGCGTTCAATCCGGACGGGAGCGGACACGTCTGGGTGCGAAGCGCGAAGACACAGGTAACGGTAAATTCCTCGTTCATGGGCGCGTATTATCAGTGGAGCGAATCTGACGCGCTGCCCGTATGGGATTCCGCAGATCCGGCTTCCGAAAACTGGACTTCTTTCAACAGCGGGGCCGAAATCCTCGCGCCTGATAAGACGGGCATCTGGTATTTGCACGTCATGGCCGAGATCGAAGTTGACAATGGCAGGACCGGACATTGGTCCCGTCATTCCGAACCGTTCTACATCGACGTCTCTTCTCCGAGCATCCGCTTGAGCGCTCCGCAAGCCCCGACCAATCAGGCTGTCAGCGTTACAGTAGAAGTTGAAGACCAAGATGGCGACTTGGCTGAGGTCAAATATGAAGACGGTCAGCACGATCAAACGTACTTTGCAAGCGGCAAAGGCACTCCGCTGGATCTGTCGGATCCGTCGACCCTGAACGCGCAAATCCTCGTAACGGACAACGGCTGGCTCAGTGTCTATGCGAAAGATCAGGCCGGCCACGAGGCGGTTCAACAAATCGAGATCACGAACATCAATCGCGTCAAACCCGTTATTACCTTGCGCGGCGACGCGGCGATGCAGGCGCCGCTGGGTTCCGCCTTTGCAGACCCGGGCTACACCGCCACGGATGACTTGGACGGCGACGTCACGGCCAGGGTGGTCGTCTCCGGCGATAGGGTCGATACGGCCAAGTTGGGGACGTATACGATTCTGTATGACGTGACGGATTCGGCGGGCAACGCCGCGGACCAGGTACGGCGCACGGTGCGCGTCTATGACCCTTCCGCGGGAAGTGGAGGAGAAAGCGGGGGAGGAAGCGGAGGAGGAAGCGGAGGAGGAAGCGGAGGAGGAAGCGGAGGAGGTTCAGTTCTGCCTCTGAACCAGTGGTTCGTTGCCGCGGGGGAAGGGAAAACGATCCGCTTGGGGAATGATTTCGTCCTTTCAATCCCGGCTGGCACCACTGAACAACCCCTGTTCGTGACCATCACGAAAGCGGCCGATGCGGCATCGGCCGGCGAGGGGCAGACCTTCGCCAGCGCCGTGTTCGAGATTGCCGGAGACAAGCCCGTTCCTCTCGGGAAACCAGTGACAATCTCGATCAAGTTTGATCCCGCCAAATCGGAAGACAACCGGAAGGTCTCCATCTTCTACTATGACGAAGAACAGCAGAAGTGGATCAGCATGGGCGGCAAGGTGGAGGGCGAATGGGTGACGGCGGAGACGGACCGTTTCGCGAAGTTTGCCATTCTGGCGACCGAAGCGGAGAAAGAGCCGCCAATCGAGACGCCTCCGGCAACACCGGCGCCGAGCTTTACCGACATCGCCGGCCACTGGGGGGAATCGTTCATTCGGGAAGCGGCGGCGAAAAGTTGGGTGAAAGGCTATCCGGACGGGACATTCCGGCCGAACCACCCCATCACCCGCGCCGAGTTTCTCGTCATGCTGGTTCAGGCCCTGGGGCTGGGTGATACCAAGGGAACAGCCGCCGGCGCATCCGGCTCCAAGGCGCCGCCCTTCGCCGATAAGGACCGGATCGCTAAGTGGGCCAAGGAAGCGGTGGCGCTGGCCGTTGAGAAAGGCATCGTGTCCGGGTACGCAGACGGCAGCTTCCGCCCGGATAAGCCCGTCACCCGCGCGGAGATGGCGGTGATGATCGCCAGAGCACTGGGGATGGCCGACCGCAACGTGGTACGGACCGACTTTACCGATGACGAAGCCATTCCGGCCTGGGCGAAAGGCGCGGCGGAAGCGCTGCGGGAAACGGGCATTGTCCTCGGCCGCGACGGTTTGCGCTTCGCGCCCGGCGCTACCGCCACGCGGGTCGAAGCCGTGGTGATGCTGCTTCGGGCGTTGGAGGTTCGGAAATAAATTCTGCGCGGACGCAAGACACCGATCTGCTCGCCCGAAAACGGCTTTTCAACCGTGACCGCGTGCCGGCGATCCCGAAAGCCGTCTACAAGGCAGATCCCCTCGCTCGCGCGTCTTTGGCGGCATGGGTCAGCTGAACAGCCGTTTAGATGCATTTTTCGAAACAACCATCGCTCCAGTTCTTTCATCTGCGGAATCGTTGGGGTCAAGTTGCTTATGGAGCTTCCTCCTTTCGGTGCGTATTTCGGCAAACTCGCTTCACCAAGGGAGAAGCTCTTTTTCTAATGCTCGCTTCCTCCATCTTCTTACTCCCGCGAAGATTTTACACTGCCAAGCTGGCTTGTTCAGCAGACCTTAAGTCCGGTCCGACTCGACCTCAACAGCCGTCATGAACAACTTTGCGTATCCTCTCGATATTCAGCAGCGCGCAGTATTCGTTGAAGACAAGGTACAGCGATTGATAATAGACGTAATCAAAATCGCTCCTGCCCGATTCAAAGCAATCCGACAGGTTGTCATACGCGTCCCATAACCCGTATTTCTTCAGCTCGATCCGTGACGGAGCGATCCCGTTATTTTTTTTCGCTTTCCATTCCTTTGCTTCTTGCTTGAGCTGCCCCACAACGCCGTGCGGATCGAAGATCACTTTCCCGGTCATGAACTGGACGTGGGACATCGTGCGGCGGTCACACCGCTACCCGTCATCCCAAATATTGATGAATCTCCGTCAGACTTCTTATGGTTCTGGCATGACGTTCATCATTCTTGCGATTCAGCCAGACGCCTTTCATTCCAACCTTCTCGCAAGCCAATACATCGGTTTCCAAACTATCGCCGATCATGATACACTGCTCCGGCTTTCGCCGAGCAACCTTGCAGGCCTCCAGGAAGATCTCGGGATCAGGCTTTGATACGCCAATATCCCCGGAAGCAACGACAACTTGAAAATAATCCGATATCCGGAGCTTTTCCAGTTTTCTTCGTTGCTGAACTGGATCGCCATTTGTGATGATCCCGAGTTTATAGCCCTTCAATGAATCCAAACAGGAGACAACATCCTCAAACGAAATCCAGTTTTCTTCAAAATGATGAAGGTATATCCCGAAATATTCCAGTGCACGATCCCGGTTTATTTCAATATCGGTTCCCGAAAGAAGATCCATCATCCGCTCGATCTTCTGCTGTTCAAATGTAAGTTCTCCGCGCAAAAATCGATTGAAGTGAATTTTGCCGATTTCCATCCAATCTTCGACAAACTTTTCCTCAGACCGTTTCAGTCTGCCGCCGAATTGACGATAGAACGCTTTTATGGCATTTCGTTCCGCTTTTTTGAAATCCAACAGGGTGTCATCCAGATCAAAAAATATCATTCAGGATGCCTCCTGACAGCGGCCGCTACTGTTCGTCATTCGATGTCCCCGTTGCTCCATGCAACTGAAAATATTCGCGATCCAGGATACTCATGATCCAATCGCTCTCCCATCGATCCCGAGTTCGACAGTTGCTAGGTAAATAAAATGCCCGTCATCCCTTGCGCAGTCTGGGTTTTCGGGCATAAGCATGTGAAACGGCGTGTATCTATGACTTGGGTTGGATTTCGAGGAACCTCGGAGGAGCCTCAATCCCAAGCGTATCAAAGGTTTTTCGTTGTTTGGCGGTCAATTCGGTGCTCTGGTACACGTCTCCGTTTTTCGAAGAAAAATGTCCGAGATGGATGCGATCCAGTTCCTTGCGAAATGCACTCCAAGTTTCGCCGGTTTCCACCTCGACAATGCGCACCAGCAGCAACGCCAGCCAACTGAGTAGAATATGCGCGCGAATGCGCTCCTCCAGACGATGAAACATCGGGCGAAGTTCTAGTGTCGTCTTCAGCGTACGGAACGCATCCTCCACATCGACGAGTTGCTTGTAGCCAAGCGCCACATCTTCCGCGGAAAGCGTGTCATCCGAAGTTCGGATCAAATACTTGCCGTCGTACTTCTCCGCATCGCGGATCGCCTGCTTATCCAGCTTGAGCGTCCCGTCCTTGAGCTGGCGCAAATACTTTCCGTAGGTCGGATGGGAGCGCAACTTACACGTTGCCTTCGTATGGGCTTGGCCGCTCAACTGCTTGAGTGCATTCAGTTCCACTTGCAGGTGGTCGATCATCTGTTCACGGCGAAGGCGATCCCGCTCAGCTTCCCTGGGATTGTGAACCAAGACATAGCGCTTGCGTGCTTCTCCATCACCGACGACGATGTCCTTGACTTGCAGATTCTCGCGAACATGATGGTATCGGCCTTTGCGGCTCATCGCTGCGTCCGTCGTTTCTTTGCCGGATCGCATTTTCTCCCCAACAATATAATGGCCGCCTGTGCGCTGCAATGTGCGCAAGTTGTCTTCGGAGGAGAATCCCCGATCCATGACGCTGATCACTCTGCCGAGTTTCCAGCCGACCAAGTCGCGCTTGACCTGATCGACGACGGACATATCCGACGTATTGCCCGGCCATACCCACGAGCGGATCGGAATTCCTTGACGGGTGACAGCCAATCCGATGACGACCTGAACCAGATCCGGACGTTTGTCCTTCGAAAATCCCTGCTTGCGCAAAGTGTCGTCTTCCGGTACATCGAACGGATCGACTTCGAAGTAAGAGGAGGTGGTGTCGAAGTAGAGCAGATCGACCTCCAGATTCAGCAAATCTGAGACAGAGCAATACACCTGGTGCTCCAGCTCCGACTGAACGTCCAGCAGTTCATCCATCGCCCGGTACAGTTGCTGACTGCTTACCTCGCTTATGCCTGGCAGATACACATCTTCCTTCACCCAATCTTCCATGGCCAGCTTGCTCGAGGGATTCAGCGCCCGATTCGCCACCATGGCGAAGATCAGACGTTCAATCGACGCTTGATGCTTGCGATCGCTGAACAGTTTCTCGAGGATTACATCCAGGCCGATCTTGTGCCACAGTTGATGGAGCAACCAGGCCCCACCCAGACGTTTGCTGGACTGGAACAGGAACTGGGCCGTTTCGCCGATCGCATTCTGTGCTTGCAAAGCCGCTTCCGGCGTAAGATAGCGGGCGATGCTTTGCACCAAGCGTTCCAGGACTGAGCGATCGATTTCATCTTCCCGACCGAACGAATAAATGACCTTGGCTTTGGCGTGTTTAGCGATGGGATCCCATTCATTGTGTGCTAATTGGAGGTAAGCGGTTGTGGATCCATTTTTATTTTTTCGAGAAACGCGGCGTATGTACATGCCTATATAATAACATAAAAAATCGCTATATACAAGAAAACATAAACCAAAACGTGTGCCTATGAAAATTCGTATTTTTTCTATTGGCAAACCCGAAGACCCTTGCTATTATGCGATTCTTGATTTTTCATGTGCCCCAAAATGCCGATTTACTGTCGAACTCGGGCCAATGGTTGTCCAACAAAACTTTTGAAATTGACGCAAGGCTTGCGCATGGAACTTATGTTGGTGTTTCAGTGTATTGTGTTCAGCAGGGTCTGTGCACTGGATCAGGGGAAATTAGATCTGCCTGGCGCTGAACTTCGCATGGATGACTGTTACGTTCCGCATCAGGTCCCGTTCTGCAATCCGATTCGCCAGCGGCTGCTTTTAGTGCTCGGACACCTTTTCAGAGTTGGAGTTCAATGGGGATTGACATTTCAACCTACAATATGTAGAATGAAATTAACCTACACAATGTAGATTAAAACAGGAGGATTTGCATGAAGAAAATTCAACAAATATCCGACGCGGAAAAACAAATCATGGAGATTATTTGGGAGGCTTCACGACCGGTAACGACGTCGGAAATCATTCAACGTTTGCCCGAGGGCAACACGTGGAAGCAAAACACAGTGATCACGTTTTTGGCCCGCTTAATGGAAAAAGGAATCATCAAGGCCATTAGAGTCGGAAAAGCGAACCATTACGAGCCGTGCATTACGGAACAGGAATACCGGAACTTTGAAACCAGGCAATTTATCAAGGATGTTCATAAAGGCTCCGTGCTGGGCTTGATCAGTACTTTGTGCGACAGCGGTGATCTGACAAGAGAAGATATTGAAAAACTGATGAAGAGATTGGAAGAATAGGTGGACTATGTGGACTCATGCGTATGACGAATTGTTCCTTATGTCGGTTGTGGCGGGGGCTTTGTATCTAATACTCAAAATTCTCAACAAGCTAACCGGAAAATATTTCACGGCAAGATGGCATTATTATTCTTACCTTATCCTCTACTCGTTTTTCCTTGTTCCCTACTATAAACTGGTTCCCGCGATGGATCTGGACTTTGCGACAAGAGGCGGGGTCAGGGGTACAGAAGGAGTCTCTGTTACTGGGCCGCTTCAACCTCTTGTTTCGATTCCCGCAGATCATCTTAATCCCGCCGTGGAAAGCATTCACCAGGGGATAGCGTCATTTATTTTTCAAATTTCACCTTTTATTTTCATGGCGGGGACGATTGTTTTTATCAGTGTCGTACTTACACAGCATTTCAGGTTGCATCTCCGCATGGTTCAAATGTGCCGGTTAACCAGTGATGGACCATTATTCAATGCGCTTTCGGAATGCAGACAGGAACTGGGCATCAAAAAAGTCATTCCGGTTTACATATCGCCCCACATCACAACACCTTTTCTCTATGGATTGTTTAAGCCGCGCATTGTGTTGCCCGACATGGAATTTACACCGGAAGAATACCGCCATGTGTTTCTTCACGAATTGACGCATTACAAGCGACGTGACCCATGGGTAAAAGGCCTGATGATGTTGATCAATGCGATTCATTGGTTTAACCCTTTTGCATGCATGGCCCGGCGGGACTTGGATCGGTTCTGTGAATTTTCCTGTGACGAAAACGTGGTTAAATCAATGGATCCTCAGGAAAGGAGGAGATATTGCGGATTAATCCTTAACGTTCTTTGGAATGTAGCAGATCGGCAGGCCAAATTATATTCCGCATTCAGTGACCATCGTAAATATCTTGAGAGGAGAATTGATATGATCTTGAAAAGTGAAGGTTCAAAGAGAAAAAAATCGGTTCGCATGCTTGCCTTTGCAATGACGCTTGCCATGGTATTCATAGGTACGGCCGCTGCATATGCCGGAAATGAAAATGCCACTCAGCCAGCTATTACTGCTGAAAGGAAACTTAACATAGCTTCTGAGAAAGTTGGCGGATCGATTAAGAATAATGAAAGTAAACACATTTTTCTTGATTCTTATTTCGAATCTGTCCCTACCCCTGCTGTTAATGGCCTGGGAAGTGAAGGTGCAGAGGTTGAAGCGGCTGTGAAATCGGGATCAATCGAGGTGATTCAAAATGGCTCCCTCATCAATGGTCTGGGAAGTGATGATACCGTTACTTTAAATGAGAGCTCCGGGGATCATCGGTTTTTGAGCGCTCTTCCTGAGAATGGCTTAAACAGCCCTAATCCAGCCGTTACAACGACAAAAATGACGGCCTCTGTTCAACCGAGCGGTATAGAACCATTGGGTACCGGAAATCTAAGTCCGGGTAAGGGATACACATTTGACAGACAAACGATTGGCAAGGGATCGCAAGTGACGATTAATGCATCTTGGACTCCGACCACTTCTGATCTTCAGGTTGGGCTTCTGTCCCAATCAACAAACACGATTTATTACGCAACGCTCACAGGAGGTGAAGATTCGGCGACGCTTCAGGTTAACACTACTGAAGAATATTCTATTTATGTAGGAAACCCGTCTCAATCTACTGTTCAATTCGATGTATCCTATATTATCAATTAAAGCGGACTGATCGTTAGTATTTGACATCAGCCACTGTTATGGACGGTGAATTTGGAACGGCCAATGACAGTGGTTTTTCGATCATCAAGTTGGCATTTTTTACACTTATTGCTTGAAGGGATTGCAGAAGAGGATCAATTTTTTGTCATGCGGCAAGTCGAGGAGATGGCCCGATGGATGAAGCGGAAACGGCCATCAACACGGGATATGTAACAAAAATGTGATTTTCATGTAACGAAAATGGGGATTTTTTGGTACAAACATGCGCCGAAATTGGGCCTAAATTGTTACGAAATTGTGTCGAAATTGTAATGGAATCCTGTTAAGATGGTATCGTAAGAAAAAAGGGACGAAATCCCGCCGTCGGGAGTTCGTTCCTTTTTCGTTTTCGGAAAGGAGGGAGAAATCAACCTGTCTTCGGAAAAGGGTATCGGCGATGGAAAGGGGGAGCGGCGATGCTCTCTTTTTTGTTTCCGAAATGGTGCAAGCCGGGCAAGGGGCCGGTAGGCCGGATGAAAGTTTTCGAGATTTGCCCGACAGCGGACTTGTCTTCAGCCGGTCCCGGTGAAGTTGCGTCATTTGTCAGGCACATTGCTCACCTGGGATTACCCCTTTCCCTTCGCTGGCGTTACGGTCAGCTTTATTTCCGTTTTCTGGTTCAGTGCAAAGGGCCGGCTGGCCGGATTCGCCTGTTTTATGCCGTTCCGGATATTCGGGTGATGGGCTTTACGGCGGCATTTCAGACCCATTTTTCAGGCATCTATTTGTTGCCTGCGTCTGAAGATGCCCTTTTTCTTCCGGAAGTCCAGGAATCCGCACTGGGAGCGGAAGGGCGGACAGTGAACCGCGGCCTGCTTTCTGTCGTGCCCTTTGCCTTTAAGGACCCGCTAAACGCCATGATGATGGCGATGGGAGCGGGAGAACTCCGGGACGGGGAAGAAGTGTGGCTGGACATGACCTTTGCTCCAGCCGCCGGAAGCGACCTGCGCAAGCGAATCGTGAAAGCGGAAAAATGGCTGCAATCGCCGGCCAATGAACCGGTTTCGTTGAAAGCCATCTGGCGGGAAATGAGCACAGATTCGAAGACGAGGCCGAAACAACGCCAGCTCACCGAACATCAATCGAGTCTGCTAAGGGCATTGCAGGGCAAACGATCAGAGGAGGAACCGGGTTTTTGGACAAGCTTTCGGGCATATATTCATTCCTTTTCTTCGAAAGCCCGGCTGCAAACGATGAATGCCGCCCTCCAATCGATGCGGGAACTCAACGGGATTTTTTTACACCCGGTTGCCGCGGAAAAAATCCAGCATCGCTTCGCTGGCGGAACGCCATCCCGGCCGGTTTTGCTGACCGCTTCCGAACTTGCTGCCTGGCTTCGGTTGCCGGATGCGGGCACAACGTCAGCGGCTCATATTCAGTCCGTGACAACCAAGATGATCGCGCCGCCGCACGATTTGAACGAAGGGATTTTCATCGGCAAGAGCAATGTGCCGGGCATGGAACGGGACATCCGGATGCCGGTGAATCAATTGCTGAAGCACACTTTTTTGGCGGGAACCACCGGTTCGGGAAAAACGTCCACGCTGCTGTCGATCATGGTCCGAATGGTGCGGGAACTGGAGCGGAATCCGGAGAAAGCGCCGGGGTTTACCTTTCTCGATCCGCATGGCGGAGGGATTGAAACGCTGCTCAGTTACATTCCCGAATCCTTGTATCCGCGTCTGCATATCATCCCGCTCGGTCCGACGGATCGGCCGCGCGGGTTTAACTTGTTCCAAAACGACCATCAGGTAGAAGCGGAATCGCTCACGGGGGAGTTTGTTGCAACCTTGCAGCAACTGTTTCCGGGTTCCCGTCCCCGTGCGGAACATTACCTGCGCAATGCCGTGCTCAGCCTGCTTTCCGCTCCTCCGCAAACGGTGCTTGGGATCGTCCAGATCTTTTTGAACGATTCGTACCGGGCTCAAATCCTGCCGCACCTGTCTCCGCACTTGCTGCATTTCTGGACGACGGAGTTTCAGCAAATCCATAATATCGGGGAGCATCTGGGACCGATTCTCAACAAGCTCGGAGCGCTGACGACCTACCCGACGTCCCGCCGGATGCTGGGACAACTTCAGAGCAGCATCCATACCCGTCAGGTGATGGATGAAGGACACATGGTCCTGATTGACGGTTCAGGATGTGTTCCGGATCTGCTCAGGATACTGGCCAGCCTGTTTATGATCGATTATCACTTTACATGCCGCAGGCGGCCGCCGCACCGCTCCCGCGCGCATTTCTTTTTTGCCGATGAGGTGCACCTATTCGCCACGGAGATTGTGGCCAAAATTTTGTCGGAAGACCGGAAGTTCGGTCTTTCGCTCTTTTTGGCCACCCAATATTTAACCCAGTTGTCTGACCGCATCCTTGAAGCCATTTTGGGCAACGTGGGGACGCTTATTTTGCTGCAGCTTGGCGGTCCGGATGCCGATCGGCTGACGCGCTGGTTAAAACCGCAGATTACCCCGGGCGACCTGATGAATTTGCCCGAATTGAACGCCATCGTGAGGACCAAAGGACAAAACGGAAAGTTGGAACTTTTTACGATGAAGAACGACATGGTACCGATTTTGCACGAAGAATGGATCCGCAAAGCCTGGGCCTATTCCGATCGGCATGACGGCCGCCCCGTGGAGGACGTCGACCGGGAGCTCATGTTGCATCGCCTTGACGAAGCGAAACTGACAGACCGAAACCGGGGGAGGAGAAAGTGACCGTACGCACCATAAACCCGACATCGAACCGGACATAAAAACAGACACAACATGAGACATAAAACCCATTCATTGTTCAGTGCCAACAAAGCGCGAAACAACGCGGCATCGCACCGCTGAAGAAAACGAGACAATCACATCTCCACTCCGCCCCCCGAAAGAAGGGAGGAATGATGCCGCACATGTATGAGGCAGCAAAAAAGGAAGTGCTGCTGGCGCTGTACCAACATACCGTCCTGACGGCCGGTCAGTTGGAAGTGCTGCTCCATTACCGGAAATCAAGCATTTACGGAATGATGGTGGAATTGAAGCGCCAAGGGCTGGTGCGGCGGGTTCCGCTCACGTTTTTGCGAAATCACCGTGTCGGGTATGCCCTTTTGCCGGACGGAGCGAAAGTCGCGGCGGTATTGTCCGGGGAAGAGCAGCATTTTCGGCAGAAATCGTGGCAGGACCCGCCGGTGCAATTGGAGCACGAATACGGGGCCAACGAGTTTTTCATTTCGCTAATTCGCCACAGCCTTTCCCGGGAACAGGAAGGAATGGCGGAATGGTTGTCCGCCCGGGATGCGGCGGAACGTTATGCCCACTTTAAAAGTTCCGGTGCCAAATATTATCCGCTTCGTCCGGATGGTTGCGGCCTGTACGTCAGGCCCCAGGGGAGATTGGTGTTTCACCTGGAGTACGATACCGGATCGGAAAATTTGAGCCGGTTGCAAGACAAATTGCTCAACTATGCGCGGGTACTGGCGGGTATTTGGGAACGTGTGGAGTCGGTGCACGTGCTGGTGCTGACGAAAATTCCGGGGCGAACCCGGCACATTCTGGAAGACGTCTGGGATCCGCTGTTACATGGTGTGTTGTTTGGACAGCGTGTGCCGAAAGTCTGGGCGATCAGCGAGCCGGATTGGATCGCACACGGGCCGCTACAAGCGCTCTGGCTGGGGGCGGGAGGCAAGCGGCAGACCTTGTGGGAAATGGATCTCCTCTCCCCCGTGTCCCACGCGCTACCCCTTTTGGGCAAGCAGCAGCGGGAACGATCGCCGGCGGAAAAGTGGAAGAAAAAGAGGTGAAGCCGGATGGGCCTGCGACTGGTACCCAGAATCCTGCTCTGGATCATGCTCACGGTATCCGCGCTCGGCTCCATTTCCCTGTGGATCCGGCCGGAGGCGGAGGAATCCCAACAAGCCGAACAAATGATGCTGGAGCAACAGATGGCCATCAGCACGGCGGCGAATTTTATCCGCGAGTGGATGACCTGGAGCGGAGAGGAAACATCCGAGGAACGCGGCGGAAGATTGAAACCTTACGTCAACCGGTCGGATGTTGCCCGTTTCAGTTTCCTTCAGCCGGCGGGGAAAGAAACCAAACAAACGGTCCTGGCGGTGGAGTTCGTCTCTTTACAACGGCAAGGGAACGGCAGGTATACGGTCCGACTTCGGGCGGTTGTTTTGAATCCGGCCCGCAGCATCTGGTACGTGGAAGTGCCGGTGGGAGTGCGGCCGGAACAGGGAGCAGCCGTTATGGATCTCCCTGTCCTTCTTCCCGTGCAAGAGCCGCCGGAACTGCCCGATGAAGGACAAGCCGAGCCTCACGCGGCGAGTGAAGTGAAACTCAGAATGCGTCCTTCGATCGAGGGATTTTTAAAGGCGATGTGCGCGGAAGCCGTGCCGGGGAATTTGGCGAATTATGTGGACAGCGACCGCACTTTGATCCCCTTGCAGGGCCGCGTTCAGTGGGTTTCCCTGGACGACATGCAAGTGTACGGCAGCGGTCCTTACACCGTAAGGGCGATGTTCACGGTGCGGGATGCGGCTACCGGTACCGTGTTTCCGCAAGTGTGGAAACTTCGGGTAAAGGAGGACAATCAAAAGTTTTTTGTTCAGTCGATCGGATAAGAAGTTGGTTTGGGGGTGGGGGAAGTGAACGGAGATTTTATCGATACCGGTCTTCTCGTGATCAAACGCATCCTCCAGGCGATTTTTTTGACCATCGCCATTTACCGCGGTGTCAAAATGTATGCCAACGGGGAGAACAACCGGTTATGGAGCCATATTGTCCTGTCGGTCATCCTCGGGGTCTTCGTATTCTTCCCCGGCATCGCGAAATATTTGGCACTGTACGTGCTCAGGAAACTGAATATTGAAATCGACGGATTGACCGACACGTTGCCGGGGTGATGCGGGATGGAGGAAGAAAAGGCGGAATCGTACCGGGCGTTGTACCGGGTTCGCCCGCTCATTTATCACATCGGGGATATCCGGCTCTGGGTCCCGATCCGGCAGGATGGGATTATCCTCTGGTTCGTCTATGTGTTCATCTTTTTCGTGTTTTGCTACGTGATACCCGTTCTGGCCTGGCTGATCCCGTTGGATCCCCTCGTTGTAATGCTGGCGGGACCCATTGCCGCCGCGTATTACAGTGTCAAACTCGACCCGGCTGGGAAAAGCGTGCCGGGATTTTTGCTCGATGTGCTGAAATTTTTGCTGCGTCCGAAATGGCTGATCGGGTGGCGGGAAGTCCGGTTTTCCGAAAGAAAGGGGCGTCTCCGTTTGGAAGGATGGTGCAGGCCGTATACGCTTCAGTCATGCGCGGACGGGCTGGAGGAATGGATTGGCGGGCGAACCCCTTTTCAGGGACGCGTGAAACGGATGGTGTATGCAAAATTGCCCGGCGGCGTGCGAGTGAAATGGAAAGGGAAGCGTGGGCGATTGGCCGTCATCCCCGTGGAAACGGGGCGGCTCCACTTCCGGTCCCGGGCGCCGGCTTCATGGGAGAAATCCCGGAACCAACATTGGACGACGAAAGATGCGGTGGAAGTGCATGTGACGGATTCCGGCCATTGGCACATCCGGCGACTTCCAAAACCGTCCCGGAATTCAAACCTTTTGCCCGATTCATCGTCCTGTCGTCCAAGGGGAGGTGAGACGTTGTGAAATTTCCGATCCTCTACTGGGAACAAAACCTTCTGTTCGATCACCTGCTGCAGCCTTGGGCGGTGTACCAGATCCCGTTAAAACCTTATGCTTATCAGTCATTGGAAAAAAAGCGGGGAACGGTGGCCAGCTTTCAGCATTTTCTGCACGGCTTTCATGGGGAAGGTCAGCTGTTGTCCGTGACCCGCATGATGGATGCGGAACAGTGGAGGGCCGGAAGAAAGGGAACGGGCCCCGAATACGAGCGGTATGTTCAGGCCGTCATGCAACGGTTCGCCGAACGCCGGCCCTGGCAGCGTTCCCTCTATTTGCTGCTTCGGCTTTCCTCGGGATTCCGCGACATGCCCGAAATCGATTTTTCCGGGCTTCGCCATACGATGGAAACGATAAAGCGTGTCCTCGGCTATTTGGTCCGGAGCGTGCAGGAACAGTTCTGGTACCGGCCGCGCGGCGAACTGGAGATGGAACGGGTCATCCAGGCGAGGGCCGCGGAGGCGCTGCAATATGCCCATGTGTTCAGCCATTTGCAAGGCGAGCGCTGCCAACCGAAAGACATCGAATGGCTGATCCGCCGCGGGTTTTACCGGGGGCTGACACGGGAACCGGAACTTGCGCTGCGGGCCGATTCGGTTCACGAAGTGATCGTCAAAGGCGAAAAAGTGAGCCTGCGCCCGAAAAAATCGATGCCTCTGCAGCTTTCCGGGGATCTGGTTGGCGAGGAAAAAATGAAAACGTGGATTGTCCATCACGATGACCGGGAAGACGGGGTGAAAAGCTATCAGGCGTTTTTCGCCGTCGTCGATGTGCCGGAGGATATCCCGACCGTCGGAAATGAGTGGCTCTACATGCTGGAAGATCTTCCGTTTCCGGCGGAAGTGAGTCTACACTTCAAGGTCGAGACACCGCACGAGGCGGCCGGCGGTTTGCAGAGAAGCCGCAAAGTGCTGCGGGATCAACGCAGGGAGTACCGGGAGGCTTCCGAAGAAGCGCCGCTTACGCTGGAATGGGCGGGAAAACGGGGGCGGGTATTGGAAAACAAGCTCCAGAAAGGGATGCCGCTCGTCTGGATGTCCGCCTGGCTGAACGTATCCGGGGCAAACCGCAAGGAACTGGAAGAGCGGGTGTCCCAACTGTTGCAATTGTACGCGGCGCGCCACGTGCGCATCGTTCGTTCGCCGGCCGATCAGGCAAAAGCGTTTCAGCTTTTTCTGCCCGGCTCGCGGATGGACGAACAACGCCGAATCCCGATGGACCCGAAATATTTGGCCGCGGCCGTTCTGCATGGCAGCCGCGAAATCGGCGACCCGGACGGGGAGTATATCGGCCGCACGGTGCACAACATTCCGGTGTTGCTCGATCTCCAGCGGCCCATGAAAGCGTTGAACCGTTCCGGGGCGATGGTCGTCGTCGGCACCCTCGGATCCGGAAAATCGGTATTGAAAAAGACGTTGTATTATCAGGCGTTTAACCAGGGAGGCATCGTGTTTGCGATCGATCCCAAAGGGGAAGACGCCTGTTTTATGTTTATTCCCGAAATCCGCCGGCAGATGGTGCTGCTCAATTTCGCCGCGGACTCCAACACCCGGTTCAACCCGTTTCGGATGTCGCAGAGTGAGGAGCGGAACCACGGGATTGTCCTGGACTTTTTGAGTTTGCTCCTTGAAGGGACGAAAAACGACGAGCGGGCGGATGTCATTATGGAAGCGGTGGAGCGAACGTTTGCCGGTGAAAAACGGGATTTGTTTCAACTCATCAGGGAAATGCAACACCTGGCGGACGAAGCGCCGGTGGAAGCGATGCGGGTGGAAGCGAGAAGGTGTGTCAACCGGTTGCAGTCGTACTCCAAAAGCCCTTACGGCAAATTTGTGTTTGCCCGCGACGGCGAGGAGCAGACCCGGTTGACCCATGCGCGTTTTGTGGTCATTACCCTGGCCGGTCTTCCGTTGCCGAAAAGGCGGGGAAACGACCGGCTGCAAGGGGGGATGACCCCGAACGAGCGGTTCGGATTGGGGATTATGTATCTGGTGGCCGCTCTGGGGCGGGAGTTTATGTTTTACAGCCCCCATGATGTGCTCAAAGTGTTCGGCATCGATGAAAGCTGGATGCTGAAAGCTTTTCCGGAAGGCGCGCTCCTGATCGATGAAATTATTCGCATGGGCCGCTCCTTTGATGTCGTTCCGCTCATCGTCACGCAAAATCCTTCCGATGTGGCCGAAGAAGAGACACGCAACAATCTCGGCTGCATTTTCTGTTTCCGGACGGAGGACCCGCGGGCGATCGCGGACAATTTGACGCTGCTTGGTCTGGACCCGCAGGACGAGGAGATGATCCATGCGTTTCGGGAGCTGAAATCCGGGGACTGCTTCATGAAAGATATTTCGGGCCGGATCGGAAGAGTCCGGATCGAACCGACCCCGGATGATTTGCTTCGCATCTTTCATACCACGCCGAGTTCCGGGGCACGGGAGGGAATGCCATGAGCAAACGGGCGGCTCTATTGTTTCTCTGTTTCTGCCTTCTGTTTGCGGAAGATACGGCGATTGCATATGCCGGGCAGGGGGATCCCATGGATCGCATCATCCCGAACGAACAGGAGATGGGGATCGTCCCCGGCGAGAAAACGCTGGATTACAAAGCGTATCCTCCCGACAACTATGCGTGGGATCTGGGTTATGACTTCATCGAATGGAAAGGCTGGAAGCCGGTCATGCATAACCCGTTCCCGATCTTGCTCAACGGTCTGTCCAATTTCCTGTTCTATCTCAATACGCTGATGGTCCGCTTCGGAATATTTCTGATGCAACTCGGTTTTCATACGGACCTGGTGAATGCGCAGTTATCCATCATCCTGCCGATTATGGACGGTTTGAAAACGAGTTTGTTTTTTCGTTTTCTTCCGTTCATTCTTTTGCTACTGGCGGCATGGATGATCGCGGTCGGGTACTGGAAAAACCAGACGACAAGGCTTACGTCGGGAACGATCGGCGCCGTGTTGGTCCTGGCCGGCGGGCTCTGGTTCATGGCCAATGCGGGTCAAAGCATCGGATGGGTGTCAAAAACAATGGACCAGCTTACCCAGATTACGATGGGATCGCTCGCCGCGCCGTATCAGGCCGTCACCGGCGATCAGGTTCATGAGGGAGGCTTGTTGTCCGCGGCCGATCAGCAATTGATCAATACGTCCAACCGGATCTGGAAACTGTTTGTGGATCGCCCTTGGACCATCGGCGAATTGAACCGGGAAAATGCCGATGACGTCCGTGTGACCGAAGAGGAGGCCGAAGAAATTCAAAAGTTGGCGCGGGACGAGGAAGTGGAACTGAACGTTCGGCCCGGGGAGGAGTGGTCGCACCTGCTCCGGCAATACGCGCCCAGCATGCCGCAGCGGGATATCCTTCGCAAAGTGCTGGGTTCTCCCAACATCGACCACGGCAATCACGACGATCTGGTCGGTCATTTTTGGGGAGGTTCCGCCGGAACCCGTTTTCTGATCGCCTTGCTTGCTTTGCTTGCCACCTTGACGTTGCTGCTCTTTGTCGGGACGATTTCGCTCATTTTGGTTCTGGCGCAGGAGATGGCGCTGGCCATCATCATCCTTGCGCCAATCGTGTTTCTGCTCGGTGTTTTTCCCGAAAGGGGTTTTGCATTCACCCGCAAGTGGGTTACGTGGCTCATCGGGACGCTGGGGACAAAGGTGGTTTACGGCTTTTATTTGGGACTCACGTTGCTGATTTCCGACATTGTGGCAAGGGGCTCGGGGCTGCTGGTCATCCAGCAAATCTTTGTCGGCCTTTTGTTTTTCTGCGCCTTCCTGTTCCGCAAAAAGATTTTGCAGCACATCCTCAGCTTTTTTGAAGCGCCGACGCCGCATCAGATGTACCAAACCACCAAAGCCGAAGTGACGCAGCACTGGAACGAAACGAAAGAATCCTGGAATAAGACGAAGGAATCCTGGAACAGGACCAAAGACAAGGCCAAGCAATGGTGGCCCAAACGAAAGCCGAAACCGGAAAGCGACGAGGAGACGGAGTGATGGGAATGGAACATCGACAGGAGGCTTCCATGAATGCCGCAGACGAATAAAAAGCGGGTGTACTGGATCATCGGTTCCGTCGGCATCGGCGGCGTGATGCTGGTGATGCTGTTTCTGTTGTTGGGCGTGGCGCTGATGGGAATGCTGGTTGCTTCATCGGAAGCCACTTACAAAGGGACACCTTTGGGCCATGTGGAACAACTCGACGTTCCCCTTCCGCTGCTAACGGTCTTTCTGCGGGCGGAAAACGGCTTCGTTTCCTGGTCGCAGCTTGCGGCCATCGTCAAAGTGAATACGGATTTCGGCCGCCATCCCGCCGTGAATGAAGGGGTTGGTTTTTCAGGTCTTCCCGACTTTCTTTGGGAGCAATTTCACCGCGACGGCGATGGAGATGGAGCGATGGATCCCGACAATCCCGAAGATGCCATCTTTTCGCTTGCGGCAACCGTATCCCACTGGCAGGGATCCTTTGATGATGCGCTTCGTTCGCTTCGGCTGGGAGAAGACGAAATCGCGAAAATTGTCGATGTGGAAGCGAAGTACCGATCCGCCTTGATTCGGGTGGACGGTTGGCTGTGGCCGTTGATCGGCCATACCACGGTCTCAAGCTCATACGGCCTACGCAGCGATCCATTTACAGAGGAAACCGCGTTCCATGACGGGATCGATTTGCCCGCTCCGGTAGGAACACCCGTATTGGCCATTCGGGACGGGTTCGTCACGGCCGCTTCGTTGAATTACGGAGGGTATGGCCATTACATTCGCATCGACCATCAAAATGGAGTCGATAGTTTTTACGGGCATCTGTCGGTGATCGGTGTGGAAGCCGGTCAGTTCGTTTATACCGGCCAAATGATCGGAGCGGTCGGATCAACGGGCCGTTCCACTGGACCGCATCTCCATCTGGGGATGACAGAGCACGGTCAATCGGTCGACCCGATGGAAAAATGGATTCCGTAGTTAGAAAACAGATATATACTCGGGAACCGCTGCAGTGGAAAGGAAAGAGATATCATGATTTGGAAGAAGACGCAGAGTTATTCTTTGCTTAAAGACGGGTGGGAGGAGGTTGGAAGAAAAGGGACCCCTCCCATGTATGCTGTACAAATGAAATTTCTTCCGACCGCTCCGCAATCGGTCGCATTCCGGGTTGTCAATGTGAAAACGGGCAGAATGGTTGTCGAACCTTGGGTGGTCCATCGGGATCTGATACAAATTCTGTACAACGGCTTGTTTCTTCTGCGATCTCAAAAAATGCCTCCGGTCAACATAGCCCGTAAAAAACAGGGGTGAGAAAGATTAGAGTCATATTGCGTTTTCGGGAATGTGAGCACAACGGAGATCTGGATGCGTATGCTTCGGATGTGGTGAAGTGCGGCGGTATCGTGCTGGATCGCATGGTCGACCCGTTGGCCGAAAAAGGGTACTTAACCGTCAAACTGAATTGCCACGACCCGGAAGAATTTTATCGCAAGTTCAGGAAAACGAGTTCTTATGATTTTTTGTTCTAGACGCTGGTAACAGCATAAGGGCAAGTACGGCTTCGGAAACGAAGTCGTTTTTTTATGCCATTTGACCATTTTGAATTTTGGAAATGAGGAGGATTCGTATGGGAAAGCCGATTCAAACGGTGATGACAAGGGGCGTTGAAAGACTGGATTTGCCCCCTCATGTGCTACGGACGTTGTTTGACAAAGCGATCGCCCATAAAGACAAATCGCCGTTTATTTCCTTTCAACCGAAAAATGGGCGGGTAGAGATTACCGATGGGAACGACAAAATCCTGGACACCGTGAATCTCCATTTACCTGAAAAAATATGGGTGATTTTCGATAATTACGGTGATTATCTCGTAGCCACGGCTTTGCTTCCGAGGGAATACTAACCCGTTTCTTTTTTCTAAAAAAAGCGTCGGTTGTGCCATGGATTTACAGTTGTATATCAAAGACCAGGGTGAATTTTATCTCGTAGGGGTTGTACCGGGGAAAGAAATCTATTTTCTGGGACAGAGTTCCCAATGGAAATGTATCCTGGACAAAGTTTTTCAGTATGCGAAAGACCTGAGTGTACCGGATGATCGCATTTTTTACCGGGGAAAGACATTGCGGACTTATTTGTCACAAGGAATGGGGAATGGCAACAGCCATCCTTCCATCGACAGAAACAGCGTCTAGGCAAAGGAGGAATCGGTATGCTCAAAAGCCCGATTCGTTGGCAAGGGGGAAAATCCCGCTTGCGGAAAGAAATCATCCGTCGTTTTCCCCCTCATACGTGCTATGTGGAAGTTTTTGGAGGCGCCGGTTGGGTGTTGTTCGGAAAGGAACGGTCAAAAGTCGAGGTGTTTGCCGACATTAACTCGGAGCTGGTGAATTTTTTTCGCGTGATCCAGGAAAACTGGGAGGAGTTGGCGCAAAGGTTTGAATGGGCTTTGTACGCCCGCGACGAATTCCAACGGATCATGGCGCGAAGGAACGAGGAACGGGACCCCGTGACGCGCGCCTATGACTTCTACTACCGGGTCTATTCCCATTTCGGGGGCAAATACAACGATTGTGACGACTGGGGATACTCCCGGACAAGGCCCGCCTATAATATGAGCGATGTGAAGAAGAAATTCAAGGAGACCCATGAACGACTGATCGGAGTGTACATTGAAAACCGGTCCTTTGAAGAAGTGATCCCGCGGTACGATTCGCCGGACACTTTTTTTTATTGCGATCCTCCCTATTTCGAGCTTTCGGGATACATTTACAAATTCACAAAAGAGCATCAGCTTCAATTGCGGGATTTGCTGACCGGGATTAAAGGGAAATTTCTCCTCAGCATTAACGACCATCCTGTGGTTCGTGAATGGTACAAACCGTTTTACATCGAAGAGGTGGAAACCCGGTATACCCTCTGCAGACAACAAAGCGGCCGGCAGCCGGTTAAGGAGTTGTTCATTACCAATTACCCGCCAGAGAAGGCGGATTGATTCCAGTTGTACGGATGGAGGGCCACGCATGATGAAAATGGATGTGAAAGTGTACGAGAAATTGCGGAAATACAATCGGATTCCGGGATATGAAGGAAACCCAGATACCACACACATTCTTTACCGGGATGTTCCAATCTTTCTTGTTACTCCCCAGGAGATGGATGCGGCGATTCGGCTTGAAGATCTGGATGTCATTCGGGAGCATAAGGACTGCCCACTGCTCATTCTTACGGACAAAAAGCGCGTGCTGGCGGTGGATCCTCAAGGGTACAACTATGCCCGTTACGTTTGCGTGATCGATGCCGAAACGGCCCGGACGATTCTCAATCGAGTGTAACATGGACGAGCAGACGACAGGATCGGAAGCTGTGGAAAGTCGATGACGGATTCATCGGACAGAAGAGCCCCGATCGAAGTACTTCGGAGGTGAGACATGGTGAATGGGCACAAGTGGGAGCATATCGATGCTGAGCTGGAGGAAAAGGTAGAGCAAGTTTGTGAACGCGGTTCAATCGAGGTATTCACTTATTCGGAAGCCGAAAAGCTTGTGGATTATGCTTTGTTCATGTACCATTATCGCTTCGGCATTGACCAGGGGCCGACAGGTTTCCGCGTATACAAGAAATGATGATCACCGGGTTGTCCGTTGGTTTGGTGGCCACCATGGCATTGCTTGCCGCTTGGTACGACGGAAAGGATCATATCATTCCGAATGGAGTGAGCTTGGGAGGGATCTTTTGCGGATTCCTCCTGAACGTTTTAGATGGAAATACGATGGAAAGTTTGACAGGTTTTTTATCCGCAAGCATTTTGATTGTTCCCTATCTGAAAGGATGGTTGGGCGGCGGGGATGTAAAGCTCATGATGGCATATGGAACTCTCTTGGGTCCTTCGCGATTTGCCAGTTTGTGTTTATGGGCTTCCATGTTCTCATTGCTTTGGTTGGCACTTGCTTGTACTCAACATCAGCGGGTCGAAAATAAGAAGATTTCTTTCGCCATCCCGCTTGCTGCCGCGGCATTGCTCATGTGCGGTCGATCCATCACGATTTCGGCGGACTGAATTTTTTATGGAACCATTGAGAAAACGGGGGGATGTCCCGATGAGCCAGTCCCAGTTTCTGTTATTCATTGAAACCATGCCAATCAGCCCCAATGTCGTTCGATTAAATACGAAAGACAAATACGGAAATCCGGTGACCGTGTATGTGCGCCGAGATCGCATTAACCAGTGGCAATGGCAATTTGAAACATCAGCCGGGAAAAGCCTGTGGTACAGCGGAGAATTGGATGAAATCCGAAATTATTGGCGGACGTTCCCCCTGCAATAAAGAGGAATGGAGGATGACGATGAAAAATCGCATTACGTTACCCAGGGATTGGATTACGGTCCTGATTGTTTCCCACTGCGTCTCGAATGCATATTTCCGCAGGGATCTTGCTGCTTATGCGGGGGACAGGGGATACGATCCGCGAACCATCATGGAGGCAACGGACCGGCAACTGGAACGGGCGCTTCGCGGGGTGTTGAACGGTCAGGACTTCAGGATGGAATGACAGTTTTCGTTTCGAATTTTCATATTCACAATGTATCCACAACATATCCACAAGTTAAACCAAAGGAGTGGAAGATGCGATGATTCAAGTTTCCCAAAAAGTGTATGAAGGTCTTGAGGCGGTTCGCCAATCGGGCCGCACCAATATGCTGGACGTCCCTGTTGTGATCTACTGGGCGGAAGTGCTCGGTTACCCGGAGACGGCCAATTGGATTCGGCAACATCGGAACGAATACGCACGAGGCGTTTTTGAAGGGTTTGAATCCAAACCCTGATAGGAAACGGTATATCCGATTCTGGTTGGCATGCATGGCGAAAGGAGGGCGGAACACATGCGGCTGGTTCTTTTTCGGCCGTGCCATCGTGAGGAGTGGATCAATCGGCTTCGGGGAAAAGGATGGGTGGTGCGGGTGTTGCACGAGGCCCATAAAGTCAGAGGGAAACTGGTCGTTCTCGATGCCGCGGACGCAAGTTGGGAAAAATTCGTGCCCGTGTTCGTCCGCAAAAAGATGACTGTTCTTCTGTTATCTGACGAGAATATCCCAAAAGAAAAATGGGCGGCCATCGGGATTTCCAACGTGATCACCCCCACGGATGAAACGGATTTTGAAGCGTACGTTTCGTCTCCGTCAACATCGCGGGAGTCTTCCTTACTCTTTGAAGAAGATGAAGATATGGAGCCGGATGACCCGGTGCCGCTTTCCCACCGGGCACAAAAGGCTCCTTCAGAGGAAGTGATCCCGCAGAACGAACAGCACGAACAGGAGAAATTCCCCCGCTTTATTTTGGGGCATGAGCCGGTTTCTTCGGTATCCATGCCGCCTTCCGGATTATGGACCCAAAAGGAAAGCGAAACGCCGGCCGCGCCGGTTTCAGCAGCACTTGCCAGGTATGCGCCTTCCGTTCTTGCCGCGTATGCGGCCAAAGGAGGGGTCGGAACGACCACCTTTCTGCTTCATTTGGCGGCGAAACTGGCTCGGGAGGGAGGCCGGGTGTGCATCCTGGATTTGGATTTGATGCACGGATCCGTGGCTTCCACCTTGCAACTCCAGCCAAACAAGACGATTGCCGACCTGGTACGCCGGATCGAGGATGGAAAAGCCAGCCAAGCCTGTCTTCTGAAAACGAAGATGGGTTTTTTTATTGTCGCTGCCCCCGCCAAGGCAGGGACGTTGATTCTGGAGCGGGAACAGCTGATCGCCGTCGTCCGTTTTCTGAAGTCGGAAATGGATACGGTACTCATCGATACTCCAGTCCATTTGGACGCCATCACGAAGCTGGCCTTGGAGCAGGCCGAACAGTTATGGTTAATGACCACAGACGAGCCGGCCAGCATCCGCAATCTTGGCCGGATGAAACCGTTCTTGTCCGCCTTGTATCCTTCGCCGGATATCGCGGTGGTCTGGAACCGGATGCGGGAGAAGATTCCGAAAGACCGTTTGCGCGAACTTCTTCCGTGGCCATATGCATTGGATCTTCCCGAAGACGAAGCCGTAGGTGAAGGGATCCGGCGCGGCGAATGTGCGACGAAAGGAGCTTATGCGGCTCGAATCCATGCGTTTGTCGACCGTTACTGGTTCGGAAAGGGAATCCATGAGGAACCCAGATGGAACCGGTTCTTTCGCTTCAAACGTTTCTGACCATATGGAAAGGAGCAATGAAGAGACATGCCATTTAGGGGACAACAACGAAAACGAATCATCATGATTTCGTTCGTATGTATTTTGATCATTTTGTTTTTTGCCACCGGCATGGTGCTGTACAGCTTTTTGCAAACCAAAGAAACCACAGCCCAGATGAAAGCTGAATACGAAGCAAGGATCCAGGAACTCCAAAACCGGGAAGCAGCCCAAAAAACGAGGATGGTTGTAGTTGTTCGCGATCTCCCGGCCGGAACGGTGCTAAAGACCGAAGATTTACGGGTGCTTGACCTTGCCGCGGATCTGGTTTCGGAAAACCTGATCACCGATCCGAAGCAGGCGGTCGGGAAAGTCACAAAAATCGAATTGCGCGCCAACACACCGCTTGTGTCCTCCATGCTGTTTGAGGAAGGCCCCGTTCCGAGGGATTTGCGGCTGCAGGAATTTAACGTCATTCAGCTTCCGACCAACCTGCAAAAAGGCCAGTACGTGGACGTGCGGATCAACTTCCCAACCGGCCAGGACTATATTGTCCTTTCCAAAAAGAAAGTGCAGGAACTGTCGGGCAATATCGTTTGGTACACGATGGATGAACGGGAAATCCTGATGGCTTCCAGCGCCATCATCGACGCCTACCTGCAAGGAGCGAAATTGTACGCCCTCGCGTACGTGGATCCGGGCATGCAGGAGGCGGCCATTCCCAACTATCCGCCCAATCCGAAAGTGCTGAACCTGATGGAAACGGATCCGAACATTTTGGAAACCGCGAAGACGGAACTGGCCAGACAGCTTCGGACCCGCTTGGACAACGATCTGAAAGCCATGAGCGACGTGGATAAAATGAAGGTGGTCCATGGCAGCGTCACGGTCCAACAGCAACTTCAAAACGAGCGGATCGCCACGCAGCAAAACAACGCGAGCCGCCAAACCATCCAACCGCCGGCTGAGCCGCCGGCCGGTCAGGAAAACGGACAAGCCCGGCCCGGGAACGATCCCGCCGCCGGCCAACCGTCGCCGGTGCCCGAAGCATCTCCGGGGGAAACGAAGGAAATGCCGCCGGAAAACGGTCAAGAAAAGCCACCGGCAAATAAACTGGAAGATGTGTTTAACCAGCCGCCTTCGGCTTCGTAAAGGGAGGGCATTATGAAAAAGATCGCTTTTCTCGGTGCGACGGACAAAAGCCACTTGCTTCTAGCGCTGGGCAAATTGCTGGCGGCGGCGGGGCAACGCGTACTGCTGGTCGATTCGTCGATGGCGCAAACGGTGCTGGGATATTTGCCGCGGACTGACGACCGTCCGGGAGCTTTTGTGACGGAGTTTGAAGGCTTTGACGTGGCTGTCGGATTTTTGACATATGGGCAGTTGGATCGGCACGTGAACCAAACGGAAGGCGGATGGCCGCATTACGACGTGTTGCTTTTGGATACGGATCATTCCGAATTTGTCGGGCGGCATTTGCCAGCTTTCGATCACTATGTCTGGTGCGGCGGCTTTGAGAAGTTGACCTTGCAAAAAAACGCGGACCTGATGCGGCGGCTCGGTTTGGACAAGGCAAGCGAACAGCCGCTTGTGTGTTTCAAAATGTGGTGCCCGTTTGTGGAAAGCACGATCCCCGAAGCGTATTTTGATTCCTTTTATTCAGGTTTCCACATCCGGTGGGAGGAACCGGTATTCCGGATTCCGCTTTCGGATCAGGATCTTTCGGTGATGATCGGCAATCAACACCAGGAACGCGTGAGCGTAAAAGGACTGTCCGGAACGTATGCCAAAAACGTGCAATGGCTGGCCCAAGTGCTGTTCGGGCTGGACGGCCGGACGGTGAAAAGAGCGTGGAAACGGATGAGGAGGGATCGGCGTGGGGCTTAGTGTTGTGTTCTGGAGCCCGGTGCCGGGCCAAACCGGGACCACGTCCAATCTCGTCGCCCTGTCGGCTTTGCTGGGTCTCGAATATTCGTCCTCCCTGCTTTTGTTCGGGCATTTGCAAAGCCGCCGCGCCAGTTTGGAACAGGCGCTGATCCGGCGGCGGACGCAAGAGGGAGACGAACTGGCCCATGCGGCAGACACCGGCATTGATGCGCTGGAACGGCTGCTGCGCAACCGGAAGCTTACGCCGGCCATGGTCCGGGACTACACCGTCCCGTTGCTCAAGGATCGGCTGGATCTGCTGCCGGGTTCGAACAAGCCGGACAAAGTGTTTGTGCCCGGCATGAAAGACGTGCTTCCGCTTCTGCTGGAAACGGCGGGTTCAACCTATGACCTGGTTCTGATCGACGGGGGAAGCGGCACCGGTTCCGCCTGGACACAAACGTTGCTGCAACATGCGGACCTGGTCGTCGTGAATTTGAATCAGAACCGCTTGGTGTTGGATCGGTTCTTCGGGCATCAGGAAGCGGATGAACGGCCGGGCGGCAAAAAACGGATCCTGTTGCTCGGCCAGTACGATCGTTACTCTTCCTATACCGCGAAAAATATTGCGCGAAGGTACAGGGTGAAGGAGCCGCTCCTTCCGGTTCCGCACAATGCCGGCTGGATGGATGCGACGCGGGAGGGACGCGCGATCGATTTTTGTTTTCGCAACCGCAACGTTCCCCGCGATCACGAGAACCATTTTTTCGTGCAAAGTGTGCGTGCCGCGGCGAAGGCGGTCATCGAATGGGGCGGGTTGAACAAGCCGTTTTTTGGCGGGAAGGGGGAGTGACGCATGGCGCAGGTGCTGAACGGACTCCTAACGGTTCTGTTGCTTGCCCTTGCCGGCGCGTTGCTCTATTTCCGCATGAGCGAACGCAAACCGAAGAAACCGCCGGCGGAAGAGAGGATGTACACGATCGAAGCGATGACCGAGTACGTGAAACAGGCGCTGCATCACCTAACGACCAGCAACCTGTACGATCTCGGCCTGTCCGAAGAAGAACTGCGCCGCCGCAAAAACAAGCGGGCGGAACTGAAAAAGGCGCTTCGCGGATGCACCTCCGGCGATATACGGGACAAGGCGTACGTCAAACAGTTTGTGTTCGATCTGCTCCTGCAGACGTACAAGCTGGACGAATCCAACATCAACCGAATCATCCCGTTTGACGATCCGTACGAACTTTCGCCGCAGGACCAGTTCGAGATTTTACTGTACCAGTACAAAAAACGGTACGGGCCCGACGCGCTCGGCGAACTGATCCGCAAGTACGATCTGGACCGGCCGAAACGCCTGATCGAGGACGGGAAAACGGAATCGTACCGGATTACGGCGGAGGAAATTCACGAGATTTATAAAAAGGAAGCGCGACGCCTGCGGTTTGAGGACAAGCTGCACATTGTCGTTCAGCGGATCTACCAAAACTACAAGGGATTCGGCGTCGTGGACGAAATCCGGGACATGCGGATCGACGGCGTATCGGGCGGCGTTTCCGGTCTCCCTCCGGCCATCTGGGAAGGGGAATGGGAATTCGGGGCGGATTCGCTGCTCAGGGAAGTGCCGAAATCCCATGACAGCGTCTGGATTTTTTACAAAGGCAAGTCGATCCATCTCGCTTTCCTCTCGTTCGGGTCGGAGCGGGAATTAAAGCGGGTGTGCCAAAACATTTACAAGTTCAATTATCCCGGCCAGTTGTCCGAAGCCAACGGCTACAAAGTCAACGAAATGGCGGACGGCTCCCGCGTGGTGGTTCTGCGCCCCCGGTTCTCCGAATCGTGGGCGTTTTTTGTGCGCAAATTCGACGTGCAAAATGCGACTCTGGAGCAACTTATTCGGGACAAAAACTCCGAACTTCCCATCGGGCTCATTCCGTTTCTCGTCAAAGGCGCGCGGATTACGGCGATTACCGGCGCGCAGGGCAGCGGGAAAACGACGCTTCTCATGGCGATGGTGCGGTATATTCCCGCAACTTTCACGATCCGGGTGCAGGAAATGACCTTTGAACTGCATCTGCGGAAAATCTACAGGGACCGCAACATTTTGAGCTTGCGGGAAACGGAAACGATCTCCGGCCAGGAGGGCCTCGACATTCAGAAGAAGACCGACGGAACCGTCAACATTCTCGGCGAGGTGGCCACCGATCCGGTGGCGGCGTGGATGATTCAAATGTCGCAGGTCGCATCGCTCTTCACGCTGTTTACGCACCACGCGAAAACGTTCCGGGATCTGGTGTTCTCGCTCCGCAATTCCCTGCTCAAAACCGGCGTGTTCCACAACGAGAAGGTGGCGGAGCAGCAGGTGATCAGCGTCCTTCATTTCGACATCCATCTGAAAAAAGATTATAACGGTCACCGTTACATTGAACGCATCACGGAATGCGTTCCGTTGGATCAGGACGTGCCGTACCCCGCCGATTACCGGAACGCCCGGACGCTGGAGCAAAAACTGGAGCGGTTCATGGACACGGCCGCCGAGTATTTCCGCCGCAGCACGGACCGGGCGCTGTACGAAGCGCGGAACGTGATCGAGTACCGGGACGGCCGCTATGTGGCGGTTCATCCGATTTCCGAACGGACGGTGCGGGAAATGCTCGAGCAGATGTCCGAGACCGACCGCCAGGCGTTCCGGTCGTTTCTGGCCGCCCATTGGGGGGTGAAGGCGGAAGATGGAGCTTAAAACTTGGCTGACGTTCGCGTTCGGATTTTCCGTCGCGTTCTTTATGCTCGCCGCGCTTTTGTTTCAAATGGTGTCCCGAAAAAACACCGGCGCCGGATCGGTCCGGGAATACGAAGAGTTGCGGCTCCCGGACAAAGCGTCGCGCCGGCAGGCCGCGTACAGCTTTTTTCAGAAAATTTACGTCTGGTGCGCCAAGGTTCCGTTGCTGCGGATGTACTTGATGGGGATCCGCAGGCGGCTTGCGGTGCTGCATGTGGTTGACGAATGGAAACTGCGGCTGGAAACGGTCAAGCTGGCTCTCGCGGTGTGGGGGGTGTTGCTCGCGGCCGTTGTGCCGCTTCTGTGGATCACCGACGATGTGCTGATGCTGCTCCTGCTTGCGACCGGGATATGGGTCGGACACGGGGTGATGGCCGATGCGTTCGTTCACCGCCTGGAAAACCGCCAGCTTCATCAGCTTCGCCATTTTCTCACCGATGTGAGGCATCACTACCACCGTCACGGGATGGTCGAGGAAGCGATTTACGACGCGGCGGAAACCGCGCCGCACGAAATGGCGCTGCATGCGCGGGAAATTTACGAGGTGCTGACGTCCAGCAACCCGGAGGAAAGGCTGGAGCAATATTACGAGGCCGCGCCGAACCGCTTTTTGAAGGGACTGGCGGGCATTTCCCATCTGGTCAGGGAATACGGGGATAAAATGACGCAGCACGGGTCGGTGTACTTGAAAGCCCTCGGCCAGCTTACCGGCGAACTGAACCTGGCCATTTTGCGGCGGGAGAAACTGAGTTTCCTGTTGCAAGGTCTGACCGCCATCGCGCTGATTCCGCTTCTCTTCACGAAGCCGATCGAAAACTGGGCAAGAAGTTACTTTCCGGCGATGGACGCATTCTACGCCGGCAAACTCGGCTGGATGTCCAGAATCGTCGTTCTGCTGATTGTTCTCGGATCGTACGTCCTGCTGCGCCACATGCGGGAACTGGACCGGGAACAGCCGGCGGCGCGGAGGCGAAAACCATGGGAACAACGGGCGTATCAGGTTCCCTGGGTTCAATGGCTGGTCGATCGGATCATGCCCGGCCCCGGAAGTAAAGAGTACGCCCGCTGCACCATGCTGCTTAAGGAAACGAGCTCGCCGCTTCGTTTGGAGTGGTTTTATGTTCAGCGGGTGGCGGTGAGCGTCCTCGGATTTTTGTTGTCCATTGCGCTGTTTGTGACGCTTCATGCGGTGGCGACGCATCAGCTTCTGTATGCATGGGACAAGCCGGACACGATGTTCGGACGCCTTTCTCCGGAAGAGGCGAAAGCGGCCAGGGATGCGGCGGCACTGGACCGCAAAATTTTGGCGGACGTAAAGGAAGCGAAAAGCCGGATTTATGAAGCGGTCCTTTCCCGATTGCGGCAAGAACCGGAGTTTGCGCAGAACGAGCAGCAGCTTCATGCTGCCGCGCAGCGCATCCTGCGAAAGCTGGAGGCGCTGAATCAGGAATATCTGAAATGGTGGGAGGTGATGCTCAGCCTGCTGATCGGCTGGGGCGGCTATTTTGTCCCCGTGTGGATGCTTCTGTTCCGGAGACGGCTCAGACAAATGGAGATGAAACACGAAGTGGACCAGTTTCACGCCGTCATCGCCATGCTGTCGGAAATGGACCGCATCTCCGTGGAACAACTGCTGGAATGGATGGAACGGTTCGCTTTTATTTTTAAGGAACCGCTCCAGCAGTGCCTGTTGCATTACGAACATGGCGCGGAGCAAGCTTTGGAACGGCTGAAGGAAGAGGCGCCGTTTGCGCCCTTTGCCCGTATCGTGGACAGGCTGCAGTTGGCCGCGGAAAGCGTTCCGATCCGCAGGGCGTTCGACGATCTGGAATCGGAGCGGGAGTTTATGCGGGAGCAGCGCAAGCAGGATTATGAACGGTTGATCGAAACGAAAGCGGGTTGGGGGAAAATGATCGGTTTTGCGCCGATGGTGTCCCTCATTTTTTTGTACCTCGTTTTCCCGCTCGTGTACGTCAGCCTGAGTCAAATGTCGGTGTACTATGAACAAATTCACCGAATTCAATAGCGGGTCATTGCCCGAAGCCTTCATTCCGAAGGCTTTTTTCTTTTTCTTCAACATTCTGATCCATTCCAAAAGGAGTGAACGAAACGATGTCCAACGCCCAAAAAGCGCTGGTGATGGCAGCCGGCATTTTTCTCGCCATCGCCCTGATCACGATTGCGGTCGTCATGTTTATTTCCGCTCAGGAAGCGACGAAAGCGGCGCAAAACAATTTCTCCAACATTCAAACCGAACTTTCCCAAACGGCGTTTACGGTGTATGATAATACGCTTGTCTCCGGCAGTCAGGTGTTGAACGCCCTCCGCAAATTTTCCGATCAGGATCAATTCGGGATTCAGATCGTGACGGGAAAAAATCCGGCCGGGCAATGGTACGGCAAAGTGATTAATACCGGTGTGCCCGTAGACAGTGTCACGTATGGTTCCGTCATCGGCCCCGCACCTGGAACGATTGCAGACGCGATGGACGAAGCGGACATCAACTATGTGAATCCGAGCGGCAAGTTCCGGGCGCAGCTGGTGAGAGACCGGAGCAACGTGATTCGCGGCATTGTGTTTGTGCAACAGTAACGATGCATGTTGGATGGCGGGCTCCTCCTTATGGGGGAGCCCGGTTTTGCAAGGAGGAACAGACAATGGGACATTCCGTCCGAACGATGATCGAAATGAGCGCGGCTTGTCTGATGTTCGTGGCGGCCGTCACGGTGGGCCTGATGCTGTTTCAAAGCGGATCCGCCGCACTGAAGTGGACGTATGAGTCCAACCAAATGGCGGACCCCAATATTCATTCCACGTTGTCTCCGCTGGCGGGTGACGGCAGCGTGTCGGGCGCCGTAGTTTTGCAGTCCGTCGCGCAAATCCGGGACATCGGGGTGGAACTGGTTGTGAACGGCACGGTGTACCCGCCGGATCTGGAAAAGGAGGATGTCCGGTTGTCCGGCATCCAGGTGAACGGCAGGTACAAACCATTCTATCAACGGGGGCAGAACGGAGAATTGACGCGCGTGGTGTTTACCTCGATTTGAGAGGGGGAGGTGGGTGTGAACAGCATCTCAAAAGTGTTTGCCATCCTGATCGCGGTCCTTCTGTTGTACATTTTCCCGATCTCCGCCGCGTTTGACCATCAGGACGACGTATCGGAACTGGTCGCGCTGCGCGCGGTGACCGCGTTTGTCGACGCGGTCCGGGACAAGGGGTACATTTCTCCGGAGATGTACAACGACTTTGTGCAGACGCTAAGCGCCACAGGCAACACCTATGACATTCAAATGGAGCACGGTCACAAACGGTACGATCCGGTTTATGACGATCCGTTGCGGCCGGAGACGTTCCGTGGTGAATACGCGGTTCATTATGAGATGTTCTTTAACGCGCAAATTTTGCCGGTTTTGTTCCCCGACAATGCCGCGGGGAAAGACGACCGGTCGCGTCGCTACAGGCTGTCGGTGGGCGATACCTTTTATGTTTTGGTAAAAAACACGAACCGGACGAACGGAACGATTCTGCACGATTTCTTGAACAACGCCGGTAGTACCCATGTCAAAATCTTCATTACGTACGGGGGGATGGTCCGGAATGAAGATGATTAACTGGGCCATCGTCGGGGTGCTCATCCTGTTTCCCTTCTATATGGTGAATCAAACGGAAACTCAGATGCAGCGAAAAACGATGATCACCGAATTGCGGTACGACGCGGCACTTGACGCAGCAGTGGACGATGCGGCCAGGGCGCTGATCATGAACGTCGATCCGGGGCGGGAAGCGCAATACGATTCGCTGAAACGGGTCAGGGTGAACAAGGAAGAAGCGATTGACACGTTCTACCGGACGCTCTACATGAACTTCGGTATTGCCGACGATCCGGTTTCCCAAGGTGTGCTGAACCGTTATATTCCGGCCGTGGTTATCATCGGGTATGACGGTTTTTACGTCTATGCCGAAGAAGAGTTCACGAACGCGGAAGGCGAAACGGAGATGCGCTCCGTATGGGGACCGAAAAAACCGTACGCATATGCCGACGCGCGGGGGAACAGCCTGTCGTTTACGCTGGATGATTATGTGATCGCCTATGAGGCGGGCAGTCAGAGATGGGTTGAGGGCTTTCGAAGTGAAATCGCGGAGGATACCATCGTCCCTCTGCTGCGCGATCCGGACAAATTTGAACAGGTGCGGCGCAGCACCATCGTAAACGCAATCCAGAACGAACTGGCGTACCGGATCAACCGGCACAACGAATACGCCGCCCGTGTGGGAATTTCCTACACCTTTTCGCTTCCTGTGATATCTGGAGAGGATTGGAGCAACACGATCGACGACGTCGGCGTGATGGCTTTTCTGCAGGGAATCCCGGTCGGACAACGATTCTACAACAACTACGCGCTGGGCGGCAGCCGAGTGCTAAAGCAGCCGTTCATCGTCGGAGCGGTGAAAAACGGAATGAAGGTGTATTACCACAGCACCTGCTCGTTTCCATACCCCGTAGAGGAAACGTTCACCAGTGAAAAAGAAGCTGCGAAAAAGGGATACGTTCCTTTAAGTTGCCACAATATCGCTCGTTAAGAATTTGGAAAAGCCGACCGTTATGTTTTCCAGTCCATGTGCCGATATAGTAAATGAAGGAACATTCGGAGGTGTTGGTCGTGTCTTTTTCTGCAGTGGATGTGAACGGGAGATTTACTCCGGAATTTGCCGCGTACACAAAAGTTACGCTGGTCAATCGTTTTCAAACCTATGGCGCAGATATGGGAATCAGCAAGTACGGTAACCGCGACGGGATCACTTTTTCCGAATTTATGAAAGCCATTCAGAAGAATCGTGTGGTGAATCCCCAGTATGCCCGCGCCTTGCCGGAACATGAGGTTCGGAGTTCCCGGTTGAACGCGCAATGGAACGGCAATGTTCCATTTGAAAATCAAAAACTGGGCATGATCGAAAAAGCTTATGCGCTGGGGATGATTGGTCCGGACGGTGTTTTGCTCCCATCGTTTGAGGCCATTGCATGAGCACAAGATGTCAGGATCGAAAATGAACAAGCTGCAATCCCTACAAAAAGTTGAGGATTGTGGCTTTTTCGTTTATCAGCGTGTTTCCTGCCCCAAAACAACTACCGTTTCCGTTCGTTCCAGCAACGGTTGAAAGAGTGAGTGGACAGTTTCACGTAACAAGACTAAGATGGAGACACGAATGGACTTCCTTTTTTTCTCAGAATTCCAAACGGGAAGGAGTTGAGTTGATTGAGGAAGTGGTTGAGCCTAAGCTTGGCAATCCTGGTCTGTGTCAGTCTTTTCGCAAATCTCTCCTATGCCGCGGTGACGGCGCCGGCATTTGTCAGCGTCGTGATGGATGGCCGGAAAATCTGGTTTCCCGACGCCCAAGCGTTTGTTGACGAAAACGGACGCACGCTCGTACCGGTCCGCTTTGTCGCCGAAAACATGGGAGCGAAAGTGGGCTGGGAAGCGGATACGATGACGGTTCCGATTGAGCGGGGAGACAAGCGGATCCGCCTTACCGTCGGTGAAAACAAGGCCATCGTGAACGGTGCGGAAGTCCCCTTTGATACGAAAGCGATCATGAAGGGCGGGAGAACGTTCGTCCCGCTGCGGTTTGTCAGCGAAGTGCTGGGGGCGAAAGTCACTTGGGATAACCTCACGGCAACCGTGCACATATCGACGAAGGAGAACGATACGGCAAATTACGACGAATGGGGGCGGCTTGTACGCACAGCGAATTTGCCGAAAAACGCCAACGATTATCCTTATATTTTGGAAGACATACCGAATGAGATGTATGAATTTCAATATCCCCATTCGAGAAAAGGGCATACCCAAGTCTCCGTCGACATTTACAAGGAACAGATCTTTTCGACCGAAGATTTGAAAAAGATCATGCAGCGGGTGAAAAACGGTTTTGCCTTGAAATTAAATGTGGACTATGAAACCATTGATTCCGCTGTGTGGGCCGACGAATTGTTTCAGTACGAGAACCAAGCGTTCGGTAAAGTCCGGGTACAGCAAAACAAAGAGTACGCCGAATGGGTGAAGGAAAACAAAATAAAACTCGAGGGTTTTGTCGAGCCGGAGCCGAGCATGTTGTACAATTCGGGACTGGGAGGTTGGTACGTAAGAGCGAGGGTTCGTTTCAAGATCGACAACTATGCGGAGTACAAGAATATTTTTCACGACACATTCTTTAATCCGGATACCGACAAATTTGAAAAAGGAGATTGGTACGAGGGTTACGCCGATATTTGGCTGGGCACCAATCATTCCGGTAATTACGGCGATCATCTGGCCTTGTCGACGATGGCCAGCTTGTTTGACAACAGTATCATCCGAAAAATGGAGTGAAGTGCGGGATGAAATATATGGCGGTAAGAGTAAAGGGAATCGCTTCGATTCTCTTTTTTTTGTTTTTGCTGACTTCTTTCCTCCCGGGACTCGCAAGTGCGAACGAAGCGTATTTCGATGGAGGGAAGTTTACTTTTGTCACCCAGTCTAAGAAGGCCACTAGCAGCGTGAGGTATTTAACCGTCGGCTGGTATATTCACATGCATGACACTTGCACAACGGAAGATCATACCGGCGAATGCGATCCGACGTCACAAAAAGCGGGAGAACACTTTAAACTGGAAGGCGGCCATATTATCGACGAGCGGATCACGGACACGCAGGTTATCACGACATTTCAGTGGACGAAAGAGGAAGTGCTTGCGGCGATCGGCGAAGCCAAAGCCGAAAAAGCGATTAAACAAGGTATGACGCTGTACGCAAGCGCGATCATGGTGTCCGTCGATGGTCCGAGGGAAAACCCGCATGTAAGAAAAGGCCCTTTTCATACGTTGTCGGGCATTGTGAAGGCGGAAAATTGGGCAAAACCGTCCGATTTGCGGCAATATTTCGATGTGCAAATCGTGTTTGAGGGTGACCCGGAGGGTTATCCGGTGAACAAAATCCTGTACCTTTCGGACGGAACCAAAGTGGATGAAACCCTCGTCGGAAAGTTCCCCGCCGGCCACGAAATATTGGAGTCGTTTCCGGAAGAAGTGGAGTACCGACAACAAACTTACGAGATATACCTTTCGTACCTTTCACCTGTTCTCAGGCCGGAAGAACGGAATTTCGTACAGGAAAAAGATAAAGGGGACACCAAAGTTGTCACCCGGAACTTTACCGTCTACGTTGGCGGAACCAATATGGTCGCCATGTACAGGTTAAAGAACGACGTTTGCGAAAGTGATCCGAATGCCGACGGTTGTGGGCAGCCTCCCTGCGAAGACGGAAATTGCGGAGGAGGCGGCGGAGGACACGCCGTTTGCACCGGGCCTGTTAAAGGAACGGTGCAGAGCGCACAGGTTATGGACCCGGCGGCAACAGGCGTCATCCAAGCGGATCCGCGCGGCGCGGAGCGATTCGATGTGCTGAAGGGCATTCCGACTTCAGAGAGCCTGTATGTGAATGCATCATCCAAAGCCTATCTGTACAAAAACGAATTTGCCGAGATGTCCGGAACGTGCAAGTATCCGATCCGAGTTACGAAGACATACACGTTGAAATGGACGGAAAGGGTGCCCGGACCGCCCGATTCCGATGGAAACCCGACGACGATCACCGTTCCACGATCGGATACACAAACGGTAACTAAGAACTACACGATCGAACGGAGATACCGTTATTGGGTCATCGACAATCTTGAGGTGTATGGGATCCAAAAAGCCACCTTCAACAATTACGCTTTGCCATCGGGAACGGTCACGGTGCAGCCGACCGGATATTCGCCGCCGAGCGTTTCCGCGGCGCATACGGATGCATTGGAATCGCACATTACGCATCCCGTTTATTCCGATGTCACCCTTCCCGGACAAACCATTAACGGTGGTTCGAGCCGGCCGTCCGTACCCGATGAAGACTGGACGGGCGAAGCGGAAAAGGCGATCGGGAAAATCCGGGTCAAAAACGATTCGCTTGTGTTTAACGGCACAATGGTGATGGACAATCGGACGGTGGAAGAACAGGCTCCGGCTCCCGGACAAATTCCTTCGCCGCCCGTGATTGGTCCGGACGTGCTGTACGGAAAAGGTTATCTCATCGAACCGAGCAAGACAAACAAGGCCAACCAGCCGAGTTCCGGCACCATTGATTATTCGCTCGTCAAAGGAATCAACGGCGGGGAGAACCAATCTTTCCCGATTCACGGTCTCAATCCCGTCACCGTTCACACGCCGGTGGTGAACTACGCCACAGTCTCGGACGACAGAGCCCATAACCAAAAAACCACCCCGAGCGCGGGCCGTTCGGCACTTATTTTGGACAGGCCGTTTACCGTCACTATTCCGACCGAAGGCCAGCATCGGAACATCCCGGGTTACGGAGATCGCGACTATGCGAAGTATACCAAAGAAAAACAGGTATGGTTTCCGTTCGATGTGTACAGCGGCGACAAATCCAGATTTTATCCGAAAGAAACATGGATATCGATTCCGGTGTCGCAGGAAACCACAACGTTTTTCCTGCCGGTTTGGGTCGATGAAGGCAACTACGATGTGCTGTTCCGTACCTTCGCGGAAAACAGCCCGCAAACCGGGTTCGGAACCGAGATGAACGCCAATCTGAATGTGTCCAACCATGTGGCGACCCAGGTCGTCCCGGTGGAAGTGATCGGCCGGCTGTACGATTTCCGCATCACGGATATTGCGGACTACAACTGGGAGACGGTCTTCCGGACGCAAAAAGGCGGGGCCGCGCCGACAGGAAACGCGTATTGGGTGGGCACGAAAGACATCGACGGATCGCCGCGCGGCAACCAGCCGCCGTTTGTGTTGCCGGTCCGGCAGGGCAGCCACCCGGATCCGGGTAAGAAAAATGTGGCGGTGAAGACAGGATATCATGTGAAGTTTGAAGTGAAAACCAAAGGCAATATGTTCGGAGCGGGGGACGGCATCCGCATCACGCCGAAATTTTATTTCGTGGACAGACAGGGCAGGAACCGACAGGAAGTGGATTTATACTACCATTCCGGCAATAAGCGGTTTATCCGGATCGGATCCGCAGACGATGCGGAGCGGCGGTATATCGCTTTGGACGAGCGGCTGCGGAATGTACCCCGGCAAGAGCTGATCAACACCGCAAGCTCGCTCTGGAGTTTGACCGGCGCAGGCGGAAACAAGCAGGCGTATATCGACCAGTATCTGAAAAACACCAAAAAGTCCACGTACGTCGGCGGTTACGACATCATGCTGCTGCCGCCGCAATTGCGGACGTTCATCGGCAGCATGAATGTTCCTTCCGGAGTGGATGCGGCGAGGGCCAATGCGTCGGTTCAGCGGTGGTACGGGGAATACAGTCTGCCCGCTGCGGTGTATGTGGTGCCGAAAGGCACGAATCTGGCGGAGTATGGGCGCACGCATCGGCTGGACGATCAATCCCCCATTTTTCTGCGGGACGGGTATATCATTGTTAATTTCAACATCGAGACGATCCGGAATAAGGACCTGGATCACCCGCATTTGCAATACATTTACGGACCGCTGAACAACCAGTGGCAAATGGAGGGATTCAAGCGCAGTTTCACCGATCCATTTGGGGTGACGTTCCAACTGAAGGACGGGGATATCGTGTTTTACCACGCCAATCTTTCTTCGTATGACGACTTTGGAACGGGCGGAACCCATTAGTTCAGGTTTATTCGCGGCATGCAACGATGTGGAAACTCAGTTTGACCTGTTGGAGAAGGACTCTTGCATTTCCAAGGGTCCTTTTCCTGTTCTTGAGGTACGTAATTCTACGTCGGAAGATCATATTCTCACTGGACTTGCTTTTTCGGCAAAGTGGAGCAAAGCTGTGTCATGCGAAGGGAGGATCAGCGTGCGGCGATGACGTGGGATTACAATCCGAAAGCGATGTTGTCTACGGTGTGGTGCGATTGGCATGGGGGCATGGGGATACGGCATTTTCGACAACGATGATGTGTTGGACATTCGTGACCTTTTCCGGCAGTTGGTGCGCGAAGGACTGCCGATGAAGGAAGTTACGAAGCGGTGCGTTGAGGATTATCCCGATCCGATGAATGATGTTGCGGTTGTTCTGGCACTTGCCGCTCTGCAAATGGAACAGAAACAATTGCAGCCGGAAATCAAACGGCGGGCGTTGCAAATGATCGAAGAGAAAAAGGACATTGCGACTTGGAACGATCCGGAAAAAAGGAAGCAAGCGCTTGAAGCCTTCCGGCAGAAAACTGATCCGTTATTAGCATATTTGTCTGAATTCGAGCGTAAGGAAGCAGTTCAAAAAAAGACGGGAATCGCGGCCGGAGAGGTTTTCCAGATTGGATAACCGGCGGATTTTGCAATAAGGGAGGAACAAGCAATGTTTACGGAAAAAGGCAATTGGTTTATGGGCAAGCGTTATGTGGGAGAAGTCTACGGGTTTTATGTGGAGGCGCAGGTGTTTGGCGAACCGTCCATGTACGGCATAGCTGAGGGAAGAATTAGCCGTCTGCAGGTTTATCCCGACCGTTCGGCCGGCTTCGGCAGGTGTTTGGCCAATTACGACCGGGGATGGGACGGCGGGCCGCCGAAAGATCGGCGCATCCGCTCGGTCGTCGAAAAAACGGTCCGCCATTTTGACGGAAAAAGTGTCGATTGGTCGTTCGAAGAACGGCGTTATCAGGACAGTCGGGATTAGCGTAAAAACGGAAGCGGAAAGCATCCTTCTTGCTTTGACAATTCCATACAGTGAAGCAATAATATTTAGTAAAGCATTTAAGCAAAGGTCAAGGTTGGTGATAAAAAACAATGGCAAAAAAAATTGACAATTATACGATGGAGGCAATCAAACAGCTGCTTCAGCAGTATAACGTTAAGGAAGATGGGTGTATCGTCATCGATTTAAAAAACAACCTGATGACCGAATATGACGAAACAGGGATTTCGGACTTGATGGGCATTCGGGGAACCATTTCCGACGAACGGGCAAAGGAATGGTTAAAGGAAATTGAGGAATTGAGGGAAGGATGGTGAAAAAGGGGGTCATCCTCGATACGAACATTGCCATTGGTTTGTTGAATGATAACAAAACAGTGGTCGAAACGATCCAGGCACTTCAAAAAGACTTTTATGAGTTTTACTTTTCCGTGATCACCAAATGCGAATTAATCAGCGGCGCTAAAACCGATCTTGAAATGCAAGCCGTCAAAAGCATTGAGCACAGCCGATTTATTGATGTAAATCATGAAATTGCCACAATTGCCGGAGAAATCAGACTGGAGCAAAAAAATGAAGAGAATCGAGTTGTAAAAGCCCCCGATGCACTCATAATTGCAACCGCAATCTATAGAAAGAAAATATGATCTTTTCACATTGGACAAAGGCATGTGGTTTGCAGAAAAATACGGAATTCAATTAATAAAGGCAGCGGATTAACATTTCAGGAACACCTTGTAAAAACAACTTGCTTTATCGTCCGGGCAGAGTTACCATCGACACACCATTTTGAGAGAAAGGGGAGCAAGGTGTGTACGGTGGTGTGCCGGAATGGTTGATAACCGCGTTCCGCAAACGGATCGACGAATGGGAACAGCGTATGCAAACCTGTCCCAAACATCGGGAAAAGAGGAAGCTCGCGACCGAGTCTTTCGACCGGCTGCAAACATCGTTTTCGCGCGAGCAATTGCAGTTGTTTATGGAATGGGAAGAACACATGAGTTTTCAAGTTTCCGGGGAGAAAGAGAAATTGTATATCCGAGGTTTTTTGGACGGGTTCCAATTGTATGCCTGTCTGGACGAGATAAGCGGTTGGCTTGATGCCGGCAAACGGAATGGAAAAGAAAGCCCAGATGAATAACCGGAAAGATCAAGGGTAAATCCCGTCTCCATGTGACGGGTAATTTTATGCCGTTTTTTACCAGGATCATTTGCCGCCCCATATTCATGTGAGAGGGGAGTACACCGCTGCGGTGGATTTTTCGGGAAAGGTGATTGCCGGGTATTTGCCACCCAGCATTGGCCACCGGTTGACAGCTTGGGTGATCACGCATAGAGTGGAATTAGAGGAAAATTGGAAACGGGCTCAAGCGGGACAAACGTTATTCCGAATTCCGCCGTTGTCTTAAGCGAGGTGATACGATGAATGATGCATGAAATCCGCAGCGCCCAACCGGTCGAACCTTTCCATCTAGTTTTGGAATTCAATCCTGGGGAATATCGTATTGTGGATATTCGTCCTTTTCTTAAAGGTCCTGTATTCGAACCTCTGAAGAACGAGCAGTTTTTTAAACAAGTCAAAGTTGACCGTGATGCCGGAACGGTGGTCTGGCCCGGAGACATCGACCTCGATCCGGATGTGTTGTATGAAAACAGCAAACCTTATCTCCCTTAATCCTTCTGTGCGACTAATGTCCGGAAGGATTCGTTGTTTTTCTGAGGGTACAACCAAATTCGGATGCATTCCAAAACCACTTGCTTCAGCCGCGAAGCAGAGTTACCATCGACACACCCAATCGAGACGATGTGAGGTGTGGCATGGAATACGAATTCATTTCGACGTTGCGGCAGCGGTTTGACTTGTGGGAGCGGCAAAACCAAGCCCATCCCGTACTCCGGCAGGAATTTCAAAAAATCGAGACATTACGTGAACAGTTGAAGCAAGTTTTGAACCCCGAACAGTTTAAGATTTTTTTGGAATGGGAGGAGAGCAGTAACTGGATTCAGGCCAAGGAAAAGGAGAGGTTGTTTTACCAAGGAATTATGGAGGGATTGCAATTTTGTTCGGCTGTGATTTGTGCCGGACAGGTTCCATTGTCTGATTATGATGAATAAATTTCAGGGTCCTTCAGACTCGTATATTGAAGAAATTTAGCATATCGTTTTGGAAACTCAAAGCCGTCCTTCGGGGCGGTTTTATTCATTTAAATAGGTAAATAGGGGCGTTAATATGAAACGAATATTGTTTACTTGCCGCAGTTGTGGGAAAACGATTTGGGTCGAGCCATCCATTTATGACCAGGTGTACAAAGGGCATGAACGATGCCTTTCCTGCAGGAACAAAGCGTAACAAAAAATTGACCAAAAGAAGGTGAACATATTGGACAAACGTTACGAGTGCTTGTTGGAGGCAGCGGGATATCGCCTAAAGCTAACGGTGTTTGCAGCACACCCGACAGTAGTGGAAACATTGGCGCGGCAGAAGGCTGCGGAATGATGCTAGACTGAATAGTGGACACCGAGAATCGAGAATGCGACAATAAATTTAGCAAAATCGAGGTGTCCGAAGATGAGTCAAAAGTATGACAAAGACTTCAAAATCCAAACCGTGAGGATGATCCAGGAACAGGGAAAACCGGTGGCGCAAGTCGCTCGGGAACTGGGTGTATCCGACAATACCTTGTACCGTTGGATCAGCGAATTCAAACAGGATCCGGTCAACGCTTTTCGCGGCAGCGGCAATCTGAAAATGGAGGAAAAGACCTTCCTCGACATGCAGAAACGAATTCGCCAACTTGAGATGGAGAATGAGATTCTAAAAAAAGCGATGCACATCTTCGCAAAAGACCGGAACTGATCTTTTCGTTTATTCACAAGCACCGCTCCAAGTATCCGGTGTCGGAGATGTGCAGGATTTTGAATGTATCCCGGAGCGGTTATTATCAATGGACCCGGCGCAAGGAAAGTGAACGGAAAAAACGCCGCGAACGGTTAAAACAGCAAATTAGCCGCATCTTCCTGGAATCGCGCCGTCTGTATGGCAGTCCGAAGATCGCTCAAGTCTTGCGCCAGCAAGGGATGCGGGTGTCCGAGAAAACCGTCGCCCGCATCATGCAGGAGTTGGGGCTTAAGTCGCGCACCGTCCGAAAATACAAGGCGACGACGAACTCGAGGCACAACCTGCCAGTGCATGACAATGTGCTGAATCAGCAGTTCACAGCGCAAGCTCCCAACCAAGTCTGGATGGCGGACATCACGTACGTTCCGACAGACGAAGGATGGCTCTATGTCGCGAGCGTCATGGACTTGTACACGCGCAAAATCGTAGGCTGGCACGCTGATGAGCGGATGACCAAGGAACTGGTCTTGCAAGCTCTGGACCAGGCTTACAGCCGTCAGCGGCCCAAAGGTAAGGTTCTTCATCATTCCGATCGGGGCAGCCAATACGCTTCCCATGAGTACCAACAACGGCTCCTAAAATACGGGATGAAGGGCAGCATGAGCCGCAAGGGCAACTGCTACGACAACGCCTGCATCGAATCGTTCCACAGCATACTCAAAAAGGAACTCGTTTATCTGGAAAAGTTCAAGACCCGCAAGGAAGCGCAAAGCAAGATTTTTGAATATATCGAGTTTTTCTACAATCGCAAACGAGTCCATTCGGCGATCGGGTATCTCACACCCATTCAATGCGAACAAATGTACGATTATGTTGCGTAATTTTCTCGATTCCATGTGTCCAATCTATTGACAGAGGTCCAGAACGTTTGAAACAGGTATATGGACTAACCGTTGCACAAAATGATTTCCAACTGTTGCTGATACAGGAGAAGTAACCCCTTAACTTTTTGAACAGGAATGGAGGATGTAGCCGGATGATTAAAACACTTGTCTTTGGCGAATGCGATCATGAAGGGGATTTGGATACTTACGTGTGGGAGGTGGCGAACAGCGGGGGAAGGATCGTCGGGAAACGATTTAATCCGCGGCAAAAGACTGGAGTGATCGAAATTTACGTGGATAACGAACAAGAATTTGCTTCGTTCATGGATAAATTGAAGACCAAGGATGTCAGCTTCTTTTTGCGGAACGCAAGGTAACCGGTTTCTTAATACTTTTTTAGAGGTGTGATGCGTTATGACCTTTGATGAATTTAAACGGAAGGTAAAAAAAGCATATGAAGGCTATGATATCTCTTTTTCAACCAATGGAGCGCAGCATATGGCCCATGTGGGGAATAACTTGACGTTGTACACGAACGCCCATAGTGATGCGATATATGGAATGATGAACGGGAACTTCATAGGCAGATGTCCCGGTGTCGAAAAGTATGAATGACAGTTATTGGGAAAGCGGGTTGCGGAAATACCGCTTCGGTGTTCACGAACGGCAAATGATTCAAAGAGGATAAAAAGACTCCATCATTCTGAGGGGGAAAGACTGGTGAACAGCAACGTCGTTCCTTTTTTTAATGATAAGAGCCTCTTCAAAAAACAACGGCGCAAAAACACGATACCAGAAATACAATCGTATCATGGCTCGAATGGCACACTAACGTGGGATGAAGCCGTCGATCTTTTCCTCCAGGCCAAGAGGACGGAAACGGCGTCTCCCAGAACGGTGGATTTTGAAAAAGAGAACTTGAATAGTTATCGTAAAATGATGTTGGAACAAGGCATAGAACCTCAAGTGGAAGGTTTGTCCGTCGACGTACTCCGAAAACATTTTGTCGCATATATGGTCGATGAAAAGAAGTATGCGCTAAACACCATCAACAACCGGATCAAAACGATCAAACGATTTTTTTCATTTTTGCACAAAGAGGGATGGATACAGAGCAATCCCGCGGCGAACCTAAAAATAAGAAGCGGGCAGCGTCCCGTTATTTATTCGTTCACGGAGGAACAGGTTTTGGGATTGTTGGCGCAACCGGATCAATCGACTTTTACGGGGTTTCGGGATTATTGCATGCTGTATCTGATGCTGGATACAGGGCTGAGATTGGGAGAAGTTTTGACGCTGAAAGTGAATCAGGTGGATCTGAAGCAATGTTATTTGATTGGAGTATTGGGGAAAAGTAAACGACCCCGGGACGTTCCTTTTTGCGATGATGTTCGAAAGGTGCTGATAAAATATCTGAAAGTTCGAGGTGAGATCCCGAATCCCACTTTGTTTGTTTCTTTAGACGGCTTACCGATGACAGGCAGAACTTTTCAGGAGACGCTAAAGGAATACGGAGAACGTGCGGGCATCAAAGGCGTCCGGGTTAGTCCTCATACCCTGAGGCATACATTTGCGAAAATGTATATCTTAAATGGCGGGGACCCTTATAGCCTGCAAGAAATTTTAGGACATACGACTCAGGATATGGTGAAAATTTATGTGAACTTGTGGAAGCCGGAAAAGAAAATACAGCATCAAAAAGCCTCCCCCATACGCAATTTGAATCGAAAAGTATAACAATTGCATTTTTCGCTGTCAAGACCGATTGAAAAATCCTGTTGTTGTTCTGTGATATTGTCAGGGTGTAACTGATCCGAGAAAATGTCAGTATGAGCAAGGAGCAGATCACCTTGACAAAGAACGAACTGAAACGCGTTATGGTCATTGAAAAATGGATCGACGGCCATCTCACGGAACAGGATGTTGCACGCAACCTGGGCATCAGTGTCCGTCAAGCGTATCGGCTCAAGGCCAAATATCGTCACGGAGGTGCACAAGCGATCGCACATGGGAATCGGGGCCGTAAGCCGGCTCACACCTTGACCGATTCGCTCAAACAACGCGTTATGCTCCTGTATCAGGAGCGCTACTTCGGAAGCAATGCCACCCACTTTGCCGAGCTGTTGGCCGAACACGAAAACATCCATTTAAGCGTCTCTTCGGTCCGCCGCATTCTGCTGGAAGGCGGGTTGCGTCCCGCGCGGCTGCGCCGTCGTCCGAAGGCTCACCGACCCCGGCCCCGCAAACCTCAGGCGGGCATGCTGTGGCAGATCGATGCTTCTCCCTATGCCTGGCTGGAGGATCGCGGTCCCATGCTCACCCTGCACGGCATCATCGATGACGCCACCGGGGAAGTGGTCGCGGCCACCTTCCGCCCGACCGAAACACTGGAGGGCTACGTGACCGTCATGATCGAGGGGCTTAGGCGCAAAGGCGTACCGCTTGCGCTCTACAGCGACCAACACTCCATTTTTCACCCGCCCAAGGGCAAGCCAACCCTCGAGCAGGAATTGGCCGGTGAGCCGCCGTCGCTTTCCACCTTCGGACAGGCCCTCGCCGATCTGGGCATTACCCATATCGAGGCGCTGTCACCCCAAGCCAAAGGACGGATCGAACGGCTCTGGCAAACCTTTCAGGATCGCCTGGTGATCGAACTTAGGCTGCGCAACGTGTGCACGATGGAGGAAGCCAATCGCGTGTTACCGGAACTTATCGCCAAGCACAATCGTCAGTTTGCCGTCGCGCCGCAAGAAGCTGAACCGGCCTACCGGCCGCTGCCCGAAACGCCTTTGGAGCATATCTTCACGCGTCGGGAATACCGGCGCATCAGCGGCGGGCAGACGTTCTTCTGGAAAGGGAAATGCTACATGCCAAAGCCCGTCCCCGGTGTTCCGCGCTGGGAAGCGAAGAGCGTCGTCGAAGTGCGTGTCGGCATGGATGGACAAGTGTGGCTGTGGGATCAAGGGCGGGCCTGGCCTTGTGTGGAGACACAGGCCACACAGACCCCGGCGCCAACAACGGCCAAAAAAGAAGCGGCGCCTGCGTCCCCGCGCAAGCCCGCTGCAAACCATCCCTGGAGAAAACCATTCTCCAGCAAGCAGTTACAGCGTAGCACAGCATCCGGCTAGTCTGCAAGAGGACGGCGGCTGTTTAATCAGCTATCATCTCCCTGACATTTTCATAGAACAGTTAACCTGACATATTCACAGACGCTTGACAGACCGATTGAAAAATCCAAAATAATCGGCTGAAAATTCCCCAGTTGGGTCGATTTCATGCGCCCCATCAGGGGACGGGTTCGCGCCGAATTTTTCCACCTACTCTTGTTTGTCCTCGGCTCCTTCCGGACGGAAGAACCCGGCTTTCTTTTTTTCCTTGATGCGATAGCTTTCGCCCTTGATATTGATCGTGGTCGAATGGTGCAACAGTCGATCCAGAATCGCCGTCGCCAAGACCGAATCGCCAAAGATCTCGCCCCATGCGCCATACGTTTTGTTGGACGTTAAGATGATCGATCCGGTCTCGTATCGTTCGGATACGATCTGGAAGAAGAAGTGGGCGGCCGTGTCCTCCATCCTTCGATACCCAATTTCGTCAATGATGAGCAAATTCGGCTTGGTGAACATTTTGATCTTCTGCCGGATCGTGTTGTTCTGATGAGCTTGCTGGAGTGTCTCCACCAGATCGTGAGCAGTCGTAAAATAGACCGTGTACCGCTGCTTGATGGCTTCGAGCGCGATCGCCACGGCCAGATGGGTCTTACCGACGCCGGGAGGTCCCAGAAAGATCAGGTTCTCCCGGTGCGCAAGAAACCGAAGCGTGGCCAACTCCCGGATCCGCCGTTCGTCGATGGACGGTTGAAAGCTGAAATCGAATTGATCCAACGTTTTGTGAAACGGCAAGCGGGCCATCCGCGTCTTCATGCGGATAAACCGTTCCCGTTTGGCCAGAAGCTCTTCCTGCAGCAGCTTGTCCAGAAACTCCAAATACGATATATTGTGCTTGGCGGCTTCCTCGGCATGATGATCCACTACCTCGGGAATCCGCGTCCATCCGAACGCTTGAAAGGCGTCTTGCAGGCGCTCATACAATAGCGTCGTCATACGTTCACCGCCTCATCGGTAAACTGCTCGTAGACGGATAAGTCGCGTTCCAACACTTCGGGGATCGCTTGCGGAACCAGCCTGGGCATCGGTTGGGGAATCTTATGCCGGCTGGTGGTTTGCAGTCCCTCGAAGTGTTTTTCATTGACGATGCGTTGATGTTTTCCCGTCGCCTTGGGGTGCTCGGCCACAAGCTGTTCCCCATGATAAATCCGAATCCGTCCGTTCTTGAGATCTTGAATGTGGACGATTTGGCCGACCCATTCGAACGGTACCGAATACCGGTTGTTTTCATACGAGACGCATGCGTCGGGCGACACTTTCCGCGCATGCCGATCCACTTCCTCGAAAGGCATCGGGTTGAACGGTTTGAGCCCTTCCCGAATCAAGCGTTCACGAGGCGTCTCGTGCGTCGTCCCGTGCACCCGAACATTGGCGACCGTGTCCAGCCAATCGCGAACTTGCCGGTTCAGATCGTCCAGACCGGTGAAGGTTCGGACACGTGGCCAGAAGTTTTTGCGGACATAGCCGATGCCGTTTTCCACTTTGCCTTTCGTTCTGGCCCGGTAGGGACGGCAGCTCTGCAACAGAAACCCGTGATGTGCCGCGAAACGGGCAAACCGTTCATTCCAGACGGCGTGTCCGCGTTCGTCAAAGTCCGCGACCACGGTTTTCATATTGTCGTACAGAACGACTTCCGGACGACCGCCGAAGTATTCGAACGCCCGCAGATGACAGCCCATGAGCGTTTCGAGTTTTTCGTCCTCCGTGAATTCGACGTACATCATGCGGGAGTAGCCTAACACCATGACGAACGCATACAGCCGCTTCGGCTCCCCGTTCCAATCCACCCGGAACCGGCCCCAGTCGACTTGGGCTTGATAGCCGGGAGAGGTTTCGAAACGCACGGTCGCTTTCGATAGGACGGATGGACGGAGAGGCTGCATGAAGGAGCGCAGAATGGTTTTGCGGCCGGTATATCCTTGGGCCTTGATCTCATCGAAGATGACGTTGGCGTTTAGGCAGCCCTCTTCCATGCGTCGACGGATGTAATCTTTGAAAGGATCCAGCTTGCTCGGTCGCTTGACGTGACGCTGGTAATAGGCTGGCTCGGATTGCTGAAGCCATTTGCGGATTGTTTTTCGGTCTCTGCCCAACTCGTTGGCGATCTGAGAGATGCTCATTCCCCGTTTTTTCATCTCGTGGATCATATAGAACTCCCCATTTCGGATCATGATGTCTCTCTCCCTCCAGGGAGAGAGTCTGTGATAAGGGTGGGGAATTTTCAACCGTTTCTTTTGGGGATTTTATCACCGTTTTTCACATCGCAAAAGGTCAATAATTGCAATAGAAGCAGTTCCAAGTGTTAAATAGCAGGAAAATTGTTGAATTATAACGAATAAAGCAATACACAATTTTTTCTATGGAGTATCGCACAAAGGATACGTCTGTTATAGGTATTATGTGTGGGGGAACAGTGGGAAATGCAAATCACCAAAATCAAAATAAGAAACTTTAGGTGTTTTGGAGAGGAAACGACTATTTATTTATCTAGACTAACTACCTTGATTGGGGCGAACAGTTCAGGAAAAACGGCACTAATACATGCGTTATTAAAGTTATTTGGTACAAGGCCCAGTGATAGGGAATTAGTTAGAGATGATTTTCACGTTCCTCATTTCTCAGTTCAAGCTGAACAGGAATTGGAATGTACAATTGAAGTAAGAATTGACTTTCCTGAGCTACTCTCAACTGATCAATTAATAGCTAAAAAGAGTGTACCTCCCTTTTTTAACCAATTAGTTATAGACAGGCCTGGTGAAGTGCCCCACTTACGTATTAGATTAACGGGGAAGTGGTCTCCAAGTAATACTCCAGAGGGGGAAGTTGAACAGAATTTAAATTTTGTTACTGTCCCTGAAGGAGAGGATGAGACCAATGCCCTGACTAGAGTCTCTCCCCATCAACGCAGCGCAATCCAAATGATTTATGTTCCAGCTATCAGAGAACCATTGACACAGTTAAAAAATGCTTCAGGTACAATTTTGTATCGTATACTAAAAAAAATAAAATGGCCAGAAAACATGGACGAATTGATAAGAAACAATATGAAACCTGTAAATGACCTATTTGATGGAATTGAAGATATCGCCCAGATAAAAGATGTAATACAAGAAGAATGGAATAAGTACCACCGTGATATTAAATATCAAAATACAAATATAGAATTTAACAGTACAACATTATCGACTATACTTAAAAAAATAGAGGTCCAATTTTCTCCAGCACAGGATTCGAGTATATATACCATAGATAAACTTGGAGAAGGACTACGTTCACTTTTTTATTTATCCCTTGTATCCTCATTGCTGAAACTTGAGCAGCAATTAAACAATAATTTAGTCCCGGCGTTTACAATTTTGGCAGTAGAAGAACCAGAAAATCATATATCACCACATCTTTTAGGTAGGGTTACAGATAATCTAAAAAAAATTTCGTCTCAAGATAATGCTCAGGTATTATTATCTTCACATAGCACAGCAATAATAAAAAGAATCGAGCCTGAAAACATATGTCATTTGCGAATTGATAATAAGGCTAACACGACAGTTGTGAGAAGGATTGCACTTCCACCTAAAGCCGATGAGGCGTATAAGTTTATTAGAGAAGCTGTTAAAGCTCATCCAGAAATATATTTTGCAAAATTGGTTATTTTAGGAGAAGGGGACAGTGAAGAAGTCGTCTTACCCAAAATATTGGAGGCACATGGGATATCAACAGATAACGAAGGACTTACTATAGTTCCGTTAGGTGGCAGGCATGTTAATCATATATGGAAACTTTTACATCAATTAAACATACCTCATATTACTTTACTCGACTTAGACAGAGAACGTGTAGGCGGTGGATGGGGTAGAATAAAATATGTTCTTCAGCAATTGCTTGCAAACGGACATGATCGGGATCAATTGTTGGGAGTCACAAGGAATGGTAAGTCCCATACGATAACAGAAGATGAACTTGAACAGTTTCACGAGCGTCCGTTAACAGAAAAATCCATCGAGATAATGGAAAAAGTCTGGATAAGCAGGCTGGAAAAATACAATGTATTTTTTTCGGCTCCGTTGGATTTTGATTTTCTCATGTTAGAAGCTTTTCAGAAACCCTATAAACAAACGGTTCTACGTGGTCCCAATCTACCTGATAAAATGACTCAACCTGAGGAATATTATCAAAAATTACAACACGGGATAAAAGCTACTCTAAAAAATGAAAATAGTACAGGAGAAACGTACTCTGAAGAGCAGCATGAATTAATGGTTTGGTACAATACTCTATTTCTAGGACGAAGCAAACCAAGTACACATATAGAAGCCATGCTTACACTTGATAAGAAAACCCTGCGTACAAGCTGTCCTGAGGTGTTGAAAAAATTAGTTCTCAAGGTAAAGGAACTCTTACAACTTTAGGTGGTTGGAATGTCAATTTTTGTCCCCTCAGATAAATGGTTTCCAGCAGATGGACTGATTCTGGAGCCAGCAGCTGAAATTGCAGTTAAATGTGATACAAATATAGTAGTTATAGCAGGGCCTGGTGCAGGAAAAACAGAACTTCTAGCTCAAAGAGCTTGCTATTTGTTACAAACAGGAAAGAGTATTCCTTCTCAAAAAATATTGGCAATAAGTTTTAAAGTGGATGCAGCAGAAAATCTTTTAAGTAGAGTAGAAAAAAGATGCGGTAAAGAACTGGCTCGTCGCTTCGAATCCAGGACATTTGATTCTTTTGCTAAGCATTTGCTTGATCAATTTCGACTAGCCTTACCAGAGGAATACAGACCTATCAAAGATTATAATATTGCTTTAACTGCAAGGGAGATAAAGGAAATCGCACTAGGATATATAACAGAAAGACATCCTTACCATCCGAACTGGCAATATGAAATAAATTTTGATAAATTATTTAAAAAATTAACAAGTTCTCCTCTTCCTCTGCAAGAAGAAGGTGATAGCTTATACGATTGGATAGTCAGAAAACTTTGGGAAGTATTAATACATGGAAAAAATACACTTCAAAGCACTCTTACATTTCCAATGATTTCTAGGCTTGCGGATTTTTTGTTGAGATCAAATCCGTATATCATTTCTGCACTTAGAGCTACTTACAGTCATATATTTTTAGATGAATTTCAAGATACTACTTATATTCAGTATGATTTATTAAGGACTGCTTTCCATGATTCGCATGCAATTTTGACTGCTGTTGGGGACGACAAACAACGTATTATGGGATGGGCAGGAGCATTACCAAATGCTTTCTCTCAATTTATTCATGATTTTCATGCTTCAGAGATTCGTTTAATAAAGAATAATAGGTCTGCTCCAAGGTTAGTAGAAATTCAAAATATACTTGCTAAAGCGATAAGATCAAACTCGGTTAAGGTAAGCAGTTCTGAAAGATGGCGCAGAGAGGACGGAATATGCCAAGTTTGGACATTTAGTGATCATTTACAAGAGGCTGTTTATGTTGCATCTGCCCTACAAAAATTAACACATATCGAAAAAATACCACCACGAGAAATATGTATTTTGGTAAAGCAACAAGAGCATATATACGCAAATGCTTTATTAATGGAACTTAAGCAACGGGGGATTCAGGCGAGATTTGAAAGGGAATATCAAGATTTGCTAGCGGAAGAGTTAACACAACTCTTTATCGATTTTTTAACACTGGCTACACATACACATTCACCTGAGTCTTGGCAGAGATTGATTAACTTTCTAGTTGACCTTAATGGATATGACACGGATGATGAAAAGGTACAAGAACTTTTGTTAAGACAGGAATACGAGCTCAATGATTTTATTGAATGTTTAAAAGGCAAGGTAAATCAGGTTACAAAAGATAATTGTAATGAAAAAATCATTAGACTTTTTAGGAGTATATTAGAGTATTTAGGGATAGAAAAAATACTTGGTGCCTTTCCAAAATATTCGAGGGGCAGATATCTTGCAGGTCTGGTTGAAACAGTAAGTAATAAAATAGCTGAGTCCTTTGTAATATGCGGTAATTGGATCGAGGCAATTGAAGATTTTTTAGGTAACAATAGTATACCTATTATGACAATACATAAGAGTAAAGGGTTGGAATACGATACAGTAATTTTTTTGGGGTTAGAAGATGATGCGTTCTGGAATTTCAAAAATCAAACGGATGCAGATCTATGTGCCTTTTTCGTTGCATTCTCTAGAGCCAAACGGCAAGTAATCTTTACATTTAGTGCTTCAAGAGAAGTATTGAGGAATGGTCAATTGAGAGCAGTTAATCAATATAAAATTGAAATATCCTCACTTTATCAAATGTTAGAACAAGCAAATGTCGAGGTTTTAAGCCATGGGATTTAGGACTACTTCCTTTCAATGAATTTCAGTCGAGTACCAGCGGGTATTTAAGAAGGGCACCCGGAAGCAGATGCCCTTCTCCGAGGGGAGCCATTTTATATCACGTTTCGGTACCGGGCCATATGTTCAACGGGACTGTATTTTTGATGCTGCTCTTTGATATCTTTGCTGAACAATTCCACGTAATACCGGACCATGTCCAGGGTGCTGTGCCCCAGAATTTGTTGCAGGGTGAAGACGTCGCCGCCATTTAGTATATAGAACTTGGCCATGGTATGCCGGAAAGTGTGCGGGGAAACGCGGACTCCTGTAATCCCGGCCTTCCTGCCGTACTCCTGGACATTTTCCTGAAAGGTCCGGATATTTAGCGGTGCCTCGTTAATGCTGATGAACAAGGCATCCGTTGCCGCATCGCCCCTTTCCCCAAGATACTGCTTCAGGATTTTGGCGCATGTTTTTTGAATGGGGACCCGCCGCGCTTTCCCTCCTTTGCCTTTTTGGATGCGAAGTTCAAGCTCTTTGAGAAAAACGTCATCCACCTTTAAATGGAGGAGTTCGCCAATTCTTATTCCGGTTTCCAGCATGACCACCATCATCGTGTAATCCCGTAACCCGGTAAACGTTTTTTTGTCGGGTTGCTGGAGCAAGGCAACCACCTGTTCTTTCGTAAACGTTTGAATCATTTTCTTTTCCGCTTTCACCAGTTTGATTTCTTCCGCCAGGTTATGAGGGACGATCCCTTCTTCAAACAAATACTTGAAGAACGCTTTGCAGCTTTTGATCCGGCCGTTGATCGTATTGCTGGCCAGGCCGTTTTCAATCATCCGGCCCACATAATGGTGCTTGATCTCCCGGGCCGTGAGCATGGTCACGTTCAAGGGGATCCCCTGTTCATCAAACATTTTTTTCATCCGGACCAGGTTCTCTTCGTAAAACTGAAGAGTGCGTCCGGACAGATTTTTCGCCCGGCATTCCGTAAGAAAGGACTTTACCAGATCCGCAAAATCGGCGGGGCGTTTCGGGATGGCGGTGTTTACAGCGGCCGCTTTGACGATGTTTTTCCGGCGCGTTACGGGCCTGTCCATGTTATTGCACCTCTTCTTCCAAATCCCCGGCAAGGTGTTCGACCGGGCTGCATTTTTCGTGCTGTTTGTGAAGGTCCTTGCTGAACAGTTCCACGTAGTAACGGGTCATTTCCAATGTCGTATGCCCCAACAGATATTGCAGGGTAAAGATGTCGCCGCCGTTTATTAAAAAGAATTTCGCAAAAGTGTGGCGGAACGTATGGGCGGAACCTTGCACCCCTTTGATCCCGGCCTTTTTGCAGTGGCCGCTGATCATTTGAATGACCCCGTACCGTCGGAAGGGTTGATGGAAGACGGTGACCCAGAGGTCATCAAATTCGTGTTCCCCCCGTTCCTCCAGATATTCCCTTAGCGCGTTCACACACGTTTGCTGAATGGGGACGACGCGGAATTTCCGGCCTTTGCCCATGGGAATGCGAACGGTCTTCTCCTCAAAGTCGATATGGGAAATTTTCATTTGCGTTAATTCATTGACCCGCATGCCCGTATCCAGCAAAACCAGCATCATGGTATAATCGCGCAGTCCGGTAAACGTTGTGCGATCCGGTTGACGCAAGATAGCCTGGACTTGCTCTTCGGTGAAAGTTTGGACCATTTTGCGATCATTTTTAATGGGTTTCAGACCTTCCGCAAGGTTTGCGTCCAAGATGCCTTCAAGATGTAGAAATTTGAAAAATTGCTGGCAAGTCCGAATTTTTCCGTTGATCGTATTCGGTTTGAATCCCTGTTCCAGCATTTCGTTGACCATCCGTACAGCGAGATCTTTTGGGGTGAGGGTATTCAGGGAAAGCCCCCATTGGTCGAGATCGCGCTGCAGGAACCGCAAATACGTATGATAACCTTCGATGGTCATCGGAGAAAGATTTCGGAACCGGCAGTCCATCAGAAACAGGCGGACGGCTTCGCTGAATTGGGCCCGTGAGGAAACGTCGGCGGGCAAGGAAAGTTTTACACTGGCATCGGCTTTGTCCTTCGACACTTTTCGTCAACCTCCCGTTTATTGGGAGTTTGGCGCGGTCAAAGTTGTGCGAGGTTGAGGGGGCTTGGCTTCGTACAACCCGGGGAAGTACGAGCGCACAAAACCCTTCGCAAAATCGCGGGACGTATTTTTTGAATGGAAAAATTTACAACCCCTGAAATTCCTTATGTCACAAGGCTTCTCGGATTTTTGCGAACGTGCGTTCACCTCCTTGCGCCTCCTCAAACTCAAAATCGTGTGGGGCAACCCCCCGTGAAGGTTCGACCCCTTTCACCGGCACCAAATACGAAACGAAGCTCTTAAGGATAACTTGTCCTTGGGGCTTTTGTTGCGTAACGGAGGTGATCGGGCATGATCCCGAAAAAGCTGGACAAGGAAACGGTTGAACAATTCAAATTTTTGCTAGCCAAGTTAAACATAACGGATCGTAAAGTAACCATTGATCTGGATAACGAAACCATCGAGTTGGAAGACGATGATTGATTGATGATATTCTTGAATCTGCAGGGCTTCTGACCCATGAACGGGCCAAAGAATTACAAGAAGAAGTAAGTCGTATACGTAAGGAATGGGACTCGTAAAGTGGGCGAGAATGGTTATTTATTGGACACCAATATTGCGATTGCATGATTGGCGAACGAAGAAGCAGCATTGGCTTTTGTGCGGAAAGCGAACGAGGAAAAAAACGAGAATTGAATGCAAGGGTGAACTCATGTCACCCTTGTTTTTCTATGGTTCATGAAAGGAAGTAGTAACCATGAATGTACCGGTTTCAAAGAACGAAACCATTTTGGTGCAGTGCGATCGTGGATGCGTTTTGCCTGCTTTAAGACCGGCCGCCTTGTGGTATACTAAAAACAAGAAATGAGGTGACGGGATGGTCCGTACCAAAAGAGAGACGGTGTACATTGAAACTACGATTCCGAGTTATTTGGCGGTACGGGCAAGCAGGGACATTGTTGTGGCCGGACATCAGCAGATAACGCACGATTGGTGGCAACTTCATAAAAAACGGTTTGATTTGTTCATTTCTGAGGCGGTTGTCCAGGAAGCGGCAAAAGGCGACCCGGAAGTAGCTGAACGGAGAATGAGGTATATTGCCGACATCCCTTTGTTGCCGATTACCGACGAGATTATGGCATTGGCTAAGCAATACCTCGAGCTGCTGTCCATTCCGCTAAAATCTGCGTTGGATGCGGTCCATCTGGCCTGCTGCGTGAAGCATAAAATGGATTTTATGCTGACTTGGAACTGTAAGCACTTAGCGCATGGCTCCGTCATCAAAAAGCTGAACGAATACAACTTGAAGCATCGATTGTTTTTGCCGACAATCGTCACACCAGACGAATTAATGGGGAGGGATGAATAAATGAAGGAGTGGGAAGATCCGATTGTCAAAGAAGTCCGGGAAGCCAGGGAAGAATTGATGGAAGAAGCAGGGGATTTGGAAACCCTGTTCAGGCTGCTGAAAGCCGGTGAAGAAAAGCGTCGGGATCGGGTTGTGGAATACTTCGAATCCTGAGCGATGGATCGAACTGCATTGTGAAAGCAGGTAGATACCGTGATGTTTTCAACATGTGGTTTTGTCTGACGGGATGGTATGATAGAATCCTCCTTTGTCGGCGCGTACAACTTTTGCAAAAAAAGATGTACACGGTTAGGGCGTAGGTCGCGGATGTCATTGCGAAACTCGGTGAGAGCCAAAGTTCGTAGCGTTGTATATGAAGAACAATCCAAAAGAGAACAAGAAGAATCTCATTGAGAGCCCTGAATGCATCCGGTTCCGCGAAAGAACATGGAGCTTGCTGCAGCCAATGCGGTCAACCGATTTGGGCGATTGGAACCGCTGTTGCAGGATGGCATTCATGCGTTACTTGTTTGACGGGCGAAGCTGACGATTCTGTTGATTATGAAATCGATAAAGTTTGTTGAAACGAGCCTTGCGATTTGGAATTCTCGTAAAGGGAATGAAGCTTGCATGAATGACTATATTCGGTTTACTCAAGCGGCATAGGAGTTTTGTCAATAAAGCGAAAAATCTGGCCTCGGTCCAGGAAGTTGTTCAGTGCGGGTCGATGGTAGTCGGGGATCGCCATCCCGGCGACGTTGATCGGGCGGTCGCTTTGTTTAATCTGGACGAGCTTCCGCAACTTGCGCCGGTTTTGTCGGCAAATCTCATCCACCACCCCTGGATGTCGGGAGAAGCGATGGTTCGGCCGCATGGGGATCGGCTTTGAGGAAGATGTCGACGATGATGAACGGGAAGAGAGAGTTGCTCTATGAAGATGATCGTGGATGCAATATGGCGCGGAAGAACAAGCAACGGTGCGGTTGAGTACGTGCACGGGAACTGATGTGGCTGTCGGGGTCGGGTCTAAGTTCGGAGGGTACGGATCCGATCGATGGGGAAGTGCCCGAACCGTTTTTTATTTTTTAAATGGATATGACATCGAGGAAACTGTGTGAGGTGTGCTGATCGCTGAGAGATCATAATCTAGTAAAAATCTACCGCACCAGCCAACGATAATCCTGTCTGCAATCAACGATATCATCAACGTACACTATCAGATCTTTGGTCTGATACAAAATCAAATACCATTTCTCTACAAACATCTTATGATATTTATTCGGTGGGATAAATTCCGCCTCCAGAAATGGAAAACGCTCCGGCATTTGGTGCAGAGAACGGATAGCATCCATCAGGTCGTTTTTTACCTTGCGGATGGCGGGGGACTTTTCTGCGCCAGAAAAGGGACATGGCCCGCCAGCATCTGACGGGCACGGTCGGAAACCATCACCCTATATTGAGGTTTCTTTTCCATGCTCCACCTCATCAATGATGCTTTCCAGATAGCTGTTCAGTTCGTCCGGCGTAACTCCGGCACGCCCTGCCAATCGATCTTCCTCGACGGCTAATAGTTCTTCCCGCAACTTCAGCATTTTTTCACGGCGGGTAAACGCCTCTATATCCATGACGACAAGATCTCCTTCGCCGTTTTTGGTAAGAAAAACAGGTTCTCCGGTCGATTTACACAAAGCCGTGTCCGTCCGCGATTTCGTTCTACGAACCAGCGGCCTCCACGGCCCGGGCAAGGGAGATGCGTTTATGGTATACTTTGATGAGGATCACGTATCTTCGCAGACAATGGGGTAGTAAGTAAGTGAATAAAGGGTGAATCGCACGATGAAGGTAAGTATTTTAGGCGGAGGGAACGAGGTAGGAGCATCCTGCGTCCATGTAGAGATCGCGGGCACGAGTCTCATCATTGATGCGGGGATGAGGGTGCATGGGGATGATTTGCTCCCGGCATTAGGCATGCTGGCTGATTTTAATGAGCCGGAGGCGATTCTTGTTACCCATGCGCATGCAGACCACATTGGTGCTCTGCCAATCGTCCATACCCTATATCCCAATGTCCCCATCTATGCCACGCCGCCGACGATCGATTTAATGAAAATCATGATGAAAGATTCGTATAAAATCTTAGAACAGCGCAGCAGAGAGACGAATACGCTCCCTCCCTATACGGAGGAGCAAGTGTCGACGCTGTTGAACGCACTCCTCTTTTTCCCTGCAAGCGGAGTGTTGAAGGTGGGCAATCTGAACATCACCAGCTTCCGCGCAGGACACATCTTAGGAGCCGTCATGTTCCTCATTGAGGGAGAAGGGGAGAAGCTCCTCATCACCGGTGATATAAGCTTTAAAGCAGGGCGGACGATCCCAGGCGCTAAGGTCCCTCATCAAATAAACCCAGATGTACTCATCATTGAAGCAACGTATGGGAATCGCGCCCATTTGGATCGCCATACGGAGGAAAGCCGCCTGGCAAAAGATGTGGCGGATGTTGTTGCGAGCGGCGGTTTTGCCCTCATTCCTGCCTTTGCCTTGGGAAGGGCGCAGGAGGTGCTGCTCATTTTGCAGGACTACATGGAAAAGGGGCTTATTCCGGAATTTCCCATCTATGTAGATGGACTCGTCACCCCCGTAAGCCACATCTATAACCAATACCCCCACTATCTTAAAGGGCCTGTTGCCTATCGAATCAAAAATCATGGCGATGTATTTTTGACAGAAGGGCGCTGTAAAGCGGTCAATCCGAAGGAACGGGAAGAGGTACTCAAAGGCAAACCGGCATGCATCGTTGCTTCATCCGGGATGCTGATCGGCGGGGCAAGTTCCTGGTATGCCGAAAGGCTCCTTCACGATGAAAAGAATGCGATTTTCATCACGGGTTATCAGGATGAGGAGAGCCCCGGGAGAAAACTTCTCCATATTGCCGAAGGGATCGAAGATCATCTTGAACTGGGTGGGATAAGTTATGAGGTGAAATGCCGTGTTGCGAAGTATGGTCTTTCCGCCCATGCCGACGCCCAAGAATTAACGCGTTTTATTCAGGTGGTCAATCCCACCTATACATTGCTGGTTCATGGCGACGACGAAGCAAGAACTAAGCTGCAAGGACTTGTCGACCCTAAGCATCATCCCATCTTGGCGGAGAATGGAGAATCTTACCCATTTGAGCGGCGCAGATCTGGAAAGGGGATTGTCGGAAAACGATACACCTCACAAAGGGATCCCTCTCTGCAGGAGAAGGTAGGACAACTGTTGCTCTATGAACATAGTGAAGGCAGCGTTGGGCTGGCGATCTGTACGGGTGTCCATGAACGAACCAAAACCTTCATCTGCCAAACCTTGAGAGGGAAGCAACTGAAATTACGCATCGATCAGGTGATCGAGACACTAGGCCCCTGGAATCGTTCGATGGATGAATTGAAAGAATGGGCGGAGCCCGTTCTATCCTTTAGTCTGCCATACCTTAAGGATTTGGATTGGAGTTTATTGCCCAATCAATATGTGACGCTGAATGAGGTGATCGAAAAACTTCAACTGGAAAATTTACAGGAGAGAATAGCCGCGGCACTCGCCTTGCAAGCTCTTCCGCGGGAGAAAAAGGCAAATGATGGAGAGGGGAAAGCGCTCTACCTAATCGATGAAGAGAGCAAAAAGAGGCTCATTCATTTCGATTTATCAATTCAAGGACTGAAAATTAATCCCACCCAAGCGATGGAGCGGGTTAGACTGCTTTTGGAGGGGCATCCCCGTTATCTTCGCTGTGGGATTGATGATCCGGGTACGCCGCAAGAGAGGATAACGATTTATTTTGACTTTCCACATGCGGTTCATGATGAAGAGAGAAAAGAGATTGCACAATTGATTCATTCGGAAACAGGTTGGAACGTTGACTTCTCCCCATCTGTTCGTCAAGATCTCATGCAACATGAACTTTCGAAATTACTGGGCGGTTTAACGCAACCTCCTTCCATCCATATTCAGGAACGGAAAGTGGTCCTGCCGATGGACAGGCCGGAAAACGCCGCGATGATCGAGGCCGAGTGGAAAAAAATTACCGGATTTGAATTATTTTTTAAAGAAAAGATGCCGACCAATCGATCATTGGAGCAGGAAGCGCATTTGTACCAGGCCAAAACGCCTTCAAAGCGGCTTGAAAATAATCAGGCGATGGAAGAAGCGAAAAAGTGGGCGGACAAGCGGGGTATTACACTTTATAAAACAAGTTTAAGGCATACCGCAGACGTTACGATCATGGAGCTTCACTTCATCTCACCGGAGATCGCGATACGGCATGAAGCCGATATGGAGGAACTTTCTTACCTGATCGGTATGCCGGTTACCTTCGCCAAAACCCCGAAGCAGAATGAGATTATACGGTTGACCATGGAGTCCCTTCCTCCTCATTGGCAAGTGAAGAAAAACCCTTCCATTTTTACGGACAAGGCCGTTGTCTCCGTCAAGTTGGATTCCGTTCCTGAGGTAGAGGAAGTAACACGGATCCGTGAAAAAATCAAAGCACTGACGGGATATGAATTGGAGGTTTCATTCAAATAAGCTTAAGGCAATGTCAATGGCCATTTGAAAATGGACATTTTTGTTCGATTGAATTCGTCAACTCCCCTATGCAAAAGACTAAGCTCTCCCTTCTTTCATTCCTTTCATTCGGTCGCTCTCTCTCCGCAGGGGAAATACATGGGCGTGATGAAGTAACCGGTCATACCTCGCACTGCTGTCCATTCCGCTAAAATCTGCGTTGGATGCGGTCGGCTTGCTGAGCGAAGCATAAAATCGATTTTATGCGATCGCTTTTTTGATTTCAGGCGTACAGATGATAGACCCTGGATTGTTGTTGACTCGCTCATGTCATCTATACTACAATTAGTAGTGTAAGGGGGTGGAAAGAGATGATGAAAGTGAAGAGATTGAATATGAACGAAGAAGGACTCAATCGGTTTTTCGGTCCCCTCGAAGCCCGAATAATGGATATTCTCTGGTCCGCAAAAGGGTTGAGTATCAAGGAAGTTCAGGAAATTTTGAATAAGGAAGCCCCGATTTCGTTTAACGCGGTGATGACGGTGATGAATCGATTGCTGGAAAAAGGACATCTGCAAAAGAAAATCGTAGGAAGGGGAAGAGCACGCTCTTCTTATTACGAACCGGTGCAGACCAAAGAACAGTTTTTAAACGAACAGACCAAAGCGGTGACCTACGGGCTTATCCATGAATACGGCGATCTCGTTATTAATCATATGATCGACGCGCTGGATGAGGCTGATCCTGATTTGATCGCCAAACTTCAGGAAAAATTAAATCGGATGAAAAGCAGGAAACAGCCATGAAACCCGCTTTGAAACTCAACTTATCCTTTGGTTTCGTCATACTTTTCAGTTTATTGGTATTGTTTCAGATGGGCTTATTTGTAGCTCATCAAGTATGGGGCGTACCGATCAAATGGGATTTGTTTCAATATTGTCTCACCATTATTCAAGAGGCAAGCGTAGGGTACAATTTCATCCAGGTATTGTTAAATCTTTTGATCGCATACTCCTCCGTTCGGATCTTTTGGCGCCTCATCAAGCAATGGTACTTGACCCGTAAATGGACTCATTGGTTCCGGGAAAAAACGGACCCCAGGCTAACCAAACGGCTGAATGACAGGTACCGGAATGGGAGGATACGGTTTGTGGTGGTTGAAGACGATGGGTTTATCGCTTTAACCATGGGGCTGTTAAAGCCTCGAATCATCGTTTCGACCGGACTTTTCCGACTGTTTTCCAAACGGGAGGCGGAAGCGATTCTCCTGCATGAAATGTATCATTGCCGCCATTACGATCCGCTTAAGGCTTTTTTATTCGCCGTCATTTCAGACGGCTTCGGGTATATTCCCATTATAAAAGCCGCGGCGCTGCATTATAAAACATGGAAAGAGCTTTTGGCCGACCGCTATGCCATGCGTCAGATGGGAACCGAATATTACCTGGGGCAAGTGCTGCTGCGTATGGCGAATTGGGGAAATCGTCACAAAGTGATTGTGGGCGTTTCTTTTGCCGACGCGGCGATGAACTTTCGCATCTTGCAGGTTCTTGAACCCAACAAGCCAATTTCCATTTCTTTTTTTCGCTGGAATACGGTGATCCTGTCCGTGTGGATCTTATTCGCCATGTTAAGCATGGGGATGGGTGGGTGTTCTTCATAAACCACCTTTTTCTGCACCTGGATCACTACGAAGCGTAGTCACAATGGCAGAGTCCCGAGCGCTTCTAATTTAACGGATGCTCTTAATAGCGATCTTCCTGTTTGAACTCTTTGGCGGAATGGCGGGATTTTAGGGGGGAGGACATGTACGAATTTTTCACCAAAATCAGCAATTTTTTGAGTGGCCCGTTTGCAAATGCAGCTCATACGGATATTGCTTTTTTGGCTGCCTTGTTTTTGGGGATCGTGGGATCGGTCGCTCCCTGTCAGATTTCAGCCAACGCGGCGGCGATCGCATACTTTGGGAATCGACAGGTGCAGGCGAAGTTGTCTTGGCTGGAGACCGTGATGTATCTCCTGGGGAAAATGGCGGTTTTCAGTTTATTTGGAGCGCTGTTTTGGGCGTTTGGACGGCAGATTTCTACCGATTTTATTCCGTTGTTTTCGTGGTCGAGGAAACTCCTCGGTCCGCTGCTTGTCGTGATCGGCCTATTTCTGCTCGGTTGGATCCGATTACCGTTTCAATTTGTCGCGCGTTTTTCTTCTGCGATCCAAAGATGGTCGGAACGGAAAGGGGGCAAAAGCGGGGCCTTTTTCCTGGGTGTTGCGTTTTCAATCGGATTCTGTCCGACCATGTTTGTCTTATTTTTCGGTTCCCTTATGCCTCTCGCTCTCCAATCTTCCTACGGTGTTCTGTTGCCGTCGGTATTTGCGGTGGGGACGGCGATGCCTTTGTTGTTTATTGCCGGCCTGACCGTAGGTTTCGGATTGGACCGAGTACTCGTAAAGCGAATGAAACGTTGGGGCGGTTGGATTCAAAAAGCATCGGGTGTCTTCTTTATTCTCCTTGGAAGCAGCGATACGTTAACCTATTGGACTCTATTCTGAAGTGGAGGAAAAGCGTTGAAAAAGCAATGGATGATTTTAGTGGTCATTGTCTTTTTGGTTGTTCTGGCCATGTATCAGTCGACTTCAAAAAATCTCGAAGCGTTGCCGAAGATCGGCTATCAGGCTCCGCCGTTTGAACTGAAGGCTTTGGACGGAAAAACGTATTCGCTTGAAGGCTTGAAGGGTAAACCGGTCGTCATCAATTTTTGGGCTTCCTGGTGCGGACCGTGCAGAATTGAGGCGCCCGAGTTCGTTCGGCTTTATGAGAAATATCGCGATCAAATTGAAATCTATGCGGTAAACTTGACGTCTAGCGACAGTGTGGAGGGAGCGAAAGAATTCGCAGAAACGTTCGGGTTCCTCTTTCCTGTGTTACTAGATGAAAAAGGGAAGGTTTCGGACATTTATCAAGTAAGATCGATACCCACATCGTTTTTTGTGAAGGGTGACGGAATGATTGTAGATAAAGTGATCGGTGTGGTGGATCCGAAAACGATGGAAGATAAGTTTAGGCAGCTTATTCCTTAGGAGGGCATCTCCATGCTGGACGTTTTGCAATTCGGCTCATTGATGATTCGATTGGACTGGTTACTGATGGGAGTATCCGGCATTGCCGGTTACGGTGCACTGAAGCATGCATTGAAGAAATCCGCTTTTGCGGAACGCCCTCTTCCGGACAAATTACTTAACGCTTTCATCATCGCTTTTCTGGTTTGGAAGCTCAGCCCTCTGCTCTATGCACCCTCCCTGCTGTGGACCTTTCCACTCGGGGTTTTGATCATGCCCGGTCATACCGCGGGAGTTTGGTTGGGAGCGGGGGCAGCTTTGCTGTATATGGACAGAGCTTTGTGGACGATGAAGATTCCCAGACTCTTTTTTGCGGATTTGATGGCTCTGGGATGGGTCACAGCCATGCTGGTGTACAGCCTGTTGGACAAACAGTATGGTACGACGACCCATCTCCCCTGGGGGATCTCCCTCGAAAACCCTGACTTTCGGTACCACCCCGTTAACATCTACATTTTTCTGGTCACGCTGCCCATGTGGATTTGGTTATGGAGAAAGAGTTCGGTGTTGTTGGGCACCGGGAACATGATTCTAAATGTACTCATCTATTACGGCATGGGCCTTATGCTGGTTTCCATCTTTAAAACCAAAACGTCTGCTTTCTACGGGTTATCCCGAGAGCAAATTCTATACTTATTGATGATCACAACAGGATGGATTCTATCTGTTTTTTTTGAGAGAACGAACCGTCGCAAGGGAACGCCTGCAGTGGATTCAAATCAAGTTGAACCTGAAACGGGGAGAGATTGATCTGAAAGCATCTCAGATAGGGGAAAACGGACCGTAAAACAAGTTACTCCTTGTTTTTGATGAACATCGATCCTCCCGCCATGCTTGTGAACAACCGAGGAGGCAATCGACAATCCAAGCCCTGCGCCCATTTTGTTCTTTGTTCGGCTCCGGTCGGTTCTATAAAAGGGCTCGAAGATATACGGCATGTGCTCTGGTTCAATCCCGGCCCCCGTATTTGAGATCGATATCCATAGTTCATCTTCCTGCAGCTGACAAGAAATGATCACGTTGCCGTTCGGGCGATTGTACAGAATGGCATTTTCAACCAAATTGCTCAGGGCGCGCTGCAATAAAACTTCGTTGCCGAGCAGAACGGAGCGGCATTCATTCGAAACTTCGACGGAAACGCCGTGTTTGTCGGCCAAATTCTTGAGATCGGCAATCGTTTTATCCATGATCGCGACGATTTCTATGGGTTCTTTTTTGATTAGGTCGTCTTTCGCAAGGACGAGCAAATCGTTGATCATTCGGATCATTCGGCTTAACGTCTTGTCGAATACGTCCATCAGCCGATGATAATCCTCTGCTGTGGCCGCGCTGTCGTGTTTGACCACTTCCAGATTGGTTTGCAAAACGGTTATGGGCGTACGAAACTCATGGGCGGCATTGGAAATGAAATGCTTTTGCTGCTGAAACGAACGGTCCAACGTTTGCAGCATCGTATTGAACGCTTCCGACAAATCCTTCAATTCATCGTCCGGTCCAGCCACAGGAAGTTGAACCGACAACTGATTGGCGTTTATTTTTTTGATGCGGTCGGCCAATTGGCGCACGGGAAAGAGCGACTTTTTGGAGATATAATAAGCTCCTGCACTGCCCAGCGCCATCACCGCGAGCAAACAAACGATGGAAAACATCTGGATGCGTTTTTTAAACGTGAGAATCGAAGAGGAATAGCCAATATCCGACGCTAGCACTTCCTGCTGAATACCTGTACTGTTTCCGATGTCCACCTTTTCAATGGTGGGAAAATGCGGGTCCGGATCCGATTCCACTTGTGATTCCGTGGCCGTCACATATACTTTGGGCAGCATCATATGGATGAACACATTCATGGCAATGACCAGGAATAAACCTGCCAGGATCAATAAAAGGGCGTTCCAGAGAACCATCCGTTTCTTCAAAGTGAGTTGAAATTGGTTCCTCATGGCGCCGCATACTCCTTCAATTGCCGGTTCAGCCGATATCCGATTCCCGGAACGGTTTCCAAAAGATTGACTTCCGGCAGAAACGGTTTCACCTTGTTTCGCAGCGAAGTGATATGAACCCTTACGGCGTTTGAAAAGAGATCGGCGTTTTGATCCCACACATGCTCCAATAATTCCTCGGAGCTAATGACGCGATCGGGATGGGACAAAAAATAATGGAGGATCGCCAGCTCTTTTCGGGTCAACGACAGGAGATGACCACCGCATGTAACGGTCATGGTGACGGTATTCAATTCAACCGGACCGTAGCTTAAAACGGGGGTGCCGATGGAAATGTCGCGCCGTAACAAAGCACGGATTCTTGCCTTCAGTTCTCCAAAATGAAACGGCTTGCCCAAATAGTCGTCCGCTCCCATATTCAACCCATGAATCCGATCCTCAATCTCCGTACGGGCGGTGAGAATCAACACCCTGGTTTGCGAGGAACGTTTGCGAATGTGTTGCAACAGCTTAAGACCGTTTATTTCCGGCAGGTTTAAATCCAGCAGCACGAGATCGTAGGAATAAATCTCGGTAAGCCGGTCCCCTTCCAGGCCGTCAAATGCAACATCCACGGCGAACCCTTCTTTTTGCAGGCCTTTTTTTATGGCGTTTGCCAGATCCTCTTCGTCTTCCACAATTAATAATCTCATTTTTTCGTCACCTCAAAACGTAGTCGGGGGCATTTCACTTCATTGGATTAAATCGTGATATCTCCCGAGATTTCCGCTTCGTGTGTGTCGGTATTGTAAATGCCAACGCGGTAGTCGTCCGCCACATTCACCGTGAAAGTGACCGCGTCCGCACCGCCTGTAAAGTGAACATAATGGAACGTGTTGTCGGAGTCAATGAGTCCGACACGAAGCGCCGCATCTCTCGGAAGCCATGAGAGAGTGAGGGTGACCTCTTCTCCCCTTGTCAGATGCCACGGATTGCCATTGCTGTCGCTGATTCGGGCAAGGGTTTGACCGGGCAGTGTGATGTCGACGTGGTAGGTTGCCAGAACACCGGCCTCATCCGCTTCCGACAATTTGATCTCTTTGATGCTTTCCTTTGACAGTTGAAGGGCATGTACGGGTTTCCCATCGACGGTTACACGGCTTGACGTTTCCGCTGTATCGTCGATGACCGGTTGGACAGGTTTCTTCATAACGGTCACGGCACCGGATGACTGTTGGCTAATATCCACCGATTTGGAAATCGGATCATTCGTTTTTTCAACCGTCAATTTCGGCGCTGCAAATGTCGAAGTAACGGCTGCAATGGAGAGCATGGCAACAACCAGAACCGATGTCAGCCAAACATGTTTTCCTTTCATGATGTTCCACTCCTTCATCAAAAAATTTGCCCCCGACTACCGAGTACCATTTTAGAAGGTTACCGATTAAATTTTTGTTAAGTTTAAGCAAGGATTTGAACCTTGACAAATACAATACAGGGGTATACTATCATAAAAACAAGAAAGCCGAATCGTATGGAAAACCATTCATGATGCGGCAGACTGTTCGGCTCAGATGAGTCAAGCGGTTTGATCTTTGCGGTAAACCGTACGTTTTAATTGCTTTTATACCCTATGGAGGTATATGTAAGAGATACTTTCTGTTACAACGAGTAGACGTGTCCGTGAAGATCCTGTTATGACTGGGGAGGTTGAGAAAAATGGGCTTTGTGAAGTTCGCAGTTACTCCCGGATTTGAAGTGGGTGGAACCTTATTTAAACCGGAACACTTAGCTGTTCTAGGAACCACGGTGGGGGAAAATGCCAAAATCGAATTAACCCCATTCAAGCAGCTATATGTTGAGGTGGATGAAGTAAGAGTGGAGGAAATCAAGGAAAAGCTAAAGAATGCGGGTTTGCAAATTCACCCCGCAGGTTTTGTAACAAAGAGCCTTATTTCTTGTAATTTCTGCCGTGGTGCAGAAGAAGCCGGTTTGGATGTAGCGCGAGCGCTGGATGAAGCGATTTCCGGACATGAAGTGCCAAGTCCTCTGAAAATCGGGTTTGCCGGCTGCGCACTCGGCACGAGCGAGCCTTTGTTAAAAGATATTGGGATCGTCAAGATGAGAGACACTTATGATATTTATGTAGGTGGTGACGGCAAATCGTTGAAACCGACGCTGGGAGTATTATTCCTTTCGGGGTTAACGGAGCAACAGTTGATTCCTGTCGTGCGCAAACTCATCGAGTTGTTTCAGCAAAACGGGAAAAAGAAAGAAAAATTCTCCAAATTTGTTGAGCGCATGACCCTGGAGAAATTAAGGGAGGCTGTGAATTAACATGAAGCAGTCAAAACGGAAAAAAGAGTGAGGGAATACGATGGCTAAGGCGGGCAATATCCTTGCCGTCTTTATGCTGCTCCAAGCCCGTAAAAGAATGACGGTCATGCAGTTGGCGAATGTTGGGATAGAGCATGGACCCATGGGCTTAATCCCCCCAAATTCCTGATGCTCTACCCGATAAGGATCATAGACTTCGTCAACCATCCCATAGATCACGAGGGGATCGCAGGCCAGAGAGCGATACCTCACGGCCAGCATAATGGGGAGAAAAAAAGCCCGCTCCCCAAGGGAAGAAGGGAAGCGGGTTAGGTTTCTTGTTTCAAAAGTTAGAGGGAGAGGACCATGTCTTGCCTGGCCAAAGCAACCGGCCCGCCATACGTTTCTTTCGCCTGGGTGGCCAGGGTTTCCAGATCTCCGTAGTGGGGGAAATGGGTAAGCAGGAGGGATTTGACCCTGGCTTTGGCAGCCAATTCACCTGCTTGACCGGCGGTCAGGTGGCCGCCTACCTTACCCCATTGGTGATTATAGAGATTGGCTTCGCAAACAAGGAGGTCGGCATCCCTTGCGAATTCCACCAACGGTTCGCTCCATTCGGTATCGGCGGTATAGACCAGGCTTTTGCCGTTATGGTTGAATCTCATCGCCAGGCAGTAGACGGGGTGAGTGGTCGGGCAAAAGCTGACTTCAAATGGGCCGATCCTGATCGTCTGATCTTCCGTAATACTTACGCCCGTGGTGTACTCTGCAAAGGTTAAGGCGTTAAAGTGCCGGATGTCGTGCCGGTGTCCGTAAATCGGGAGCGGCTTTTTACGATTTCCTAACTGGTTTTGGATAAGCATGGCGTACTGCAGTACTCCCACATCGGCGATATGGTCGTGATGATAATGAGACAGGATCAAGGCATCCAAATCTTGGATCGAGCGATGTCGCTGCAGCCGGCTCACCGCCCCGCTGCCGCAATCGACAAGCAAGCGGTAACCTTCCGCTTCCAATAAGTAAGTGGATGTAGCTGAGTCGGCTTCCGGGTAGGCTCCCCAGAATCCGAGGATGGTCCATTTCAATGTTCGATTCACCTTCCTATTCGGGTATTGCTGCAAGCAATTCCTTCGTATAAGATTCTTTTGGATGATGAAATACCTCTTCCATCCTTCCTTCTTCCACGATCTCCCCATTTTTTACTACGATGACCCGGTCTGCTATGCTGCGCACTACTCCCAGATCATGAGAAATAAACAGGTAAGAAACATCGTATTTCTGCTTCAGGTCCTGAAGCAGATTCAATATGGTGGCTTGGACCGATACATCCAGGGCCGATACGGCCTCATCACAAATGATCAGTTCAGGTTTTAACGAAAGAGCCCGGGCGATGGCGACTCTTTGGCACTGTCCACCGCTCAATTGCCCCGGGAAAGCATGCGTAAAACTGGGATCAAGGCCCACATCATGGAGCAGATCATTGATGGCCGCATCTTCTTCATTCTTTGTCCGAAACATCTTTTGGATGCGCATCGGTTCCCTGATGATCTGTGCTACGGTCATTCGCGGATTGAGGGTATCATAAGGACTTTGAAAAACAAATTGCACGTTCCTCCGATAAGCTTTATACGCATCTCCGGATAACTTCTCCAACGGGACGCCTTTATAATAGACGCTATTGGCCGGGATGGACTGTAATCCGCCGATGCACTCGGCAAGGGTGGACTTTCCGCTCCCGCTTTCGCCGACCAGACCGATCGTTTCTCCCGTATAGATCGTTAGGTTCAAATCTTTTAACACCTGAAAATGTTTTTTCCGCCTGAATAACAGGCTTCCGGGAAGAGGAAAGCTTTTATGCAGGTGCTTTACTTCGATTAATTTCTCCTTATTTGTTCGCCCTGGACGTGCGTTCATGCTTACACCCCCACCAAAAGGTTTCTCTCTTCCGGTTGCGGGCCGGTTTCGCGCCGTACTTCCCATTTCAGAGGGAAGTGGCAAGCATAGAATGCTTGTTTTTCGCCTTGTGGAAGGGTCGTTGCCGTAAGCTCGGGTTCGATTTCGGCACAAATGGAACGCGCGTAGTTGCACCGTGCCGCAAAGATACACCCTTTTTTCGCTTCGGTGATGTTGGGTACGGACCCAGGGATCCCTACAAGCTGAAGGGGACCGTGCATGCGTGGCACGGCATCCAGAAGCGCCTTGGTATACGGATGCAGAGGGTGGGTTAACAGATTTTGCCGACTTCCTTTTTCTAGGAGACGCCCTCCATAGAGAACCAGTACCTGATCACAGAGATATCCGATGGTGCCGAGATCATGGCTGATCAATAGAATGGAGAGGTTCATCTCCTTCCTTAGCTTAAGGAAGAGGTCAAGAATCTGTTTTCGTATGGTAGCGTCGAGAGCGGTGGTTGGTTCATCGGCAATCAGTAGGCGGGGCTTGTTGATCACGGCAATCGCGATCATCACCCGCTGTTTCATCCCGCCGCTTAGTTCGTGGGGATAGCTCCGGTATACCCGATCCGGATCATGAATTCCCACCAGGCTTAAGGTATTCATCGCGACCCGTTTCGCCTCTTGTTCCGAACAACGATGATGGGTACGGTACGCGTCTGTCAGCTGTTTTCCGATCCGCATCACCGGATTTAAAGCGGTCATCGGATTTTGAAAGATCACGCTCAATTCTTGGCCATAAAGCCTGGACCAGGTTGTTCGGGGAGTGTGGACCAGGTTGTGGCCAAGGAAATAGATTTCGCCGGAGGCGATTCTTGCCTGACGGGGGAGAATGTTGGCTATGGCCTTCGCCGTTAAGCTTTTTCCCGAACCCGATTCCCCGATGATTCCAAGAATTTCGCCTTGTTCCAAGGTGAAGCCGATCTGTTCGACCGCCGAATGCCATCGTTTTCCCTGCAGCACTTCTATATTCAGTTGCTTTACGGTTAACATGCATCTTCCTCCTATTGCTGCAAATCCCTTAATCCGTCGCCAAGGAGATTAAAGCCCATAACGGCGATCAGAATCATCACTCCCGGAAAGACCGGATACCAGGGAGCAACGGATAAATAGTGTTGCGCTTCGTCGAGCATCCCTCCCCAACTGGGAAAAGGGGGTTGAACGCCAAGCCCGAGGAAGGATAACGCCGATTCAGCCAGAATCGCGCCGCCCATGCTCGTGGTCACCTGGACGCCAAGGCGGGGAAGGGCAGCCGGGATCATATGAATGAATAACACTCTTGCCGGGCCAGCGCCATAGGTATACGCCGCTTTCACATAGCCATAGGCGTGTGCCTCCAGGATAAAGCTATACATCAACCGGGCAAACAACGGCACATTGAAGATGGCGATGGCCAGTAAAGCGTTCGTCTCTCCTACTCCCAATGTGCTCACGATCATCAGGGCAAGAAGGAGATTGGGAAAGGCGAACAGTCCATCCATTATCAGCATTATGATCCTACTGATCCCATTGCGGGTATAGCCGGCAATAGCCCCAAGCGATGCTCCAACAAGCACGCCCAATCCCACCGCTCCGATGCTTACCATCAATGCGTAGTGTGATGCGACAATGAGGCGGCTTAAGATATCGCGCCCGTATTGGTCCGTGCCCAACCAGTGAGATAGGGAGGGGGGCTGGAACTTTTCCGCAATATTCATCTCTGTGGGACCGTAAGGTGGATGGATCCAACCGATCAACGCCATAAGAATGATCAATGCGATCAGCGTCCCGCCGGTTACGATCGATTTCATCGGGATCCATTCCTTTCTGCTTGAAGTTTAATGCGCGGATCGATCAGCGTGTAGAGTAAATCAAGCAAAAGGTTGATCAGAATCACGGTAAAGGTAAGGACGATCACCAACCCCTGAACCAGAATGAGATCGCGTTGCCGGACCGCAATGAGCAGAAGGCGGCCAAGGCCGGGCAGGGCGAATATATTTTCAATCACGATCACTCCGCCGAGCAGATTCATCACCTGAAAGCCAAGCAAGGTGATGGGGCCGATCAGACCGTTTCGCAAGGCATAGTGGGTATAACGGCGAAACCGTGACAATCCTTTCGTCCGGGCAAAGGTCATATAATCGCGATCCAAAACTTCCAGGAGAGAAGCACGGATCATGCGGATCAGAACGGCGGCTTCCGCGAGCGCTAAGGAAGAGCAGGGCAAAAGGATGCTGGTCAAATGAGGAATCAGGCCTTCGGTAATGGGAGTGTATCCGCTCGGAGGAAGGATCTTCAAATGGACGGCAAAGAACAAAATGAATAGAATACCAACCCAGAAATTGGGCGCGGCCAGTCCAATCTGAACCAACCATTGAATCATCTTATCGGCCCAAGATCCCTTTTTCACAGCGGAAATCATCCCTAACGGCAATGCGAGCAATAACGAAAGTGCGAGTGATAACAAGGTGATGGACAAGGTTAAAGGGATGCGCTCCAATATGAGCGCGGAAACCGGTTGACCATAAAGGATCGATACCCCTAAGTCTCCGTGTATCAAGTTCCAGATCCACGCACCATACCGTACATACCAGGGCTTGTCAAAACCGAGTTGAGCACGAAGCTCTTCCGCTACTTCTGGAGGAGCTTCTATGCCCAACATCAGTTGCACGGGATCACCGGGCAGCATCATCAGGACGAGAAAGGAGAAAAAAGAGACCAGAACGATTAAGAGCAGTGCCGAGCGGACACGGTGAAACCAAAAGATTCCCACAATCGGACTTCCTTTCTCCGAATAGTCATTCCTACAAACCTATTTTTCTAAATAAATGTTCGAAAGCTCAATCATATCGATCGGATAAACCTCATACCCTTGAACTAATTTCTTCATGCCAATCAGCGCATAGGGAGCTTGGATATAGACGGCGGGAACTTCCTTCGCCAATGTTTTTTGGACAAATTCATATAATTGCCTGCGCTTCTTATCATCCAGCGTGATCTTTGCCTCTTTGATCGCATTATCTACTTCCTGATTTTCATAGTTCAAGTAATTTTCTCCCGAATCGATCTGATAGCGGGACAGCATGGCATCAGGATCAAGACGGCCGGTATGGCTGATGATGGTCATGTCATAATTGCGCCCGGTGTATACATCTTGAACCCACTTGCCCCATTCAACCATTTCGATTTTCAGGTTGATGCCGATCTTCTTTAACTGGTCTGCAATGATCTGTCCGCTGTCAACATGGATCTTGTACGGTTCCGGCAAAGAAAGTTTCATCGAAAAGCCTTTTTCATACCCGGCTTCTTTTAACAGTGACTTTGCTTTATCCAGGTCGTAAGGGAGGATCTGGGTGGTATCTACATAATATGGGCTAGTCGGTGCCATATGGCTGCCTATTACCTGCCCGTATCCCCAGTTTGCGCCGTCTATCACCTGTTGTTTATTGATGGCCATGGAGATCGCCTGTCGGACGCGCACATCGTCTAAAGGTTTGCGCTTATTGTTTAAAGCAAGCACCTGGACGTTATTCATCGGACTTTCAATGACTTTTAAAGTCGGGTCATTCTTGATCTGGTCAACCTGTTCTCCGGAAATTCCCGCGATATCGATGGCTCCGGATTGAAGGTTGGCCAGCAAGGTGGTCGCTTCAGGAATGATTTGAAAGGTTACCTCATCCAAATAAGGCTTTCCTTTGACAAAATAATTTTCATTCTTCTGTAGGGTAATGCTCTGTTGCGGCACCCACTCCACCAACTTGTACGGTCCGGTGCCAATCGGATGATTTTTCATATCTGCATCCGCCTCTTTGGCAACGATGGCAGTCCAAGGCATAGCTAAAGAAGAAAGGAAAGTGGCATCGGCTTGTCCAAGGGAGAAGATCACTTTATTCTCTCCGTCTGCTTTTACTTCGATGATGTTCGCATAATCCTTAGCCCGTGGGCTCCCTTTCTCTTTTAAGCGATGAAAGGAGTAGACCACATCGTCTGCGGTCAACATCCTGCCGTTATGGAACTTTACATTCTCTTGCAACGAAAATGTCCAGGTCAATCCGTCTTCGGAGGAGTGCCACTCTTTGGCCAGCCGCGGAACCAATTCACCCTTTGGGGTGACGCCGATTAATGTGTCGAAGATGTTATTCGTCACCTGAAAGGTAGAGGCAGAGACCGTTCGATGAGGATCAAGGCCATCCACATCATTGCTTAGGGCATAGACCAATTTCCCGCCGTATTTGTTTTTTTCCTCAGTTGTCGCTTGTCCGCCGTTTTCTGTGCCGTAAGAGGGTCGGTTCGATTCCGCCGTACCCGTTGTGTTCTTTTGCCCGCAAGCTGCAAGGACAAACAACATGGCAACCATGAGAAAAATGGATAGATACTTGGATTTCATTTGAGGGTCCCTCCTTATTAAATCAATTTCCAATCGCGAAAGAGCTGTTCTTGTTTCTGCAAATTTCGTTTCACCCGCTCGGGTGCCTGATTCGCAACTTCTTGCACCAATAATTGGGCGAGGATCAACGGTGCGGCATAAGAATCGAGAAAACCGAAGCTATCGGTTTTAGCGAATAGAGCAACATCAGCGAACGCATAAAAAGGGGAAATGGGTGCATCTGTAAAGATAATCGTTTGTGTATTCATGGATTTCGCTTCTTGAACCAAACGGTAGGTCGTCTTGCAATAGCGCGGGAATGCAACGGCAATTAAGACATCGCTGCCGGTCAAAAAAGCAACTCGCTCGCTCAACTCACCTCCCGCAGGGAGCAGCATTGTATTCCCTAAAATCAAATTCAACTGATAACTAAGCGGGGCCGAGACCGCAAGCCCTGAACGCCATCCTGCGACATAAACCCGTTCCGCTCCCGTGATCCGTTCTGCCGCGGCACGTATGGCGTCCTCAATATGAGAGAGCGTTTCTTGGATGTTTTGACATTCTAGTCTCATCGTTTGTTCGATATAAGATTTCGGCTCCATGGACTTACGCTGGTTCAGCCGGACCAGTGTCCGATCTACGAGTAATTCCTGTTGTAATGTCTCTCTCAATTGAAAGAAGCTTTTGTACCCCATGGATGCGACGAGTCGATGTACCGTCGCTTCGCTCACGCCCGCTTCAATGCCAATCTCTTTCGCCGTCAGAATAGCCGCCAAGTTTGAATGGCTCCGAATCCAGGCCGCCGCTTTCTTTTGTGAAGGGCTTAAGCGTTCATACACATGATCGATTCGATGTCGAACCGTTTGAAATGGAGTCTCAGGAGAATTAGATGGCATGTTCCAACCGCTCTCCATTCAGTTGTAAAAGTTGGATCAACTCCCTGATATCTGCGATAACGGGATGATGATCGATCTCCTCGATGCCAAGGCGTCCAAAACGGTTAATCAAAACCGTATCGATCCCTGCTTTTTTTGCGCCCGCCACATCGTCGTAATAATTATCACCCACGTATAGAACCTCTTCCGGACTGCACTGTGCCCGCTTTACCATCTCGTTGAAAATCTTGGGATCCGGTTTTTGTATCCCCAGTTCGGCGGAGATCAACAGGTCATCGAAATAGGGGGCAAGGCCCAGGCGCTCGATCAGGGAGCGGGCGCCGTTATCCCAGTTGGATAGCAAGATCAGCCGATAGCCCGCCTTTTTTAGTTCTTTCAGGACAGATTCCGTCCAAGGGAATAGCTCCCAAAATGACTCCCGGTCCTGATGGGCAAAGAAATATTGCGTTTGTTTTACCAAATCAAACTGGAGCTCTAAGTGATAGTTCACGATTCCCAGCCACCATGGATAGAAGGTTTTAGCCGGTTTTCCCAGAGCACCGGGGAAAAGACGCATAAATGTTTTATCTGCCAGGTGGAAGGCTTTTTCGATCGACTGAATCGAAAGCTCAATTCCGTTTTCTTTCAAGAATCCTTGATAGATGCGTTCACGCCTATTGCGGACCAAGGTGTAACCAAGATCAAAGCCGATCACTTTGAGACGTTGTAAATTCAAACAGACTCTCCTTTCTCGTCTTGTATTGAAGGAAATCATTCAGACGGGAATATTCTGTAGGAAATCCTTCAATGACATCTTAACCGAGTTATGTATCGTCAGGATGAAGAGAACGTAAAGTTTTGTTAAGATGAAGTTAAGGAATGGTTAAAGGCAGCATAAATTTTTCGAAAAAAAGGGTTTTTACTCATCGATCATTTCGCATGATAACTTCGGTGGGCTGTTTCAAACAAAAAAACCCGAACCACTATAGTGTGGAACGGGATGTTATTTTTTGTGTAAGTTTTTAAGAAGAAGTGGGACATAAAAGTCAAATGACTTAAGCGACATCTCTTCATCTTATTGGTAGATCGAAGAACCTTTTTGGACAAATTCGTCCGCCTTTTCTTCCATGCCCTTCTTAACCGCTTCTTCCGGATTAAGCCCTTTTTTCTCCGCATATTCCCGAATATCCTGCGTGATGCGCATACTGCAGAATTTGGGGCCGCACATGGAGCAGAAATGAGCGGTTTTGGCCGCCTCGGCGGGGAGGGTCTCATCATGGTATTCCCTGGCCCGCTCGGGGTCAAGGGACAGATTAAACTGATCTGTCCAGCGGAACTCAAAACGTGCTTTGGAGAGGGCATCATCCCACTTTTGCGCCCCGGGATGGCCTTTGGCCAGGTCGGCTGCGTGGGCTGCGATCTTGTAGGCGATCACTCCTTCTTTCACGTCCTCTTTATTGGGAAGGCCCAAGTGCTCCTTTGGCGTCACATAACAGAGCATCGCCGTGCCATACCAGCCGATCATGGCTGCCCCAATGGCGGAAGTGATGTGGTCATAACCGGGAGCGATATCCGTGGTCAAGGGACCTAACGTGTAGAACGGGGCTTCATGACAAATTCTTTGCTGCATCTCCACGTTTTCTTTGATTTTGTGCATCGGGACATGCCCCGGTCCTTCGATCATCACTTGGACATCATATTCCCAGGCGATGGTGGTCAGTTCGCCCAAGGTGGTCAGTTCGGCAAACTGCGCTTCATCGTTGGCATCGGCGATGGAGCCGGGCCTGAGCCCATCCCCTAGGGAGAGGGAAATATCATAGGTTCTTAAAATCTCACAGATTTCACGGAAATGGGTATAGAGGAAGTTCTCTTCATGATGGGCAAGGCACCAGGCAGCCATGATGGAGCCACCTCGGGATACAATGCCTGTTACCCGTCTTGCGGTCAATGGAATATAGCGCAAGAGGAGACCGGCGTGGATGGTGAAATAATCGACCCCCTGTTCCGCTTGTTCGATTAAGGTGTCGCGGTAGATGTCCCATGTTAATTCTTCCGGTTTTCCTCCTACTTTTTCCAACGCTTGATAGATCGGGACCGTTCCCACCGGTACAGGAGAGTTGCGAAGGATCCATTCCCGCGTGGCGTGAATGTTTTTTCCGGTGGAGAGATCCATGATCGTATCGGCGCCCCATCGGATCGCCCACGTCATTTTTTCCACTTCTTCTTCAATGGAAGAGGTAACGGCTGAGTTGCCGATATTGGCATTAATCTTGGTATAAAAATGTTTGCCGATGATCATCGGTTCCGATTCCGGGTGGTTGATGTTGGCGGGGATGATGGCCCGCCCGCGGGCTACTTCTTCGCGGACAAACTCAGGGCTCACATTTTCTCGTATCGCGATAAACTCCATCTCCGGAGTAATGATTCCTTTTTTGGCGTAGTGCATCTGGGTCACCGTTTTTCCCGGTTTGGCCCGCAGGGGATGACGGCTTGGAAAGGGAAACGGATTTATATGCTCATTTTTTTCCCCGGAATGAAACCGATCATCCGCCGGATTTACCGGACGACCGGGATACTCCTCCACATCTCCCCGTTCCAAGATCCACTTCTGACGCAATTGTGGTAATCCCTTGCGCACATCGATGGCCACATCAGGATCCGTGTACGGACCGCTCGTATCGTAGAGGAGCAATGGTTCGTTGGGGGTTTCTCCGTTGAGATGACGGGTGGGGGATAGCTCGATCCTACGCATGGGAACCAATAGATCAGGGCGTGACCCTTGGAGATATACTTTTTTCATCTTATCTTTCCTCCTTCTTTTAACTTCGGTAATAAAAAAAACCATACGCCAAGACGCATGGTTTCTTTTCTGTGATCGGTTGATGAACGCGATCCATTCCCTACGCTGGCATTATCCAGATCAGGTTATCGGTCGGCGGCAGAGAACTCCGCCCTCTCAGCCTGGCTTCCTCCAAGCTCCCGTTTTCTTATGCGGTTGTTGACCTCATGGTAGCATATTTATCTTTTGGAATCAATTCATTGTATAGAAATTCCCGTTTCGATTTCAATTCCCTTTGATAATCAGCAGGTCAAAATGCGTCGCTTCGCTCGTCATTTCGACTAAACTGCCGGGAGTAACGCTTTGAAGCGTTTGATCGTGCCGAATGATGTAAAGCTCAAAGTTCCGCGCCGTGATGTGATTCAGAATCGCTTCGCAGTCGTGTCCCTGCATTTGCCAGGCTTTCTGGTTATATTCCATAAAAAGTTTCGATTCTCCGCTCCGTTCCATGATGTCCAGCACTTCGTCCAAAATGAGCGGCTCCGCCCCTTCAATGTCCATTTTGATCACATCCGCTTTCAAACCGGGGAGTCTGTCGCTCAGCTTGACCGCGGGAACGCGTACGGGCTGAATGGTATCCACATGCTGCAGCGGCTTAAGCAGATGTTCGAACATACTGGCTGAAGCCGTCAAGTGTGCGGGAGCGTACAGAATGATTTCCTCATTTCGATCGCTCAGAGCGAAGGGATGAATCTCCAGATGGTTAAATCCGTTAATCAATTTGCTTTTGATGAGGTTTTCATGATGAAAAGGATTGGGCTCAAACGCATGAACGCGCCCTGACGGACCGGTCAGCTGGGCTGCCAGCAAGGAATAGTAGCCGCAATTGGCCCCGATATCCAGCACGGTCACCCCTGGAGATAGACTCGCCACAAACACCTCCGTAATCCAGCTCTCCCACAATCCGTCGGCAATGATATGGGCCGTCAAGCTTAATTCCCGGGTATCCAGAAATATTTTTGGTCCGTACTTGAGCTGTGTCAAATAGGTGTAATTCCCCAAATATGCACTGACGCGATCCATAAAGCATCCCTCATTCCAAATAATTTCGGATCAGATGATCGAACCGGTTATAAATGATCCGGCCTACTTCTTTCAAAGAAAAACGAGGGAAGAGACTCTTTCTCGCTTCTTTCGCCTTTTCTTTCGCCCGGTCCCTGTGCCGGTAAACTTCCAGCAGAAGCATTTTTAAATGTTCCACGCTCGGTTCCGCCCACATATGGCCGTGAAAGTGTGGAGGCATGCTGTCCGGTACCGGTGTCATACGTTCCACCTCGATCAAATAACTGTTTTTCTCATTCATAAACTCGAGATGCCCGCTCCAGTTCGTGCCGATGACGGGAATTTCCAAAGCCATCGCTTCCATAAAAGGCCTTCCCCATCCCTCGCCCCGGGTAGGCAGTACAAAGGCGTCGCAGGCGGCGTACAGCCCGATCATTTCTTCTTCCGACATGCGGGAATCGATCACCATGATGTGGGGAAGATGCTTTAAACCGCTCTTCTTTTTCATTTGTTCAACCACTTGATTCACCTGAGCGGCAGGTTCGTTGATTTTGCTCAATTTCAGCACCAGGGAGACGTCGTCTTCACTTGTGAAACTTTCTAAATAAGCTTTTAAGAGGAGATCCCATCCTTTCCGAATGCTCCAATCGAAAACGGATAACAGCTTGAAACGGCGGGCTTCAGGAAGAGGATAGGGCTTAACTTGCAGGGGATGGTATTTGGTTTCGTCAATCGTCCCGGGCACAATGTGAATTTTCTCTGCCATTACACCGGCGTTTGCAAACGTCTCCTGGTTAAACGTTGAGGGCACCCACACCTCCGTCAGTTCATTCAGTTTGTGAACCCATTCTATGGGCAAGCGGTCGGTCTCGAACATCGTGCGTCCGACGGACAACGGAGCCCGGGAGAGCGCGAACAGGTTGGCGGGAGCTGCCTGATAATGGATGAGCGGGCTTTCTTTCAGTATGGCACGGTGGGCGTATATCTCGTCGTTTTGCTCCTCCTGAGAGCCTGTAGGCGCATCCCAAGCGTTCAATTGAATGAGCAACGGATACGGTTGCAAGCTTTTCAAAAAGTGTCTCTGTTCCGAAGCGTAGCCGGAAGCGTTGTAGAAAGGAGATTGCCAGAGAACGCCAAAACCCCCGTATTGGAAGATCGTAAATTCTCCCTCTTGCCGGCCTCCCATGCTCCTCATGGGATGTTTTCCATTTTCATTCCACCCGCCGTAATCGAACAAGGAACGGAGTGCAAGATAGGCCTGATTGGCCGGGTCGTTGCTGTGAAGGATCACCTTTCCGCCGGGTCTTATGTTGCGCATGCACCATTGATACCATTGGATGCAACCGTCAAGCGGGCTTTGTTTTCCCAGGAAAAAGATGGCGCCGTTCCAATCGTTCCTTTCCTCGTTCTCATGCGCTTCCGACCGTTCAGGAAGACTTGAAGATGCTGTAGAAATGATCCGCACCAGTTGTCCGGGCATATAGAGCGAATTCCAAATTCTTCTTTGAAAAACAAAGATGTGCGGATAGACGGTCTCGTCCCCGGCGGATACCCACCGGACATCTTGATTCCGTTCTGTCGATTCCAACAGGCGCCGGCTGAAGTCAAGAAGGGGTTTCATCTGGTTTTTGAGTGCAAGTTGGCGTTTCCTCAGATGCTCCAGACGCAGTTTGGCGGACTGAAGCCGGCTGTCATAGATTAACGCCTTGTTATACATCTCTTTGGCTTTCACGTCATCGTTTAACGCCGAATACGCGTCCCCGAGCTCCTGATGGATCGATCCCAAGAGAACATGTGAAGATCGAACCGCCGAATGAAGATAAGGAATTTTGAGCGCGTGGATCTCGGGATTCGATTCACCCGCTTTCCGAAAAGCGTCGATGGCCAATGCCCACGATTGAATCCCGCTGTAACAAAGGGCCAATAAAGCCCAGACCTGTGAGTACAAAAAATGGTTGACCTTGCCTTTCTCTTTTTCCAACTCGCGGGATAAAGGGGCAAGGAGACCGATGGCAGGCAAGTACTTTTCCTGCCGCATGTAGAGATGCGCGGCTTGTAACCGTACCCGGAGGGCATTCGGGAAGACCTGCAGGAGTGCCTGCAATTTTCCGAGCGCCTGTTCCGATTGATTGTCGGCCAAGTCCTTTTCCACCCATTCGATCTCCGTACGAAGGATATCGTCGGGGTTCCAGGAGAGGGGCTTCTGCCGCGCTTGAATGGTTTCCAAAGCTTTCCGTACGGTTTCTGCCGTTTTGTTCCAGGTAAAACGGGAGCCAACATACACGCTGGCGCGTTTTCCCATTTCGGCCAACTTGTCTTTGTTTTCGTATGCGAACCGCATTTGATGTCGAAGGTCATTCAAATCGGGCTCAATCCACCATGGGAAGTCAACCGTTTCCATCGCGCCGACTTTTCTGTCGTCCTGTCTCTGTTCTTTGGCGTGAATGAACAGGGCATGTTCCTCGCCGAACATTTCCGCTGCCGGTCCCAGCCCCGGTACGATGACCGGCGTTCCGCAAGCCGCCGATTCAACCATCGGGAGGCCGAATCCTTCTCCTCTGTAAGGAAACACCGAACAATCGCAGGAGCGGTACAGAGAGGCCAATTGTTCAGGTGTCAACTGCTCGTTGATATATTGGATGGCCGGGGAGAGGGGATTCGCTTCGGCTTCACGAATGCGTTGTTCCATCGTTATTCCTTGATAATGCGTATCCACTCCATGGTCTTTGACGATAAGACAGACGGGCTCTTCTTTTTTAAATTCCGCCAGGTAGGCCTTAAGAAGCAGATCAAAACCTTTTCGGGCAATCGTCCCGCCGACATAGAGAAACCGAAAGCGGCCATCTCCTTCAAAGAATGTGGGCTGTACGTCGGGATGAAATACCAGTTCATCGACGCCCAGCGGAATGACGCGGATTTTTTCTTCAGGCAAGCCCGATTTGACGTAGCCATCTTTGTTGTACCGGCTGTATACCCAGATCTCGTCCATCCAATATTTCATAGGAACGTACCAGGAGACCGGGATGGCGCCGAATTCCCATGGGATCATGGAAATCCATCGGCCGGCCGAATCGGGCCGTACCATTCTTGGAGGCCATTGATGCGACACGTAGATGTCAGCGGGTTTTTCGGAATGTCGGGCATGATTCGGATCAAGCATGGAGACCGGCTGTAATTCCGGAGTGATCAGCCGCCATGTGAGACGGGTATCGTTTTGTAAGCGGGAAACAATTTGCCGGTTTACCATGGCCAAGCTTTGGTTTTCAAAAAACTTCCCTTCCCAGGCGATCGTGAATAGTTCCGCCATCAAGCTTCACCCTCGAACACGAACTGGAATGAAACGGATATATCATCATATGTAACGGGGCTTGCACAAGTATGGGCTTCACTTTGCGCGTTGATTACACATATTCTGATGTAAAAAGGAGAGGAAGGAGTGTTCTTTTTGAGCGACTCAGTACGATTATCCCTTTGCATGATTGTCAAAAATGAGGCGGATTGCATCGCCAGGTGTCTGGAGAGCGCCGGACCTCTCGTCGATGAAATCATTGTTGTGGATACGGGTTCCACCGATGGAACCGATGCCATATGCCGGTCTTTGGGGGCAAAAGTATTTTCTTTCAGGTGGAATGACGATTTTTCCGAAGCGCGCAATTATAGCCTCTCCCTGGCGCAGGGAGAATGGATTTTATGGCTCGACGCGGACGAGGAGATCGAGGCAAGCCCGGATGAGTTGCGGGAACTGACTGCGTCCGAAGCCTATGATCTGTACTCCTTTCGGTTAAACAATTATTACGGAGCCCGGGCGGATCGGAACCAAGTGATTACGATCGCACATCCGCGGTTGTTCCGGAACCGGATCGGATTCCGCTTTCACCAACGAATCCATGAAACGCTCAATGTGGAGGAAGTCTTGCCCGGACCCGATCAGAAGGAGCGGATTGGGTCCGCACCCATTACGATATGGCATTATGGCTATTTGGATGATTACGTGAAAAAGAAGGGGAAGGCGGAGCGGAATCTCTCTCTATTAAAAGAGGAAGTGGCTAAAAACGAAAACGATCCTTGGCTTCATTATCATTTGGCGGCCGAATATTACCGCGCTCAAAAATTTAACTTATCGTTCCAGCATGTGAACCGGTCGATCATCTTGTTTATTTTGGCCAACCAGACTCCGCCTTCGCTGCTCTACAAATTGAAATATTCTATTTTGCTCAGCATGAGAAGCTTCGAGGGCGCATACCCGGCGATTGAAAAAGCCATAGCGCTGTATCCCGATTATGTCGACCTGATTTTTTATAAAGCCGTCATTTTGCTTCATCTCGACAAACCCTTGGAAGCCATAGGCGCACTGGATCGCTGTCTGGAAATCGGAGAGCAAAACCTGAAGCATTTGACGCAGAAAGGGTTAGGAAGCTTTCAGGCTTGGTATTGCAAAGGGTTATGCTACGAAAAATTGAACGATTTGGAAACGGCGGAAAGATGTTACCGGAATGCCTTGGCGTTAACCCCAAACCATTCGGAAGCCGAAGCGGCCTTGGTCCGTTTGAAACGCGACTCGAATTAGACGGTTGGCATCGTACAAGAGCCGAGTCGCAAACCTTACGGAAGAATAGGATATAGTGGTTGATATCCTAATGCATCAACATTCTATTGGATGAAAGAGGTGAACCGATGACCCAAGCAAGTATCCCGAATATTACACCCAGTGTCAGCATTACCGTTGGTCAGACGATCCCCTTGTTATTATCTTCCATTGCCCTTGAAGAATTGGCTCTGGCGCATATTATGAACGCGGAGGCGGAGAAACTGCAATTCGTATTGGGAACACTTACCCCAACGACCTCTACGTTGACTCCGGCAGAAGTGACCATTTCGAATTTGCTGTTTGTCGATCAAAGTGTCCGCAGAACCTTGGAAGACGTCATTAAAAAGGAAATGCTGCTCCAATTCAAATTTGACAACATTCTGGACTTGATTCAAGTCTCGCCAACCTTTCCGATCGTAGGGACATAAAAGGGTAATGGGGAAGTTATCGGATCAATAAGATTGTTTCGTCACGATTTTCTTCTGCGAACGAAAGTAGGATTGATCCAAGGTCTGGTGTTTACCGCTGTAGTAAGGATCCTGTTTACAATATTTCTCTTTTTATCCTTGTACCGGTTGATTTCCAAGAGTATCTCCCGTATTTTCCTCCAATCCTCCGGCCGTGACCATAGCGGGCGAATGGTTTCCAAGGCGTCGGCCTCATTGAGGCCGTACGCCGATCCATCCGACGAATCACCGATCATGTAACCCGAATCATTTAACGTCTCGAACTTTTTTAATAACTGTGTCTGCAGAGAGAGAATTGAGTTTAGACAGCTTAAGGTGCTGTACCGAATCGATCCTGCCGCCGTCCGGTTCCATTCCCCGTCTAATTGCATTCTTTTCTGCAAAGCCGTATGAAAGTCTATATAAGATTTGATCATGCCAAACAACGATTTCTCCAGTTCATCCAGAGAATCTCCATAGGCTTTCAAACTTACGACATCCGGTTTCCCGATTCCACCTACCTTCATTCCTCCTCGCATATCTCGATCGGACATGGCAGCGACTCCTCTTTCAAAAAAATGATGTTTTCCAATTTACGAAGCAGCAACCACTCTTTCATAACGATTACTTCCAAAAACTTGCTCGTTTCACGATTGAATTTGGCAATTTCCGCATTTGTCGGGCAAGTAGGGAAATCCAGTTTTTTGCCCACAAAAGCCTGTATTTTCTCCGATTCCGCATTTAACAGATGTGACAACGCGATCTCTTCCAGTGCGATGGAATGAAGCAAATCTATGATGACTTCTTTCATCGTGGGCATGGATTTCCCTACCGGATGATCCGGTAAACTCATTCTCCCCTGTACCTCCTTCGCATTCAAATAGGCCATCGTCACAAATGGTTATCATAGTATATGCATGTATGGCAATTCTGTTCCTGAACAATGGCCCGTTGATTTGCCTGAAAATGGGCCCGATACTAACCTTTTTTTGTTGCTCGTTATCGAAACATGAGGTAAGAAGGGATAACATGATTAGACCCGTTTATTATGTGGAGGATCACACCGTTCTCACGGCTTTGTACTACGGGCCGAAGATCTATTTGGATCCAAGGGACATTATTCAAGCAAACATCATGTATTATGGTTTTTGGGAAAAATGGGTTAGCGATGCGTTTCTCGATCGTTTAAAACCCGGCATGACGGTATTGGATATAGGCGCGCATTGCGGTTATTATTCTTTGCTGGCGGCAATGAAGGTCGGAAAGAGCGGAAAAGTTCATGCGTTTGAACCGAATGCCAAAATGGTTGAAAACGTGAAAAAGAGCCTCATGATAAACGGTTTTCGCCAGGTAGACTGGCATCCCTTGGCGTTATCTGATCAGGCCGGGACGGCACGGCTTGTTGTTCCGGAAACCGGGGGAGGCGCTCTGATTGCGACGGAAGCTTCGGAACATCAACAGGTCGATACCGTGATTTTATCCGACTACTTGCCGGAGTGTAAGGCGGATGTGATCAAGATCGATGTGGACGGGTCGGAACC